>JBHHWH010000019.1:0-34819 GCA_046756405.1 Acidimicrobiia bacterium | reverse complement strand
TCGAAGATGTGGCCATGCCCGAGATCGTCCCGTAGACGGCCAGCCACTTGACTGAAGACGGCAGGCCACCGGAGTCCCCGTCCGCCCCTCCCCGATGAACTTCGTCTCTTCGGGGGAGGCCCGAGGTGATGGCGAACCCCACGAGAGGGACGACAACGAAGAGCGCCACCGCGAGCCGCCAATCCCACAGGGAGGCGAGAGCCGGAAGGGTCAAGCCGGCCAGGAAGATGCCCACCTGAACGCCGGACTGTTTGATTCCGGTGACCACCCCTCTGCCGCCAGGAGGAAGGTTCTCCACGATCAGGGCATTGGTCGCCGGGTTGCCCCAGCCGTTGGCGAGCCCGGCGGTCAAGGCCACCAGGACAAGTACTCCATAGGCGGGAGCCAGTGCCATCCCCACCAAGGTGGCGGCCGCTACGATGAAGGTACCCCGGGTGGCCTGCACCGCGCCGACCCGGTCGGTCAGGTGACCGAAGAAGGGTGAGCTGAGGGCACCGACCAGGCTGTTGGCTGTGATCAGCAAACCCACCTGACTGCGCAGGATCCCGAACTCGTCGATCAGGTCCGCCGCCAGCACGCTGTAAGCGGCCAGGGGGAAGGTGGCGACGGCCATCGTCCCCAGGGCAATCACACCGACACGGGTCCGGGAGATCGGATTCATCCCCGGCAAGCTAGCCAGAATGCGGATACAGCCGTGCAGCTACGAGCCGGTCAGCCGTACCGTCAGTCCTCGGCTCGCCATGTGGGGCGGCTGAAGACGAACCCGACGGCGTAGATCCCCACGAGGACGAGCAGGATGCGTATCCAGAGGATGTCCACCAGGAACACCCCTGAGAGGGCCAGGGAGAGGACTATGGCCACGGCCGCCGTCCACTTCATCCGTTTCGTCAAGCCGCGGTCGCGGTATCCCTTGATGACCCGCCCGAAGTAGCGATGGTTGAGCATCCAATCGTGCATCCGCTCCGAGGACAGCGAGAAGAAAAAGGCAGAGAGAATTATCAGATCGAAGGTTGGGATTCCAGGCAAATAGCTGAGGGGAATCAAGGCCAGGGTGATCAGCCCGAGGACCAGGAACACACCCCTCAGGAGCGGACTCTTCAGGCGCCGGTCTGAGTCGGGCTCGACGCTATGGGCCATCGTGGCGGCGAAACTATCGGGAAACCAAGCTGACAGCGAGTCGGGAAACAGGAACGACTACCTTGGTGACACCATAAACGTAACCACAGGAGGGTTTGCGTTGCCTATCGCTACACCTGAGAGATACCGGGCGATGCTCGATGCTGCCCGCGACGGAAAGTACGCCCTGCCGGCCATCAACTTCACCTCCTCTACGACCCTTCTGGCCGCCTTGGAGGGATTCAGCGAAGCGGAGTCGGACGGAATCGTCCAGGTCTCCTACGGAGGGGGCGAGTTCGCCTCCGGGCAATCGCACAAGAACATGGCCCTCGGAGCGCATGCCCTGGCTGAGTTCGCCTACGTGGTGGCCGACCAGTACCCGATCACCGTGGCGCTCCACACCGACCACTGTCCCCCCGACCGTGTGGACGGGTTCATCCGCCCGCTGCTCGAGCTGTCCCGGCTGCGCCGAGAGCGGGGCGAGGGACCATTGTTCCAGAGCCACATGCTCGACGCCTCGACCCTCCCCATGGAGGAGAACCTCGCCCTGGCCTCCGAACTCCTCGACGAGTGCGCCGCCCTCGACATCATCCTGGAGCTGGAGATAGGCATCGTGGGAGGGGTGGAAGACGCCACCGACCACGAGGGCGTTGACCGTTCCAAGCTTTACACCTCCCCCGAGGACATGGTGAGGGTTTCGGAGGTCCTGGGCACCTTCGATCGGGGTCGCTACCTGCTCGCGGCGGTGTTCGGGAACGTCCACGGCGTCTACAAGCCAGGGGCGGTCAAGCTCGATCCCAAGATCCTCAGGGACGGCCAGGCCGCGGTGGCTGAACGCTTTGGAGAAGAGGCCCGGCATTACCTCGTCTTCCACGGGGGCAGCGGCTCCTCTCTCGAAGAGATCCACGAGACCCTCGACTACGGCGTCATCAAGATGAACATCGACACCGATTGCCAGTACGCCTACACCCGGCCGATCGTCGACCACATGATGAAGAACTACGACGGCGTGCTGAAGATCGATGGCGAAGTAGGAAACAAGAAGGTCTACGATCCACGCTCCTACATGAGGAAAGCGGAAGTGGGCATGGCACAGCGGGTAGTAGAGGCCTGCACAACCCTGAAGTCGGCGGGAAAGAGCCTCCGCTAGTGGATCCGATCCACACCACATGGGCAACTTCCGACCGGTGGGTCCCCAAGACCTTTGTCAGGCCGTTCGTCCGCTTCAGTCGCATCGAAGCATCCTCGGGAGTCGTCCTCCTCGTGGCCGCGGCAGCCGCTCTCGTCTGGGCGAACAGCGGCGCAGCCGACAGCTATTTCGGACTGCTGGAGGAGAAGGTCACCATCGAGTTTCTCGGCTTCCACCTCAGCGAGACCCTCCACGCCTTCATCAACGATGGCCTGATGGCCATCTTCTTTTTCGTGGTGGGCCTGGAGATCAAGAGGGAACTCGTGTTGGGAGACCTGCGCGATCCCAAGGCAGCCGCTCTGCCAGTGATGGCGGCCCTGGGCGGGATGATCTTTCCGGCCCTCATCTACCTTGCCTTCAACGCCTCCACCGGCGGGGAGGTCGTGCGGGGATGGGGGATCCCTATGGCCACCGACATCGCCTTTGCTGTGGGAGTCGTGGCCCTGCTCGGCTCAAGGGTTCCGTCAGGCGCCAAGCTCTTCCTGCTGGCGCTGGCCATAGCCGACGACATTGGCGCTATCGCCGTAATCGCCATCTTCTACACCACGGACCTGAACGCCCGGTTCCTGGGTGCCGCTGTAGGGGGGCTGCTGGTTGTCTGGATCGCCTCCAAGGTGAACATCCGCGCCCTGTGGTTCTACGTCCCCATGGCCTTAGTGATCTGGTACTTCACCCTCGAATCGGGCGTCCATGCCACCCTGGCCGGCGTCGCGCTTGGGTTCCTTACCCCCGCCCGGCCCTACTACTCCCCAGACGAGTTCGACCGCAGGGCCCGCACCATCCTCAACCAGTACACCATCGACGGTGACGAGCAAAGGGCGCAGGAACGCTCCGACTATGAAGCCCTCCTGCTCGCCGAGATAGCTACAGAGTCAGTCTCTCCTCTGAGCCGTATGGAGCACCAGCTCGCGGCGTGGAGTTCGTTCGTCGTGGTGCCCATCTTCGCTTTGGCCAACGCCGGTGTGAGCTTCCGCGGTGTCAACCTTGTGGAGTCTGTCACCTCCCGGGTAGCCCTGGGAGTGGCCCTCGGCCTAATTGTCGGCAAGCTGGTGGGTATCAGCACCTTTACCTTGGCTGCGGTGAAGCTGGGCATGGGAAGGCTTCCCCAGGGAACGGGCTGGCCTCAAGTTGTCGGCCTCGCCGCGGTAGCCGGTGTCGGATTCACGGTCTCCCTTTTCGTCGCCGAACTGGCCTTCACCCATCCCGGGATCACCGACCTGGCCAAGGTGGGGATCTTCAGCGGCTCCCTCGTCGCAGGAATCATCGGCTCTCTTGTCTTGGCACGCGCCAGACCCCCTTCTCAACTCTGAACGACTCTGAACGAAGACCTCATGTCCCAACCCCCGCTGACCATCACCTGCATCGAATGCGGTGGCACAGCCCGTCTCACCAGCTTTCTTCCCAAGGAGGACTCCCTGCCACCCGGTACGCCCCTCGCCTACCACTGTGACGACTGTGGGGAGCGACTTGACGTCTACTGGGACGAGGACCCTGACTGATCCTCAGGCGGACCAGCGATCCACCCGAAGGGCGTCCGGGTCGAAGCCAAGTTCGCCACAGACCTCGACGAACTGGCTTCGTGGCACTCCGCGCCACTCCAGGTCGCCAAGCTCCTCGGCGAGGGGTACGTCTAGACGGAGAGTGGTCAGCTCCCGGTACAAATACACCTCATCGAGGTACTCTCGAAGCGTCGCGGCGAGTTTCTCTGCTCCTCGGACCTCCACCTCCCACTCCGAGTGATCGAGGGGAATCAGCTCCAGGCGCGGATACCGATACAGAACCTTGGCCGTGGACTTGGCGCCCCAGCCCGGCAGCCCGGGCACCCCGTCGGCGGTGTCACCCACCAGAGCCAGGTAGTCAGGGATCGACTCCGGGTGGACTCCGAACTTCTCGACTACCCCGGCCTCATCCATCATCCGGCCTCTTCTGCGATCGTAGGTAACGATCCGGTCCCCGACCACCACCTGGGCCAGGTCCTTGTCGGGGGTAAGAATCACCACCTGGTCCACATCTTCGACCCAACGCACCGCGGCAGTAGCCAGGGCGTCGTCTGCCTCGAAGTGGACGTTTCCCCACACGACCACTCCGATGGCCTCCAGGACCCTCTCGGCCAGGGGGAACTGGGCCAGCAGATCGGGTTCTATCCCCTCCGAGGTCTTATACCCGGGGAACATGTCGTTACGGAAGGATTCGATCACCGTGTCGAAGCTCGCCGCCAGGTGGGTCACCCCCGGCTCCCTCAACAGCGACAGCGTCGACTCGAGGATGCCCAGGGTTGCTCGCAGGTCGGACCCATCGGGTCCGACAACCCGGTCGCGTCGCCCGAAGTGGGCGCGGAACAACTCGTAGGTACCATCGAGCAGGTGGAGACGCACGATCTAGATCCTACGGTCTCATCGGCCGACGACCCCTGGGAGACGGTGTCCGATGACTTCCGCGGGCTGCTGAACAGCCTGAAAGAGGCCTATCGAGGCGTCTCCGACGGCAGGGGACCCAGTGAGGAGGAGATCAGAGAGGCCTTCGGTACCTTGCTCGGTGCCTGGGACAAAGTCGCCGAAGCCGTCACCACGGCCCTCACAAAGCCCGAAGTGAGGAAGCACCTGAAGGAGACGGCCAGTTCCCTGGCCACGGCCCTGGGGGCGACCATCGCCGACTTGGGAGAGGAGCTGAAGCCCGAGAGCAGCTCCGAAGAGGAGTAGCCAGGTCATGGAGGAGTAGCCAGGTCATGCAACCGTTGATCTCCTGTGAGGAACTCGGGCGTCGTCTCGCCGAAGTCGTCCCGTGCGACATCCGTTGGTCACTGACCGAACCCGATGTGGGTCGTAGCGCCTACGAGGAGGCCCACATCCCAGGGGCAATGTTCGTCGACCTGGAAACCGACCTCACCGGCAAGGAGGGGCCAGGCCGGCATCCCCTGCCCTCCCCTGAGGCGTTTGCAGCCACCCTTGGTCGTCTCGGGATCCGTCCCCAAGACGAGGTTGTCGTCTACGACGACATGTTCGGGGTCATAGCCGCCCGTATGTGGTGGATGCTCCGCTCGATCGGCCATGAGTCGGTGCGGCTTCTCGATGGGGGTCTACAGCGATGGCGTGACCTCGGCCTTCCATTGGCCACCGGCAACCAGGCACGGCCACCGACTTTGTACCCGACTCCTCGCAGCTTCACCAAGGTCACCTCCATAGACGAGCTGGAGGGACGCATCCTGATCGACGCCCGCTCCCCCGAGCGCTACCGGGGGGAGACCGAGCCGGTGGATCCCAAGGCGGGACACATCCCGGGGGCTGTCAACCTGCCCACCGAAGACAACCTGGGCCGCGACGGAACGTTTCTTCCCGCTTCCGAGCTGCGACGCCGCTATGCCGGGGTGGGCCCAAATCCGGTTCTGTCCTGTGGCAGCGGCGTCAGCGCCTGTCACAACGCTGTAGCCCTGGTCCTCGCCGGTCATGAACTCCCCGAGGTGTACATAGGCTCCTTCTCGGAGTGGTCACGGACTGACCGGCCCGTGACCACCGGCCCGAACCCGTGATCTCATCCCGAGCGACCGAGGCCATCGAAGCCTCGGACACTGATGAACTGCTCCGGGTGGTAGATTCGTATTGCGCCTCTCGCTCTTGGGACGAACTCGTCGAGCTGCGCCACCGTTGCCACGAGGCCGTGGGGCGGGGCAAGCAGCTCTGGGGTGTAGAGGAGCACATCCGCTACCGCCTGGCCCTGGAGGCGCCGCCTTCTTGGGCAGGACCGGTCGTATCCGAGGGCTGGGCCCGCTTCGCCCTGGGCCCCCTGGCCGAGGTAGCAGCCTCCACCAAGACCTGGGCTGAGATGGAGCCTCACCTCGAGCCGGGACCGGAACAGGAAACCTTTGCAGCCGAACGCGTTGTCCGCGGTGATACAGGAATCGCCGCCATCCCCGATCTACCCCCCCACCTCGAGTCGTGGGAGCCCCGATATCCGGTGGCCACCTACAAGGCGGACAAGGTGGAAGCGCCATCGCCCCCGCCTCCGGTACCCAAACCAACGACCCTCCCCTCTGCCGCGCACCGGATAGCCGATCCCGTCTCTGAGGGGGCCCTCTCCGACCTCGTGCAGCCCTGGACGGACGAGTCGAACGGCCGCTGTGACACCGCCGCGGTGGAAGGCGACGCCTCCGCCGCGGTTCGGGCCCTAGGACTCACCCGGGCCCGGATGGCCCCAATCAGCCTTCAGGAGGCCCTCGCCTGGATGGGGTGGGCGGACGCTTCAGGGGGCGCCCATGGACGGCGGAGGGGAGCAGCGGCGGGAAGATATGGAGCATGGTGGGTACTGGCATCGCTCGCAGACCTGGACTGGCCTCCCCGGCCCGATGAGTTGGGACGGGCCGCCCAGCGGTTTCGCTGGTTCTGGTTCGATGATGGCTCTCCGGGAACCGGGTGGCAGCTCCGGCTGGCAGTCGAAGACCCGGAGAGCGGTCTGGCATGGTCGGTGGCAGCCGTAGATGCCGCCGACTGACTGTCCCGGTCAGGCCTCCCCGACGAACACCTGGATGGTATGCCAGCCGGTGGCCCCGTCAGGGGCAGGGGGCCTCCGTTCCTGGTCCTGGAGAACGCCGTCCCCGTCGGTAGCTCTCACCGAGAGCAGGTGACGGCCCGGGATGGCGTCCCAATCGACCCTCCACTGAACCCAGGCGTTCTTGGAGAGCGGCTCGGACGGCTCTGCCTCGATCCAAGGAGCATCTTCGCCGAGACGGACCTCCACCCTCGAGATGCCACGGTTCGGAGCCCAGGCCACCCCGGCGACCTGTACAGGACCAGGAGATAGTCGCGACGCTCCCCTAGGGGTGTCGATGCGGCTCTGAGTCTTGATCGGTGCCTCCTTCGCCCAACCCCGGGGAACCCAGTAGGCATCGAATTCGTCCCAGCCGGTCAGCTCGATCTCCGCTAGCCACTTGGTGGCGGACACATAGCCGTAAAGACCCGCTACTACGAGACGGGCCGGAAAGCCGTGTTCAAAGGGGAGGGGCTCTCCGTTCATCCCCAAGGCCACGAGAGCATCCCTGCCGTCATAGGCGGCCTCCACCGGAAAGCCCACCGTGAAACCGTCCACCGAACGGCCGACGATCTGCTCGGCATCGGCGCGTACTCCGGCCCGGTCAAGGATCTCCCGCAGAGGAACGCCCAGCCAGCGTGCGTTTCCAACAAGGTCGCCTCCCACCTGGTTGGAGACACAGGAAAGCGTGATGTCCCGTTCCACCATGCGCAGGTCCAACAGGTCGTAGTAGTCGATCGAGTAGGAACGGTCCACCCTCCCTTTCACGGTGAGAGTCCAGCTTTGGAGGTCGACCCTGGGCACGGCGAAGGCCGTGTCGATCCGGTAGAAGTCCGAGTTGGGAACGATGATCGGTACCAGTCCGGGCACCGAAAACTCGGCGGTCGGGGGCACCGGGGGAAGCGCCTCGGCCGGCCCTGGGAGCACGACCTCCGACCTCCCCGAGATGGTCCGCTTGGCGCGCTCCACAAGGGCTCGGCCCACACCGGCCGAGAGGGCGGCCAGCCCGATCACGGCACCGACTCCGAAAAGGGCAATTCGCCTACCAGGATCGACAGGCTCCTCTTTGTCGACCGCGGCAGGCTCTGAAGAGGTCAGCCTGTTCAGGGCGAACAGGCCTGTGAGAGCGGAGGCACCGGCCGGAATGATCGTCAGACCAACGGGGAGCTGCGGGTCTCTGGCCGCGGCGGTCGCGGCCACTACAGCGAATCCGACGAAGACCGCCACGGCGATGCCGAAGCGGCGCCGGGCGTAGCGACCTACCAGCCCCCCCAGGGCCAGGGTCACCGCGGCGATGCCGATCAGAAGGACCAGCTTGTCGGCGGTACCGAAAACCCGGATGGCAAAGTCCTTGAGCGGGGTCGGCGCACTGTCTATTACCCAGTTGCCCAAACCCTCGATGAGGGACGGAAACGGGGACACCAAGCCGGCCAACAGCTCGGAGACTCCCAGGGCCAGCCCGGCGACGGCGGCTCCTGCCGCGCCGTCGAGGGCGCGTTGATTCGTCATTGACCTAGGAAGGGTAGGGACGCTCCTGCTAACAGGGAGTAAAGGAGCTCCCCCCGCCGGCGCCAGCGGCCTCTATCGTTGCGCAGGTGATCGAGCGCCCGGCCTTCACCATCGGGATCGAAGAGGAGTACCTGGTCGTCGACCGGGAAACCCGTGACTTGATCAAGAGCCCACCCCCGGAGATGTGGGAAGCCCTGGGCGAGGTGCTCGGCTCCCAGGTGACCCCTGAGTTCCTCAAGGCCCAGATCGAAGTGGGAACCAAGGTCTGTGCCAACGTGGCCGAAGCCCGCGACGACCTGGCGGCCCTCCGACGTGGGTTATCCGAAGTGGTCAATGAGTATGGAGGGGCAATCATCGCTTCCTCCACTCATCCCTTCGCCCGCTGGGTTCAGCAGGAGACCACCGAGGATCCCCGTTACATCCGGCTGGCCGCCGATTACCAGCAGGTGGCCCGCCAGTTGGTCATCTGCGGTATGCACGTCCACGTTGGCATCGAGGACCCCCATCTCCGTATCGACCTGATGAACCAGGTTCGGTACATGCTCCCCCACCTCCTCGCCCTGAGCACCTCCTCCCCCTTCTGGGATGGCATGCCCACAGGCCTGCTTGCCTACCGATTGGTCATCTTCCGCAACCTTCCCCGGACCGGCATACCCCAGGAGTTCGTCTCGTGGGGGGAGTACCAGCGCTTCGTCGAGATCCTGGTCGATGCCGGGCTCATAGAAGACGCCACCAAGCTGTGGTGGGACATACGCCCCTCCGGCCGATACCCCACCCTCGAGATGAGAGCTAGCGATGTGTGTACCCGCCTCGACGATGCCATCACCATCGCCTCGCTGTATCAGGCCATGCTCTCCTACCTCTACCGCCTGCGCCGTCAGAACCTGAAGTTCCGCATCTACCCTCCGATGCTGATCGCAGAGAACGTCTGGCGGGCCCAACGCTATGGGACCGACGGCTCCCTGGTGGATTTTGGCAAGGGAGCGCTGGTGCCCATGGCCGACCTGGTCGAGGAGATCCTGGAGATAGTGGCTCAGGACGCCGCCGAACTGGGTATCCGGGACGAAGTGCTCCACGCCCGCGATATTGTCAAGGAGGGAACCAGCGCCCACCGCCAGCTAGCCGCCTACGAAGACGCCCTCACCCAGGGAGCCGACGAGCATGAGGCTCTCCAAGCGGTTGTGGACGGTCTGATCGAAGACACCCTCTACGGGATTTGACTTCAGAGCCGGGAGATGACCTTGAAACGTACCCGTCCTATCCGCATCGGCATCGGGCTTCAACCCCAGCACGCCGACTACAAAACGATCCGCCGTGCTGTGGTCAGGGCCGAGGAGATGGGGGCTGACGCCATCTTCAACTGGGACCACTTCTTCCCCCTCTCCGGAGACCCGGACGGAGAGCACTTCGAATGCTGGACCATGCTCGGCTCCTGGGCCGAGGTGACGGAGCGAATCGAGTTCGGTCCCTTGGTTACGTGCAACAGCTACCGCAATCCCGACCTTTTGGCCGACATGGCCCGCACCGTCGACCACGCTTCGGAAGGCCGACTCATCTTTGGCATCGGTGCCGGGTGGTTTCAGCGCGACTACGACGAATACGGATACGAGTTCGGTACGCCAGGAACCCGGCTCGCGGCCCTGGCGGAGGCCCTTCCCCGAATCAAGGGGCGCTGGCAGCAACTCAATCCTCCCCCGACCCGCGAGATTCCAATCCTTATCGGAGGCGGCGGGGAGAAGAAAACCCTGCGGTATACGGCGGAACACGCCCAGATCTGGCATGGCTTCGGAGCACCCGAGGTGATCGAGCGCAAGAATGCCATCCTCGACGCCCACTGCGCCCAGATCGGGCGAGACCTGGCCGAGATAGAACGATCCGCCGGCGCCGATGCCCGGTCACCGGAGATCGGCGACGCGCTGGTAGAGGCGGGCGCCACCTTTATCACGATCGGCTTCGACGGCCGAAACGGGTACGACCTTGAACCCGCCGCAGACTGGCTCGCCTGGCGAGACACCAAGAACTCCGCCTAGGTGACTTCTCCAGCCTCGGCAGCAGCCAGGCTCGCCCCTCGATGCTCATCTTCCTCGGGACTGACTCTGGGCTGACGTCTGCCGATATACCAGAACAGGATCGCCCCTCCCACCGCTGCTGCCAGACCGCTCACCTGGTTCCAGGTAAAGACGCCGATCTCGGCGTCGCCCATCCCCCGGCGGAGAAAGTCGAGGAGGAACCGCTGCGCCCCGTACCACATCACCCATACGAAGAAGAGCTGCCCATAGTGCATTCGGTAGCGGCGATACAAGAAGAAGAGAAACCCGAGAAGGAGCGCGGCCCCGATCAGATCGTAAGCAGCGACGTGGTGGTAGACCCCGCACAAGCCGTCGAAGCCGACGCTGGCCTCGGTGCACTCCAAGGCATCGTGCTGAGGAGCCAAATCGTATCCTGGCTTGACCCCGTACCCCCATGGCACCGTGGTGGCCCGACCCAGGTGCTCGACGATGGCGAGATCGCCGATCCGACCCACGATCGTCCCTAGGGCCAACCCCAGCGTCGAGGTGTCCAGGGTGGGCCAGACCGACAGGCCTGTCTTACGCATCCTCCACACTCCGGCGATGATGCCGCCGGTGAATCCTCCCATAATGGAGAAGTTGCCGGGGAGGGGACGGAGGGCCACCGAAAGGGGGACACCATCCAGGATCGCCGCCGGAGCGGTGAGATAACGCGCACCCACCAGGGCACCTACCAGGGCCCAGGTGAGCACCGACTGGTACTTGATCGTATCGAAGCCCCGCTTGGCCAGCTCCCGGGAAGCAAGCCAGGCACCGGCGCCGAAACCGAGAGCCGCAAACAGCCCGTGGAGAGAGAGGGTGAGGGGACCGACGTCGACAAGGGGAATGGGCGGGTAGGAGATGGCCGCGAGCATGGGGCGAGCGTAACCGGGGCTGAGCGCTGTACGGACTTCAGCCCCTCGAAGGTGGGCTAAAGTGCCGCTCCGTGAGCGACCTTGTCGAGGCTGCCGCCGCAGCCCTGAACGTTCCCCCGGACCTGGTACGCCGATCGGCGGCCGCCCGCGCCGAGGCCACGGCCGTCACCGTGGACGAGGTGCTGGCCGCCTGGACCGGCGGCGCCCCGGTCGCGCCCACTCCCGAGGCACCTCCTGCTCCTGCTGCTCCGGCCGAGACCCCGGCGGCGGCTCCAGAGCCTGCACCCGCCGCCGTGGCGGTGACGGAGCTTCCATCCCCAGAGCCTGCACCGACGCCGGAGCTACCCGCCGAGCCGGCCGAGCCCCTGGAACCCCGCCCTCTGGCGACACGGCTACGGACGGCGACGCGGGTCGGCGCCTGGCTGGGGGCAGCCTTCGGATTCTTCGGCTTTCTCGCCGCCTCGGCTTTTTGGGCTCCCAGCGCGAGCATCTCGCCCGACGCCGGCCCGGTCGTAGTGGTTGACACAAGGACCGCCCTGATCTTCTTCGTCCTGGTGAGCATCGCCTTCGGCGCCATCGTCGCCAGCTTCTCCAGAGCTGCCACCGGCTGGGCAGATCCTGCCATGGAGCTGACCAACACCAAGTCCTCCACGGCGTGGTGGGGAGCGGGGGCTGGCCTGGTCCTCGGGCTGATCGGAGGGACGGTGTTGATCAGCGGACTGGGAACCGCCGTAGCAGCCACCGAGGAGGCAGCGGCCGCGACTCAGCTTCCTGTGCTCACCACCCTGGCGGTGATGGTGGTGGGAGGTGCCCTGGCCGGCGGTGTCACGGCCACCGTGCCCCAGATACTCGGGACTCCCGTCGCCCTGGCCGAGGACACCGAAGAGGTCGTCTCGGTGAAGACCCGACTTCAAGGAGCCGTCAGCGTGCCCCTCGCCGGCCTGGTGCTCTTATTGGTTCTGGTCCTCCCCTTCGCCTTTACTCTTCTCCGCTCCGCCGAGCTGTCGCCCATGGCCGCTCCGGTGGTGGCCATCATCACCGCTGGAGCCATCCTGGGCTTTGCCACCCTCGCCGGCTCCCGGCCCCAGATGAAGATCACCCTCGGCGAGCTGTTGGTAGCGGTGGTGAGCGTTGCCACCGTGCTCCTCATCATCCTCGCCGCCCTCTTCTACGCTTCAGGGGGAGGAGAGGAGGGTCACTCTGCGGAGACGTCCCAGGCTGTGGTTTCCGCCCGGTTCTAACTCAGCCCAGGCTCTCTGCGTTCAGCGCCTCTCCTAGCTCACCGTGGAGTAGGGCAGACTTGACCTTTATGGCTACCTCCCGTGCCACCTCGACCTGGGCCTCATGCGTAGAGGCTCCCAGGTGAGGAGTGAGCACGAGGTTGGGCGCCTCCCGAAGGGGACTCTCCGAAGGTAGAGGTTCGACGGCATACACGTCCAGTGCCGCTCCGGCTATGGAGCCCTCCCCCAGAGTCCGCGCCAGGGCCTCCTCGTCGATCACCCCACCCCGGGAGACGTTGACCAGGAAGGATCCCTTCTTCATCCGCCGGAGCACCTCGGCGTCGATCAGCCCACGGGTCTCGTCGGTCAGGGGAACGTGGAGGGAGATAACGTCGGCTTCTTCGATCAGGCGGTCGAAGCTCACCAACTGGATGCCGAGAGCCTCGGCAGCCTCCTCGGCCAGGTAGGGATCGAAGGCGATCACTTCCATACCGAAGGCTCGACACCGGCGGGCCACTTCGCGGCCAATCCGCCCCGCGCCTACCAGACCCAGGGTCTTTCCCCTCAACTCCACTCCCCGGAAGGCGGAACGGTCCCAACGGCCGGCCCTGATGGAGCGGTCGGCGGCAGCCACCTTTCGCATCGTGGCGAGCAGGACGGCCATGGTCATCTCCGCCGCCGCGACGGTGTTGCCCTCCGGAGCGTTGAAGACCGCGATGCCTCGCTCCGACGCCGCCTCCATATCGATGTTGTCCACTCCGACCCCGGCCCGGCCGATGACCCGAAGGCGGGGAGCTTCATCCAGCAGCCTCGCGTCCACCTTGGTGGCACTTCGGACGATGAGGCCCTCCGCCTCGCCCAGCGCTTCAAAAAACCCCGGGCTGCTCGAATCATCCAACACCCGAACCTCGAACCTCTCGTCGTCCCGTAGGGGCGCCAGACCTTCGAAGGAGAGTCGATCGGTGGCTAACACCGTAAGAGTCACAACACCACCTCCCCAAGCACCTCGAGCAGGCTCTCCAACTCCTCCACGGTGTGGTCTCCCATATGACCGATGCGAATAGTGGAACTCTTCAGCTTCCCGTAACCACCACCGATCACCCAACCGAGCTCGCTCATCTTGGCGACGACCGCGGGCGCTCTTCCCTCCTCGACAAAGCTGATACAAGTGACGGTGGGCGAACGGTGACCCTCGACGGCGAAGGGCCCTATTGGCGCCCCCAGCTCTCCCACCGTCTCCACCCACTCCAGCGTGCGTTGCTGCATGGCGAGATGCCGCTTCCACCGCTCTTCGATGCCTTCGCCGGCGATTCTGGCGAGCTGGACATCTAGGGCGTAGAGGAGGGAAACGGCTGGAGTCGCAGGCGTCTGATTCTTGGTCATGGACTGGCTGAGACGAGCGAGGTCGAAGTACCAGCCCCGATCAGGTATCTGCTTCGAGCGTTCCAGGAGAGCCTCGGAGGCCACCCCGAAGGCAAGCCCAGGAGGCAGCGCCAGGGCCTTTTGGGATCCCGTGACCACGAAGTCGAGGCTCCAGTCATCGGTGCGGGTCTCCACCCCCCCGACTCCCGTGACCGAATCCACCATCAGCATGGTGTCCTCATGTTGGGCTACCACCGCCGCCAGGGCTCCTAGGTCCTGGAGCGCTCCCGTGGAGGTCTCCGACTGAGTGAGGATCACCGCGTCGTAGTGGGCCTCGCCCAGCCTCTCGGCCAGACCTTCGGGTGAGTGGACGCTGCCCCAGGGAACCTCCCAGATCTCGACCTCCTTGCCACACATACGGGCGATCTCGGAGAAGCGGAGGGAGAAGGCGCCGTTGACCAAGGCCAGGACACGCCCTGTCGCCACACCGTTGCGGATCGCTGCCTCCATAAGTCCGGTGGCGGAAGAGGTGGAGATGATCACCGGCCGCTCGGTGACGAATACCGGCTTCAGGCCCTCCTCCAACCTGGCGATCAGCTCGACGATGGCCGCCCCACGGTGGCCGATCATGGGTTGGGCTTGGGCCGCAACGACATCGGGGTGGACCTCGGTGGGGCCGGGGAGGAAGAAGTGTCCTGGTTCGAGCGGTTTCATCTCCACTTTGTAACACCTATTCGCGGGTCACCCGTCACTGACGGAGACCGCATGGCGGACCCCGTCGATCATCTCCCATTGCACGACCACCGGCTCGCCACTGCGGAGGTGCTCCCTCAGGTGGGAGAGGGGAAAGGCGAAGCTCCCGTCTTCGGCCGGAACGAACTCGACGATTTGTTCCTCGCTTACGAACACGGTGAAGGACCTCACCTCGGAGAGGTCGCCTTCCACGCCGAAGACCACACCACGGGTAGTGCCGGTGGACGCGGCGCAGGCTGTCAGGGTCGCAGCCAGGACGAGGGCCGAGGTCAGGTGGCGGATACGGAAGTCTCCAGGTCCTCCCAGCGGCGCTCCTCGGAAGTCCACCGGAACCAGATCACGGCAATCGTGGCCCAGATGAGGAACCCGCCTCCCAGCTTCATCACGATCCCAGCGATGGTCTGGTCGGCCACGGCGCTCAGCCCCCAGGCCATGGCGGCCTCCCCGTAGACCGGGTAGATGGGCACCGAGGAGAAGGTGAGGAAGGAGGCGGGGATCGTAGGGAGCAGAGACTGAAAAAACAGATACAACATCTGCATCGGACGCCTCAACTTGGGAATAGCCGGCGTCGGGGAGAGAACAGGCATCCACATGAGGAGGGCACTGAAGAAGAGGAGACCGTGCACCAGGAGGTGGGCGAGGTCGCTGGAGACCATAACTTCGAGGAGGTCGGGCCAGTGGATGAGGATGAACACCGCGTTGAACAGGGTGAAGGCGACCACCGGGTGGGCCAGGGGCCGGAGCCATCTGGCCACGCCCCGCCGCCCCAGGGTGACCTCGGCCAACCAGCGGGGAGTTGCCATCAACAGCAGGGGTGGCACCACCAAGGACAGGGTCATGTGCTCCACCATGTGAACGGTGAACAGCTGGGACTCCCCTATCTCGTGGAGCGGCCAGTCGGAAACCAGCCAGATCAGGGCCAGGGCCAGGTACCACTGCCACCATTGACGTCTTCGGGGGCCAAGCGAGCCAGGGGCCAGGATCCGACGCAGCCGAGTGTTGGCGTACCAATAGCCCACACCGAGAACGAGGACCGCCGCCCACACGTCGAAGTGGGGATGCCAGGGCGGCAACATGGTCATCCTCCCCGGATTACGACGACCCCCATCGAAGCCAGCACCACCAGGTAGAGGCCCACGGCGAGAACGAAACCGGCCGTGAACAGCCGACTGAGGGAAGACTTCTCATATCGCAGGTGCATGAAGAAGCCCACCACGAGGATGAACTTGAGCACCGAGAGAGATATGAGGACCAGAGCGTTCACCGCACCGAGACTGAAGGCGCGGTCCACGTAAAAGATCGCTACTTCGATGGCGGTGAGCACCGCCAGGACGCCGGCGACCTTCCAGTACAGCGACGGGGTGGGGTGGGCGTGGGGTTCAGCGCTCATGCGGGGGGCAGTGAAAGAAGGTAGACGACGGTGAAGATAACGATCCAGATTATGTCCACGAAGTGCCAGTAGAGGCCCACCAACTCCAGGTTCAGACCCTGCTTCTCGCTTAGTCCTCCACGGCGGCGGGAGATTCCCCAGAGGGAAAGCAACATGATGACGCCGATGGCAACGTGGGTGCCGTGGAATCCGGTGAGGAGATAGAACGCCGATGCTGCCGGGTTGGTGGAGATGGTCATGCCGTACGCGGTAATGAACTCGGTGAACTCGAAGACCTGGCCTCCGAGGAACACCGAGCCCAAGGCGGCGGTGGCAAACAGCCAGGTCCTGGTCCCGTTCTGATCACCCCGGGAGAGGGCGTTGTGGGCCAGCACCATGGTCAACGAGCTCATGAGCAGGACGAACGAGCTCACCGAGGTAAACGGAATGTCGTAGATCTCGGCCGGGTAGGTACCTGGATAGCCTGCCCGATTCGAGTAGAGGAGATAGGTGGAGATCAAAGAGCCGAAGAAGAGAAACTCCGAGCTGAGAAAGACCCACATCCCCAACTTGCGGTTGTCGATCCCCGTGGACTCGTGCTCCTCGTGGTGGGCGGCGGGGACTTCGTGGGCTACATCAGTCATCCGAGCCCACCTCCGCGGTGACTTGGTGTTCGGTTGTCGAAGGCGGTTCGTGAGCCTCCTCTAGAGGCTCCATGCCCCACCCGACCAGCGAGGCGAGGGTCACGACGGCCCCAAGCACGATCAGAGCCTTTCCCCAGGATGTGGTGTGGTAGATGATCCCGTAGAACACCAGCGGGATCCCCAGGGCTGTGGTGAAGGGGAAGAACGAGGGAGAAGGCAGGTGGATGGGAGCCGGCGGATTGAGACCCTCTTCCTCCAGGCGGCCGACAAGGTCGTCGGCGTCGGGTTTGCGCACTGCGCGACCCTCCTCGTTCTGGGTGTATTTCATGTGCCAGAAATGGTCGAGACGGGTGACCACGGGAGGCACCGCAAAGTTGTACTCCGGGGCGGGGTTGGGGATCGTCCACTCGATGGTACGGGCATCCCAGGGGTCGAGACCCGAAGGCTCGCCGTGGCGACGGCTGTGCCACCAGTTGTACATGAAGACCAACATGCCAAGGGTGATGATGAAGGCCCCGATCGTCACCGCCAGGTTCCAGGGTTCGAGTCCCGCCTCCGGCGCATACTTCCAGGTGCGGCGCACCATCCCTTGGAGGCCCAGCCAGTGCATCGGAGCGAAGGTGAGGTTGAAGCCGAGGAACCATAGCCAGAAGTGGGTCTTGCCCAACTTGGGATTCATCAACTTTCCGGTCAACTTGGGGAACCAGTAGTAGAGCCCGGCGAAGATCCCGAAGACGGCTCCTCCGAACAGCACGTAGTGGAAGTGAGCAACGATGTAGTAGGTATCCGTCTGCTGCCAGTCCGAGGGCACAACGGCGTGAGTGACCCCCGAGAGGCCCCCGATGGTGAACATGCCGATGAAGCCCAGGGCGAAGAGCATCGGAGTCGTGAGCTTGAGCCTCCCCCCCCAGATAGTGCCCAGCCAGTTGAAGATCTTGATACCGGTGGGTATGGCGATAGTCATCGTCGCCAAGCCGAAGGCTGCCTGAGCCACCGGGGTGATCCCCGAGGAGAACATGTGGTGAGCCCACACTCCAAAGCCGAGGAACCCAATGGCAGCGCCGGCGAAGACCACTGCCGAGTAGCCGAACAGAGGTTTGCGAGAGAAGGTTGGAAGCACTTCGGAGACGATCCCCATCGCGGGGAGGATGAGGATGTAGACCTCGGGGTGGCCGAAAAACCAGAACAGGTGCTGCCAGAGGATGGGATCGCCTCCGGCGACCGGAGCGAAGAACACGCTTCCGAACTGCCGATCGAAGGTGACCATGAACAGGGCCACGGCGATGATGGGCAGCGAGAACAGAAGAAGGAAGGAGACCACCATGGACATCCACACGAAGACCGGCATCCGCAGCAACCGCATGCCCTTGGCCCTCATATTGAAGATGGTGACGATGAAGTTCACCGCCGAGATGAGCGAGGCCAGGCCGAGGATCTGGACGCCCAGGGCCCAATAGTCCATCGCCGTGCCTGGCGAGTAGAGGGGCCCGGCATTCGGCTGGTAGCCGAACCAGCCCCCGTCGGGGGAGTCGGCAAGGAAGTTGAAACTCCCGGGCCCGCCGCCGGCGGCGAGGTTCCCGGTGACACCGCCGATGCCCTCCGGGGGGAGAGAAGTGCCAAAGAAGAAGGTGCTGTATAGGAAGATCCCGCCGAAGAAGAAGATCCACCAAGAGAGGGCGTTCAACCGGGGGAAGGCCACGTCGCGAGCCCCGATCATCAGCGGCAACAGGTAGTTGACGAAGGCCGCGGAGACCGGCATCACGAACAGGAACACCATGGTGGTGCCGTGCATGGTGAACAGCGCGTTGTAGGCGCCGGCGGTCAGGAATTCGTTATTGGCCTGGGCGAGCTGGATACGCAACAACAGCGCTTCGATGCCACCGAGGAGGAAGAAGAACATGGCGGCGTAGCCGTACATGATCCCGATCCTCTTGTGGTCCACCGTGGTGATCCACGCCCAGATGCCTTTGGGAGCCTTGGGGCGGCGGTAGATGGTGGTGGTGGGTTCTGCAACAACGGTCATTCGTTGCTCTCCAGCCAAGCGACCAATGCGTTGATCTCCTGTTCAGTCAGGGCGAGATTGGGCATGAAGCTACCGGGTTTGACGTTGGGCGGATCGGCCAGCCAGCGGGCCAAGGCCTGTTCGCGGCTCTCACCTAAAGCCGGCAAGGTCGCTCCGGCAAAGACAGACCGCGAGGCGAAGTGAGTGAGGTCGGGACCGTTGAAGACATCCTCGGGGAGGATGTTTGACGCGCTTGGATCTTCCAACCGCACGGTGTGACATTGAGTACAGCCCTTGTTCTGGAACACCTGGAGCCCTTCGAACTCAGGGGTGTCCGGGGCGGGCATGCCGGCGGGCTGCTGCTGCTCGGCTACCCAAGCCTGGAAATCGGCAGGGCTCATCGCCACCACCCGGGCCCGCATCAAAGAGTGGGAGAGACCGCAGAACTCGGCGCACTGTCCCCAGAACTCCCCGGGCTCGGAGGCCTCGAGGCGAAGCTCGGTGGTCTGGCCTGGGATCAGATAGCGCTTCCCGTGCAGGGCTGGGACCCAGAAGTTATGAATCACATCTTCGGAGGTCATCTCGGCGCATACCTCCTCCCCGGCCGGGATCACGAGGACATTGGCGGTGGTTATCCCCTGGTCCGGGTAGTTGTACTCGAACCACCACTGATGGCCGATGACTTCGACCCGCATGGAGTCGGCGTCACATCCGGTGAGATCGAAGACCGTGCTGACCGTGGGCACGGCAATCGCAGCCAGGATGAGCGCTGGGATCACAGTCCAGATCACCTCGAGTTTGGGGTTGCCGTGGATCTGTTTCGGCTCCCGGTCGTCCCCCTTGTCCCGGAACCGAACCAGGACGATGATCAGGACGCCCATCACCAGGACGAAGACCGCCGCCGCGATCCAAAACACCATCCAGAAGAGGTTGTCGAGCCGCTCGGCGTTGGGTCCGGCCGGCTCAAAGACGGAGAGGGGAGTGTCCTCGATCTCCACCACGGAACAAGCAGCCAGTAGCAGGACGAGCCCTGCCAGCGCGACAAAGCGGGTCAGGCGGCGAGAAATCGACGGCATCGGAAGCGGCATCATAAGGAGTCTCGGGCACTGCAACCAACTCACCGTTCTCAGGAGTTATGTCAGCGGGTAACGGCGCTTATCGCCTCCACCAGCTCCCGCTCGCTGGCCGAGCCTTCGAAGGCAGCGGAAACGACGCCCTGACCGTCGATGACAAACACCCACGGCTCTGAGGGAAGCCTCCATTCCGTGGTCGCCTCCACCGGGCGCAGTTCGTCGAAGGACTCGACGGTGAGGTCCTCGTAGACCTCCACGTGAACAAAGTTCACGCCTGGAAACCGGGGCGCAAGCTCCTGAACGAGATCAAGGAGCGGCCCGCAGGCCTGGGAAGTGCAAAAGGCGGGAGTGGCGAATACCGCCACGGTCGGCCCGACCCCTATGGCTTCGCCGAGGGACAACTCGTAGAAGGAGGGCTCAGGATCGGGATCCGAGGAGATCTCGGAGATCTCGAAATCGTCAGATGTGCGGGTCTCCGATCTCGGGGCGAGGTCGCCCACCGAGATGACTTCGGGATCCTCCACGGCGAACAACCCGGCCGGAGGGGTCTCGCCGAACTCTTCGGAGGTGACGGTGATCTGATAGACCCCAGGAGCCGGGATCTCCATATAGGCAGCGTACAGCCCGCGTACCCCAGGAACGGTGTAGACGAACTCGGTGGAGTATTCCCCGAGGGGGGCACCGTTCTCATCCAGGAGCACCACAACAGCCTCGATGTCGGAGGAGGCCACGAACCGCTGTGTGTCCTGATCGATCAGACCTATCAGCACCCTTTGCATGCCCACCCCGACTGTGCCGGGGGTCGAAGCGACGAGGGGGAACACCTCCGGTGAGCCGTTACAAGCGGCGACCAAAAGGGCCAGGGAACCAAGAAAGCCGGTGAGTCGAGTTAGACGAGGACGTCGACCAGAGCGGCGGCGAACAGCGCCGCCAGGTAGACGTTGGAGGAGATGAACAGCCTCATTGCCTGATCGGGCGAACGGTAGACACGCCAAGTGCCCCACAGGAACCATCCACCCAGGGTAAGGGCGGCCAGCAGGTAGACCCAGCCGAGACCTCCCAGAGGGACGAGGGTCAGGGACACGAACACCACAAGGCTCGAATAGAGGAGCATCCTCCGGGTGGTCGCCTCGACGCCGGCCACAACGGGAAGCATCGGGACCCCTGCAGTGGCATAGTCATCCCGGTAGCGGAGGGCCAGCGCCCAAAAGTGGGGTGGGGTCCAGTAGAAGACGACGGCAAACAGAGCCCAGGCGGCGGGCTCCAGCCCACCGGTCACCGCGGCCCAGCCGACCAGGATCGGCGCAGCGCCCGCTGCTCCACCGATCACGATGTTGAGCGGTGTCCTCCGCTTCAAGGCAATCGTGTAGACGAACACGTAGAAGAGAAGAGCAGCGGTGGACAGGGCAGCGGCAGCCAGATTGGTGGTAGCCCAGAGCCAGATGAATCCCACCACGCCCAGGGATACGCCTATGAGCAGAGCATGACGGGGTGGTACCTCATGGCGTGCCAGAGGCCGGGAGCGGGTCCGCCGCATCAGTTCATCGATGTCCCGGTCGAGGTAGTTGTTCAGAGCGTTGGCTCCCGCTGCCGACATCGTCCCCCCGAGCAAAGTGGCCAGGACCAGCAGCGTGCCTGGCCAGCCCTGGCTTGCCAGCACCATCGATGGGACGGTGGTGATAAGGAGCAGTTCGATAATCCGGGGCTTGGTGAGTGCCACGTAGGCGGAGAGGCGCGAGCGCGTTGGCACTCTCGCAGGCGCGATCGTGGTCACATTCACCGACTCCACCGACATTGACTCTCCTCCTCGATCACCTCGATCGGAGTTTCGACAAGTCGTCGAAACTCGTAGGAGGTATAGCACGGGTCAACCTCCCGTGTGATGCGTATGGATCATATGTGATCATCGGGGCATTCAGAATCGACCCGACATCGGGCGCGGTTTCACCACCTAGTCTCTGCCCCCATGCGCGGGCTCAGGCGTCTCATCACCCTCCTTCTGCTACTGGCTCTCGTCCTCGGCGGAGCCGGCCTGTTTCTGATCCGTCGGCCCTTTCCGCAGACCGATGGCGAGCTGTCGCTTGCCGGTCTACAGGACCGGGTCGAGGTCGTACGCGACCGGTGGGGAATCCCCCATATCTACGCCACCAACGCCCGCGACCTCTTCTTCGCCCAGGGTTATACCCATGCCCAGGAGCGCCTCTGGCAGATGGACTTCTGGCGCCACATAGGGCAGGGCCGCCTCTCTGAGATGTTCGGATCTAGCCAGATCGACGCCGACAAGTTCCTCCGCTCCCTCGGCTTCACCGCCCTGGCCGAAGAGGAACTCGCCACAATGGACCCCGAAGCCCGGGCTGTCCTCGAGGCATACGCCGACGGCGTCAACGCCTACCTGGCCGGGCGGGGGAAGACGGCGGTGAGTCTCGAATACACGGTCCTGGCACTTCAAAACCCCTCCTATGAGATCGAGCCCTGGGACCCCGTCGACACTCTCACCTGGGCCAAGGTGATGTCCTGGGACCTGAGCGGGAACATGCGGGCCGAGATCACCCGGGCGCTCCTCGCCGCCGACCTTCCCATAGAACGTGTCGAACAGCTCTACCCGCCCTATCCCGGCGACCACCCTGTGATCATCCCCGCGGGAGCAAGGTCGGCGCCCACCATCGAGGCCTCCTCCCTTCCCAAAGAAGCGTTCCCTGCCCTGCTGGCGGCAAAGCAAGGGGCGGAGGCGGTGTGGGCCCTCACCGGAGGAGGATTCGAGGGAATTGGCTCTAACAATTGGGTGGTAGACGGCTCCCGCACCCAGTCCGGTGCTCCCCTGCTCGCCAACGATCCGCACCTGGCTATCCAGATGCCGTCGATCTGGTTCGCCAACGGCCTCCATTGTGTGGGCGACAGTCCGGACTGCCCTTATCAGCTAGCCGGCTTCAGCTTCGCGGGGACTCCGGGGGTCATCATCGGCCACAACGATCGGATCGCCTGGGGCGTTACCAGCCAAGCCGTCGACACCCAGGATCTTTACATCGAACGGGTCAACCCCGACAACCCCAATCAGTACGAGATCGACGGTGAGTGGGTCGATTTCCAGACCCGCACCGAGGTGCTCCGGGTGGCGGGCGGTGATCCAGTCACCTTCGCGGTACGCTCTACCCGACACGGCCCGGTGATTTCGGGAACGTTCCTCGCCGAGGGAGAACTGGACGGTTCCGCCGCCGTCGAGCTGCCGGAGAACTACGTCGTGACCCTCGCCTGGCAGACCCTAGATCCCTCCACCCTCGTAGAGGCGATCCTCGGCATGAACACCGCCGCCAACCACGATGAGTTCGCCGCGGCTATAGCCAAATGGGACATCGCCGCCCAGAACGTCGTCTATGCCGACGTGGAGGGGAATATCGCCTACCACCCGACCGGTGAGATCCCGATCCGCAAACAGGGCGATGGCCGGTATCCGGTCCCGGGGTGGACCTCGGACTACGACTGGGTCGGAGTCTTGACGCCTGATCGGCTTCCGTTCATGCTCAACCCGCCCCGGGGGTTCATTGAGACCGCCAACCAGATCGTCCTGCCTCCGGGCAGCTCTCCTTTCATCGGGATCGAAGGGGCCTACGGGTATCGAGCCGACCGCATCGAGGATCTATTGGCGGAGAGCCGGTCCCACACCGTGGAGTCGATGCAGGAGATCCAGCTCGATGCCCGGGACGGCGGCGCTCCCAACGTGGTTCCACGGCTACTGGACATCGCCCCCGGGGGTAGCGCCAAGGTCGAAGAGATCCAGTCATGGCTGAGAGCATGGTCTGAGGGGAGTCGCGCTTATCAGGTCAGGGCCGAGTCGGTGGGAGCTGCGGTCTACCAGGCCACCTGGCGCCACCTGCTCGCCAACACCTTTTGGGATGAGCTACCCGAGGACAAGCGACCGACGCGAGGAGGTGGGAGCCGGTGGTTCGAGGTGGTCAGACTTCTCCTGGAAGACCCCGACGACCCGTGGTGGGACGACATCACCACGCCCCTCGTGGAGGGCCGGGATGAAATCCTCTACCTCTCGATGATCGAAGCGTTCGATGAGCTGACAGCACTGCTGGGTGAGAACCCGAACGAGTGGACCTGGGGAGGGCTCCACACTGCCACGTTCCGAAACCAGACCCTGGGCAAGTCTGGCATCGCTCCCATAGAGCTGCTCTTCAACCGCGCTGCTCCGCCCCGGGTCAGCGGGTCCACCTCGGTAGTCAACGCCATCGGGTGGGACTTCGACAAGGGCTATGAGGTGACCTGGCTTCCCTCGATGCGCATGGTCATAGACCTCGCCGACCTGGCACGATCCACCTTCATCCACACCACCGGGCAGTCGGGCCACGCCTTCGCCGAGCACTACGACGACATGATCGCGTCCTGGACCGACGGAAGCTCACTCCCGATGCTTTGGGAACGAGACCAGGTGATGCGAGAGGCCGCCTCGACCCTCGTCATGGTCCCGGCAGACGGCTAGAAGAAGTTTTCCAGCTCCTCGACTATCCGTTCCGGGTGGGTCCAGACCACTTCATGACGCGCCCCCTCGATCTCCACCGTTCGAACACCGGGAATCAGCCCGGCCAGTTCGTACTGCCACGACGGAGGGACGAGTTGATCCCCGGTGGGGACCATCACCAGGACAGGGAGGCCCAGCCTCCCGATCCAGGGTCGAGAATCGAACCGCAGAAGCGCCAGGGTCGATTGGGCCCCAGCTTCCAGATTGCGACGGTGGGTCTCATACCAGAGGAAGCGGGCGTGTCTACGTTCGACGGCACCGGTGGCAACCAGGTAGCCGGAGCGCACCGCGGCAGCCCCCACACCCATCACCCGCTCCCAGGCCCGGGTGAGGATGGCTCCTATCCGGCGGAACCAACGATGTCCTGGCGGGTGGAAGGCCATCGTGCCGATGAGCGCCAGGCTTTTCACCCGCCCCCGGTGCCGGTAGGCCAGGGCCTGGGCTATGGCGCCACCCATCGAAAAGCCCACCACTGAAACTGCGCCGATACCAATGCGATCCAGGACAGCGGCGTAGTCGTCGGCCACATCCTCGACTTCGTAGCGCTCGAAGTGGAGGGGAGCCAGACCGTGGTTGCGGTGGTCGATGAGGATCACCCGTCGCGAGGCGGCCAGCTTGGGGCCTACCCGGTACCACTCCACGAGGGAGGAACCACCTAGGCCGTGGATCAAGAGTACCGGATCTCCATCCTCGGGTCCCGCCTCGCGGACCAGGAACTCCTCGTCCCCCACGAAGACGGTCCGGCCCGCCAGCCGCCATGGATTCTCCTGGGGAGGTTGGAACCGTGGCCAGGGGGTGGGGCCGAAAAGACGCCACACCAGGAGGGCGCCGAGCACCCTACGGAGCCCCTGTCTCACCTCCCCAGTCCTCCTACCGAGAAGATGAGTTCTTCCACCGGTTCACCTCCGATGAGGTGTTCGTCGATGATCCGATCGAGTTTGTCGATGTCGAGCCGCGCATACCACGTGCCCTCGGGATACACCACCGCGATACAGCCCTGCTCGCAGATCCGCAGACAATCCACCTTGGAGCGAAGCACTCGCCCCTGTCCGGGTGGGGACGGCTCAGGATCGTGATGCAGATCACCCTGCCAGTGGGGTGGCGCCGAGGCCAGGTTTAGCTCCTTCAGCCGTTTCTTGAGGTGGCGCCACAGCTCGTTGGTCGCCTCCCTGGGGGCACAGCGGGGATTTGACTGGTCGGCGCAAAGGAATATGTGCCTTTCCACCCGTGGGATCGACAACGCTTCGGCTATAGCTTCTAGTCGTTCGCCTGGATTCACCGCGACCAAGTTAGACCACTCGTAGGCCCTCGTCGGCGGTGACCGCGCCCACGACTACTGCACCCTCAACGTCCCGGAGATAGCCGTCGACCATCTCCGAAGGCAAAGCCACGAGCAGCCCTCCGGAGGTCTGGGCGTCGGCGAGAAGCCTGATATCGGCTTCGTCCCGCTCGGTGGACAGCTCATCACGAAGGGAGGCGAGGTTCCGCGCCGATCCCCCCGCCCAGGCGCCCTCATCCAGGAGTTCCCGGGCACCTTCGATCACCGGTACCTGGTCGAAGAAGACCTCGGCTCCCACCCCTGATTCCTGGCACAACTCCCGCAAATGGCCGAGGAACCCGAAGCCGGTCACGTCGGTCGCAGCATCGGCACCGTGAAGGATCAAGGCGCCACCTGCCTGGGCGTTTAGGGAGCTCATGACGCGCACCGCCTCCGCCGCCACCTCTTCAGGACAAATACCCTTCTTCAATGCTGTGGTGATGATCCCTAGGCCGAGAGGCTTGGTAAGCACGAGAACATCGCCCGGCAGCGCCCCCGAGTTGGTCACCAGCCTGTCCTTGGCCACCAAGCCGGTCACCGCGAACCCGTAGGTGGGCTCGGGGCTGTCAATCGAGTGTCCGCCCACAACGGTGCACCCCGCTTCAGCCATGACATCCATCCCGGCGCCTATCACCGCAGAGGCGATCTCAAAGCCGATCTTGTCCCGAGGCCAGGCCAGATACTGGAGGGCAGTGAGGGGGTCGGCGCCCATGGCGTAGATGTCGCTGAGAGCGTTGGCGGCGGCGATACGCCCCCAATCGCGGGGCGAGTCGACGACAGGAGTGAATATGTCCACGGTCTGGACGAGGGCGCGTCCGTCTCCCAGCGAGTAAACGCCGGCGTCGTCGCCGGAACCCATCCCGACGAGAAGGTCACGATGGATCGCAGCCGGATGACTTCTGACAGGACTCAGGACCTGAGCCAGCTCGGCGGGGCCGAGCTTGCAGGCTCAGCCGGAGCCGTGGCTGTACTGGGTGAGTCGGATCTCGTTCACCCTGGGGAGGTTAAGCGGGGACACGCAAGTACTCTTCCTGTTCCCCTATGCCGGAAGACCAGACCACCTTCCTCACTCCGGCGGCCTTCGAGAAGCTGAAGCAGGAGCTGGAGTACCTGCTCACCGAGGGCCGGCGTCACATCGAGGAGCGGATTGCAGAGGCCCGCTCCCATGGCGACCTGCGCGAAAACGCCGACTACGACGCCGCCAAGAACGATCAGGGGATGATGGAGGCGCGAATCCGCAAGCTCCAGCACATCCTGGAGAACGCCGAGGTCCGCGAGGTTGTCGACACCGGTGTCGTGGAGGTGGGGTGTGTCGTCACCGTCGTCGACAGTGATGGAGACGAGATGGAGTACTTTGTCGCCCCCCAAGAAAACAAGGCTCCGGGCCTTCTGCTCGCTTCCCCGACCAGTCCCCTGGGCAGGGCTCTCCTCGGCGCCAAGGTGGGCGACAGGGTCACCTACGAGGCTCCGGGAGGTCAGTTCACCGTCACCGTCGAGTCGGTGCGGCCCTACGACCGCTAGCGGCCGGCGTTAGCCTGTCCGGGCTCCAACCCTGGGAGCAACGGTGAAACTTCGACTGAGACGGCCCCGTCAACTAGCCAGGACGCTTCTCGCCGCGGCCCAGCGTGACCGCGAGCGTGTCGCCGAGTACCTGGGAACCCACCCGGAGAGGTGGGAGGCGCTGGCGGAGGCTGCACCCAGCGACGCCGCCGACGTCCTCGAGCAGCTCGATGACGGTGATGCCGCCGAGCTGATCGCCACCCTCGACCCCGAAGACGTGGCCGAGGTTCTCGAGGAGATCGCCCCGGAGCTGGCCGCTGAGCTGGTCAAGGAAGTCCCCCTCCCCGAACTGGCCGCCGCCATCAGCAAAATGCCCGGCGAGGCCGCTGCCGACCTCCTTGCCGAGCTCGACGAGGAAGAGAAGGAAGACGTCCTGGCGGCTATGACCGACCAGGCGGAGGAGGAGGTCCGCCGCCTGCTGGAGTACCCGCCGGATAGCGCCGGTGGGTTGATGACCACCGAGGTGGCTGCCCTGCCCATGGGCTTGACCACCGGGGAAGCCATCGAACGCATCCGACAGCTCCATGAGCAGTGGGAGGATCTGTCATACGTCTACGTGGTCGACGACGAAGGGCGGCTCCAAGGAGTCATCTCCTTCCGGGACCTGGTGTTCAAGCGGCCCGGGTCTCCCCTGGCCGACGTGATGGTCCCCGACCCAGTGGCTGTGGATGGCTACGCCGACCGGGAGGAGGTGGCTGAACTGTGCCAGCGCTACCACCTCTTTGGGGTGCCCGTGGTGGACAGGGAGGGACACCTCCTGGGAATGGTGAATACCGACGCGGTCATCGAAGCCATCCAGGACGAGGCCACCGAGGACTTCGCTGTATCGGTGGGCGCCGGTATAGCGGAGACGGTCTATTCGCGAATCAGGGACTCGTTCCGTATGCGTGTGCCCTGGCTCGTCCTGCACACTTCGCTCGCCCTCGTAGTAGCCCTCGTGATCGAGAACCAGACGGGAGTGATCGGCCGGGAGCCTGTCCTGGCGGCCCTCATGCCGGTGATCGCGGCTACTGGAGGCAACGCCGGTCAGCAGAGCCTGGCGGTGATGATCCGCTCCCTGGCCACCGACGACGTCCCAGGCGCCAGGGTTCCGGCGATCCTGGTCCGCCAGGCAGGGGTGGGGGTCCTCAACGGCATCATCATCGGGCTGGCCAGCGCCGGCCTCACCTATGCCCTCATGGTGACCGGGATCTTCTCCCACCGGTCGGGAGCGATGACTGTCGCCCTCGTCGTCGCCCTGGCGGCCTTCGCCAACCAGATGCTCGCAACCATCGCCGGGACCGGCATTCCCCTCGTCCTGCGCCGGCTGGGCCTGGATCCAGCGCTGGCTTCGACGATCTTCCTCACCCTCTCCACCGACCTGATGGGGTTCGGTGGCTTCCTGCTCGTGGCTTCGCTGTTCCTCTGAGGCGCTTAGCTACCGATCGGGAACTCACCCATATCCGAGAAGGGGCCCTGGAAGCGGATCGTGTCGCCCCGAACAAGACTCACGAAGTGGTGCTCGGCTATGAGCATCTGCTCTTCTTCGGTGCGCTCGTCTTCGGGGAGCACGAAAGCTCGAAGGGCCTCTTCATCATCGAAGACTTCGACCCCCCAGAGTCCAGGGTTGGCTTCGATCAGGTCGATGATGAAGTCCTCGAGGTCGATGTCGGTATAGGCCCCGGGCGGGATGACGATGAACAGAGTCTCGCCCTCCGAACTGGTGGTCCGGAGAGCCACCTTGTAATCGGTGACAGGCTGACCCCGGAGCGTCGTAGATGTTGTCCTTGCGGTCGCGGTAGTCGTAGTCGACTCGGCCACCTCCACCGGACCTTCAGTAGTCCTGGTTATTAGCGTCGACGTGGTGTTGAGAGCCAGCTCCGTAGGCGAACACGCAGCAATGACGAGGGTGGTGACCACCGCGAATAGAAGGACCTGGCGCTTCCTCATGCCCCAATCAACGTAACCGAAACCACGTCCGGTTCCTGGGTTCTAGGTCCGACGGGCAAAGACCTCGGCGAGTTGAGCCGTCACCGGGCCCGGCTCCCAGCGCCGATTCCCCACCGCTGCCACGGCCTGGACCTCACGGATGGTGCTCAGGGCGAGGACCTCGGTTGCCTCGTCGAGGCGATCCAACGGCCACCGGCCCTCTTCTACCTTCAGCCCCTGATTCCTGGCGTCTTCGAGGACCACCCGCCGGGTAATGGAACCCAGGATCCCCAGATCCAAGCTGGGCGTCTCCAGCACACCGTCCACCACCCAGGCCACAGAGAATGTCGGTCCCTCCAGGACCGAGCCATCGACGGTGACGAGCAGGGCGTCATCGAAGCCCTCGGCGCGAGCGTGGCGGCTCGCCGCCAGGTTGGGGGCATAGGAGAGGAGTTTGGCGCCCGCTAGCTCCCAGTCCAACCCGGCAGAGTGCCACGGCGCGGTGATGGGAAAGAGGCGAGCCGGGCCTTCGGGCCGCTCCCAGGGATGGGCGAACACGATCACCTTGGGATCCGGCTCTGACCAGGGAAGGGCGGGGCCCCGGGTGACAACGACCCTCACCGCACCTTCGCCTACTTCGGCCGAGACGGTCTCTATCCACTCGGCGAGGCGTCCCCTCGAGGGCAGTTCGATCTCGAGCAGCCGGGCACTGGTCGCCAGGCGGTCGAGATGCTCGTTGAGACAGAACGGCTTGCCGTCATAGGAGCGGAGGACTTCGAAGCACCCGTCACCGCGCAGGACCGAGGAGTCGAACACCTCGATCCGGCCGTCATCGGGCTCTCCGTTGATGAGGACGGAGGAGATCATGGGCTAGGACGGTAGGCGTTGGTGATGGGCAACCTGCGATCTTTTCCGAAGGACTTGGTGGTGATCTTCACCCCCGGCGCCGCCTGCCGCCTCTTGTACTCGTTGCGGTCGACCATCCGGGCCGCCCGTACCACCAGGTCCCGGTCGTAACCCTCGGCAACGATTTCGGCCACCCCCATGTCCCTTTCGATGTACCGCTCCAGGATCGGGTCGAGGATCTCGTAGGGGGGCAACGAGTCGGTGTCGAGCTGGTCGGGACGCAGCTCCGCGGAGGGGGGCTTGTCGATGGTCCGCTGTGGTATGACCTCACCCCCTTTGTTCCGCCAGCGGGCGAGATCCCAAACCAGGGTCTTGAACACATCCTTGAGCACGGCATAACCCCCCACCATGTCCCCGTAGAGGGTGGCGTAGCCAACGGCCATCTCCGACTTGTTGCCGGTGGCCACCACCATGGGACCTAACTTGTTGGACAGAGCCATCAGGATCGAGCCCCTGATTCGAGCCTGGAGGTTCTCCTCAGCGACGTCGAAATCGGTACCGGTGAAAACGCCCGCCAGGGCGTCGAGTTCGGCCTGGAACACACCGTCGATCGGGATGACATCGAAGCGGATCCCCAGGTTCTCGGCGAGAGCGGCAGCGTCTTCCAGCGAGTGGGCTGAGGAGAACCGGGAGGGCATGGCCACTCCCCACACCGCCTCAGCCCCCAGCGCATCGGCGGCCACCGTCGCGGTGAGGGCAGAGTCGATCCCGCCCGATAGCCCCACAACGACGCCACGGAACCCATTCTTGCGTACGTAGTCACAAAGGCCCGTCTCCAGGGCGCGGTAGACCTCCTCGACGGGCTCAAGTAGCGGAGTCACCGAGCCGGGCGACGGCCCTTCCCCGGGAAGGGGAACATCTACGGCGAAGCGGTCCTCTTCGAACTGGGGTGAACGGTGGAGAAGCTCGCCCGAGCCGTCGAACACCACCGACGCACCATCAAAGACCAACTCGTCCTGACCTCCCACCAGGTTCACGTAGAAGACAGGAAGTCCCGTCTCTCGGGCACGTTCAGCGAGCATGGCCTCACGCTCTCTGGCCTTTCCCCGGTGGAACGGTGAAGCATTGATATTGAGTAGGACCTGGGCTCCGGCGGCGGCCTGATGCGTAGGGGGGCCGTGGGGCACCCAGATGTCTTCGCAGACGGAGACGCCTACACGCAGCCCTCCCAACTCCCACACTTGGCCCGGTCGTTCCCCCATCACGAAGTAACGGTCTTCGTCGAAGACCCCATAGTTGGGCAGGAGAACCTTGTGGTACACGCCCCTGATCTGACCCTCCGACAGCACTGCGGCGGCGTTGGCCACGGTTCGGGGCTGTGAGTCGTCGCTAAGCCGGCTGTAGACGCGGTCGACGAATCCGACAACGACGTCCACATCCGTGGCCGCGACGGCGAGCCGCTTCACCGCCTCCAGATTGGCTACAACGAAATCTTCACGTAGGACGAGGTCTTCGGGGGGATAGCCGCAGATGGCCAGCTCAGGGAGGAGCAGGATCTTGGCGTTTTCGCTCTTGGCCCACGAGATGGCATCGGCGATCCGGGCCTCATTGCCCGAAATGTCACCCACATGGAGGTTGATCTGGGCGGCAGCGACCCTGACAGGCATGGTCAACACGTTACGCGCCGTCAGGGTCTTTAGCCTGAAACCCGTGTCCGAGCCCAACCCAACGTCCCCCGAGAGCCAGGGCCCTCCGACCGAAGACCCTCCGAGGCTCGCCGCCGCCTTCGATCCCGAGGGCGGCCCGAAGCGACTTCGGGCGATCCTGGAAGCCGACCCTTCTATCGCTGAGGACCCCGACCTCCTGACCATCGCCGCGGCGCTGGCAGGAGCCAGCCGAGCTCTCGCCAAGACCCTCATCCGTCACCCTCACCTGTTGCGGGGACCATCGGAGACCGACTCCCTCAGCTTGCGCTTTCGCGCGGTCCTCGTCGACATTGCCGGAAGGGACCTGGCGGGGCTTGTCGATCTGGCCACCGCTACCTCCCTACTCAGTGATGCCGTGGACGTCCTCGTCGCTCACACCCTCGACGCGGCGGTGGAGGCGGTGTCCGAACGCCATCCGCTGGCTCCTCGTGTCCCCTTGGCGATCATCGCCATGGGCAAGTGGGGAGCACGTGAGCTCAACTACTACTCGGACATCGACCTCCTCTTCGTTCACCAGCCGGTGCCTGGAGGCGAAGCAGAGAGCCGGGAGGCAGCCCTCGCCATCGCCAGCAAGCTGCTCAGTCTTCTTACCTCACCCACCTTCGACGGTCCCGGCCTTCGGGTGGACGCCGGGCTCCGCCCTGAGGGATCGGCCGGGCCCTTGAGCCGGAGTCTCGACGGCTACGCCTCCTACTACGAGAGATGGGGAGAGGGCTGGGAGCTCCAGGCCCTTCTCAAGTCCCGTCCGGCCGCCGGGGACGCTGCCCTCGGCCGGAGCTTCAGCGAGCTGACGGAAGGGATCGTCTGGGAACGAGGGCTCGACTCCGAGGCCCTACGCAACGTCCGCCTCATCAAGGCCCAGGCGGAGGAGGTCGCCCCTCCTTCGGACATCAAGCGTTCCCGGGGCGGAATCCGCGACATCGAATTCTCCGTACAGCTCCTCCAACTGGTTCACGGCCGCTTCGACCCCGATCTGCGGGTTGCCGCAACCCTTGATGCAATCGATGCCCTGGAGCGGCACGGATACATCGACGGAGAAGAGGCGGACAAGCTGGCCGAGGCTTATCGCTTTCTGCGCCACATCGAGCACCGACTCCAACTCTGGGACCTCCGTCAAACCCACCGACTCCCCAGCTCTCCGCAAGCACGAGAACGTCTCGCCCGAACCCTCGGCTTTGTCGCCAATCCCCTGGAGGAGTTCGAGGTGCACCTCGCCGAAGTGCGTTCCCAGGCCCGCGACCTCCACGAGCGGCTCTATTTCCGACCCATCCTCGACTCGCTGGCGGGAGTCCCCACGGCACGCCTCGATGCCGAAGCGGCAACGCTGCGTCTGGAAGCCCTCGGCTTCGCCGATGTGGCCGGGGCCACCAAGGCCGTCGAGGAGCTCACCGCCGGCCTGAGTCGCAAGTCCCGCGTCATGCACCAGATGCTTCCTCTCATGCTCGACTGGCTGTCGGTCTCGCCCGATCCCGACCTGGGACTGCACCAGCTCCGTCTCCTGCTCGCAGGGACCCCCGACCACGCCGCCTTGGTGACGCTGCTTCAGACCAATCCCCTGGCTGCGGAGAGACTTTGCCGGCTCCTCGGTACCGGCCGCCTCCTTGGGGATCTGATGGACCGCATACCCGAGTTCATCCCCCGTCTAGCCGATGACACCCTCCTCAAGGAGATACGAGACCTCGACGCCGAGACCCAGCGCCTGATTGGTCTTCTCGACTCGCGGGACGACCCAGACGCCAAGTTGGGAACCCTCCGACGTTTCGTCCGCAGACGGAGGCTGCGGATCGCCGCCCGCGACGTGCTGGGCGAGGCGGAGACCGAAGCGACGCTTCGTGCCCTCGCCGACACCGCCGATGCCGCGGTGACAGGAGCCCTCCATGCCCTGACCGGGAACGGTTCGGAGAACTTCGGAGTGGTAGCGGTGGGTAAGTGGGGGGGTCGGGAGATGTCGTACGGATCGGATATAGACCTCTTCTACGTCTACGACGACGACCAGCATCGGGAGCGGGCCCTCACTCTGGCCACGGGCCTCGCCCGAATGCTCTCCGAACCCAGCCACCACGGTGAGGGTCTCCAACTAGACACCGACCTTCGACCCGAGGGCAAGAGCGGCCCCCTGGCCCGGTCCCTCGACAGCTACCGCCGTTACTACCGGGAGTGGGCGGAACCCTGGGAACTGCTAGCCCTGGTCAAGGCACGACCCGCCGCCGGGGACCCACACCTGCTCAAAGCCTTCACCGAGATGACCGGGTCGCTGTTGTGGCAGCCGAAGCTACCCGAGTCGATGGTGTGGGAGATCCGCCGGATCAAGGCTCGCGTCGAGTCGGAGAGAATCGGACCGGGCGAAGATCCCGACTATCACCTCAAGCTGGGCCCCGGAGGCCTGACTGATGTCGAGTTCGTCACCCAACTTCTACAGCTCACACATGGCGGACGGGATCCGTCGCTTCGGGCGACCCCAACCCTGGAAGCCCTGGATCGCCTCCTCGAAGCCGGAATCCTCGAGGAGAGGGACCACCGCGCCCTTCGGGAGGCGTACGAGTTCTGTACCCGAGTGCGTCTCAGACTCCATCTTCAATTCGGACGTGCGGTCGACTCTTTGCCTACCGATCCTCGCTCGGCCGCCCGTATTGCCGCGTCCTTGGGCTTCGACCGTACCGGAGAGCTCAGGGAGCAGTATCGCAAGCTCACCCGTCGTGCCCGACGGTCCTTCGAGGCTCTGTTCTACGAGTCTCCGCCCAACTGAGCTGCAGGCCGGCCAAGGGCGGCGGCCAGCGCCCTGAGCTCTCGGGCGAGGGACACGAACTCCTCCTTCGTCAGCGCCTGGCGGCCGTCCACCAGGGCCTCCGCAGGTCGAGGGTGGACATCGACCAGCAGACCGTCGGCACCAGCGGCCACCGCCGCCCTCGCCAGGGCGGGAACGAGATCGCTGCGCCCGGCAGAGTGAGAAGGGTCCACCATTACGGGTAGGTGGGTCATCCTCTTCGCCAACGGCACCGCGGTGATGTCCAGGGTGTTGCGGGCCGAAGGATCGAAGCCACGCACCCCTCGTTCCACCAGCACAATGCCGTGATTCCCCTCGTTGTAGATGTACTCGGCGGCATCGATCCACTCTTCCACCGTTGCAGCCCGCCCCCGCTTGAGCTGAACCGGCAGGGGCTGGCGCCCGACCTCACGAAGTAGGGCCGTGTTGGACATATTCCTGGTGCCGATGCGCAACATGTCCACGTAGGAGGCCACCAGTTCCACATGGCGGGGATCGAGGACTTCGGCCACCA
>JBHHWH010000018.1:0-36329 GCA_046756405.1 Acidimicrobiia bacterium | reverse complement strand
CGGGGTCGGTGGTGTCGCTGTAGCGGTCGATGACTTCTTGGTAGGCGGCGAGGGCGTCGTCGAGGAGACCCTGCGAGTACGCCGCCTCTGCCTCGGCTACGAGGTCGGAAGCTGTGGCCCCTTGGTCGGTCGCCAGGGTCGATGCCGTGGCCGCCGGCGAAGCGGTGGTCGCCGGTGATTCCACTGAGGCATTCGCTGGATCGTCAGTTTGGGAGACTTGGGCCTGACACGAAATGAGCGTCAAGGCCGCGATTGTCAAAGCTGCGAGAGTTCTCAGAATTCTGCCCTTCATCCGTGTCGCCCGGCGGCTCCCACCATTCCGCCATATCGTCACTTCTGCCGAATCTCTTTAGGTGCCATCATGCTCGGCGGTGCGGCGCGAGACGTAGAGGCGTTCTGCAATCTCTTGTTCGACAGTCCTCGGGCGATCAGACGGATAGTTTCGACCTCTTGGTCGCTCAGCCCATCGGGCCAGGATGCGCGTAGTCGTTGCTGGATCCCGAAGCCCTCTCAAGCGGACCTGTGAGTCCTACTGGTTGTGTCCGCGGTCCCGTCTCGGCTGGTGAGCCTCGAAGACGAGGCGGGTAAGCCTTTCCTCTGCTCTAGCCCGCAGCTCGTCGGCCCGGGCTTCGTCGATCTTGCCATCGGCCAGCGCCTGGTCGATGTGTGCATTGACCTGGGCCATCAGCGCCTCGAACAATTCCTCGCCGGAGGAGCCGTTGGCCTCGGCCAAGTCGGCGAGGGTGTTCCCGGTCGCCCAGTTCGAAGTGACCTCTCCCTGGGTGACGCCGAGGAACTCGGTGATGAACTCCATGATCGGCCCCTGGAAGCGACCCTGGTTCTGCGCCTGGGCTGGGGGAGGGTCGGCGGGTGACTCCTGGGCCATCGCCGGTGCGGCGAAGGTGGTTCCGACGAGCATGAGGGCTGCTGCTCCAGCTCTGAGTGCGGTCTTCATGGGTTTCTCCTTGTGTCTCGACTGCACCCTCAAGTTCGGCCGGAAATGTGAAGGAACGGTGAGCTGGAAGTGAGAACTCGGACACTCCGAGGGCCTCCGCAGGATGACATGAGGTGGGAGACCCGAGTCGCCGTGTCGGGCTAGCGTGGCCTTGTGCACATGGCGGACCAGGACATTCTTAGGCTCCTGGGGCCGCTCGAACTGGTCATAGGCGGGGAGCAAGTCGGTCTGGGCGGACCGAACCAGAGGGCTCTGCTCGCGTACCTCGTCCTACGCCGAGGCAAGCCGGTCGAGATCCCCACGATCGTTGACGCAGTGTGGGGGGAGAGCGCCAGTGATGGTTCGGTGCGATCCCTGCGCACCTACGTTTCCAAGCTGCGGCGTCTGCTGGGCTCGACGGTAGAGATACGAGGGGAGCAGGGTACCTACCGCCTGACGCTGAAGAGCCTCGCAACCGACATCGATCTCTTCCGGAGCAGCGTCGCGAACGCAGACAACGCCCAGGATCCCCAGGATGTCGCAGCTGCCCTGGCGTCGGCACTCGATCTGTGGCGGGGTCCCGTTCTGGCAGGTATGGATAGGCCGTGGATCCTGGAGGAGTCATCGATTCTGGAGAGCCAGCGCGTCAACGCGGTAGCGCGATGGGCGGAAGCGACGATTGCCGTTGACGAACCCGAGAGGGTGATCCCACAGATCGAACCAATGGTCACCGAGTCGCCCCTCGACGAGCGACTCAGCGGGATCCTCATGCGCGCACTGTATCGATCCGGCCGTCAAGCCGATGCCTTAGCTGTCTACCGACGCCTCCGCACCGCGCTCGCGGAGCAGCTCGGCGTGCAGCCGGGTCCCGAGGTTCGCGATCTCGAAGAACAGATCCTTATGCATGAGATGACGGCCGGTGGTGTCGAGCCGCGGTGGCTCTTCCCTGTTCCCGCTTCTGACCTGGTGGGTCGCAGGGCAGAAATCGAAGATCTGCTCACACGCGCAGAACAGGTGCGTCTACTGACGCTCACCGGTCCGGGAGGTGTCGGCAAGACCCGGCTTGCCTTGGAGGTGGGTAGACGAATCCTCGCCGATGGGGTCCGGCCCGCATTCTTCGCCGACCTCTCGGCCGTCCAGGACGAATCAGCGGTGGACACCGTGCTGGCGTCGAGCGTGGGTGTCCAACCGCACCCGGTCGCCGGGCCACTGATGAGCCTGATCGAGTATCTGGCGCCGCGATCGGCGGTTTTCATTGTCGACAACTGTGAGCACGTTGCCGACGCTGCGGCCCGTGCCCTTGCTTCTCTCGTGCGGGGATGTCCTGACCTGACGGTGGTGGCCACGAGTCGCTCGCCGCTCTATGTCGACGGGGAGTTCATTTGGCAGACCCCATCCCTAGCTGTTCCGACTCGTGCTGACGTCTCTGTTGAAGATCTCCTCCGGTGGCCTGGTGTTGAGCTGCTGGTTCGAAACGCGCCGAGCACCTTCAAGCTGACCGATGCCAGCGTTGACGACGTCGTGGAGCTGTGTCGCAGCCTGGACGGACTGCCTCTAGCTTTGGAGATCGCCGGGTCGCGGCTCGGCTCGATGACCCCTGCTGAGATCGTGGCCACTCTCGGGTCGCGAGTCCAGCTCTCCCGCCTCGACACCTCTGGCGAGCCGCGCCACGCCACGCTCGGGGCCACCGTCGAATGGTCCTACGAGCTTCTCTCGGAACAATCCCGCGAGCTGCTTGCCCGACTCGGTGTCATGTCAGGGAGGTTCCTACTCGAAGACGTTCTCGCCGTGTGTGCGCCATCCTCAGAGTCCCCCGAAACGGTGCGGGGCCAGCTCTCGACGCTGGTGGGCCAGTCTCTGGTCATCGCCGAGACCTCGGGGATCCGAACCCGGTACCGCCTGTTGGAGACGATTCGGCGCTTTGCCGTGGGCCGCCTTGGTGAAGCCGAGCCTGAAGTTAGGAAGCGTCATGCCCGTCACTTCGCCCACAGGGCGTTGGTCGAGGCGGCCCGTCTGCTCACCGACGAAGAGGGCGACGCCATGGTCGAGGTGTCCTCGGCGTACGCCAACCTCCGCGCCGCCTTTCTGTGGGCAATCGACAACGACGATCTCGATTCCGCCTCATCGATTGTCGCCGCGCTCGCCGACGGTGGCTATTGGAGATCCCGCAACGAGGTCGTCAGCTGGTCACAGGCGCTTTGGGAAGGCATGACTCCGGATCATCCCCTGTGGAGAGCCGTGTCGGGGGCCGCCGCTCGGGGAGCATGGATGGGGAGTCGGTTCGATGATGCCGTCACCTTCGCACGAGATGCAGCGGTCGCCCAAGGGGTTCTCCCCTCGATGTGTGGCTATCCCGAGGACGTCCTAGCGGATGTCGCTCTGTATCGCGGTGACGCGGAGACTACGTTGCTCCACTACTCAGACGTTGCCGAGATGGCCCGCAAGCAGGGAGAACTCCTGAGGGAGGTGTGGGCCACTTACTACGTTGCGGTGACCAGCGCCGTCCTCGGTCGATCCGCAGACGCTATCGGTGCCGCTGCCCGCGCGCTGGCCGGGGCTCGGGAGCTGGGCAACCCGACGGCTCTCGCCTACTCCCTGTATGCGAACGGTCTTGCCGTTAAGCACAACAAGCCCCAAGAGGCGCGGGCCATGTTCGAGGAGGCTGTGGAGATGGCTGATTCGGTGGGCAACGAGTGGTTCAGCGGTGTCTCTCGGATGGAGCTGGCCTCGGTCAACGCCGCACATGGCGATCTCGAGGAGGGACTCAGAGACTTCGCCTGGGTCATCGACCACTGGTTCCGGGCTGCTGATGACACTCAGCTTCGACACACCTGGCGCTACCTCACCCGGGCGCTCGTGGCTGTGGGCCTGCACGACGAGGCCGCGGTTCTCATCGGAGCCCTCCTCGCCGACACCGATTCGACCCTCACCCACCCACATCGGCGAGTGCTGGACGACACCGTTACTGCCCTGGGTGACGCCCAGAACCGGCGGCTCACGATCAGGGGATCCATCATGTCGACTCCCGAACTCGTCACCTCCAGCCTCAAGGCCGTCGATCGGGCTCTGGAACTCGTCGAAGCCGGCTGAACCGAGACTCCCTGCCCGGAGGTCGCTATCCCACGGTGGTCGAGGCGGTTGTGTTGACCTTTCTTTGAACTGGCCTTGATCTTGCTGTGGGACGGTCAGGCGGCAATGACAGGTCGTACAAGGAGGACAACATGACCTGGAAAGTCAAGGGACGGTATTTCGAAACGTGCAACTGTGAGGCAGCGTGCCCGTGCATTTTCCTCAGCCCGCCGACCGAGGACGACTGTACGGTGTTGGTCGGCTGGCACATCGAGGAAGGCGACTTCGAGGGTACGAAGCTCGACGGGCTCAACGTTGCGCTGGCCGTTCTGTCGCCGGGGCACATGGCAGAAGTGGAATGGCAGGCAGCGCTGTACTTCGATGACAGGGCCACCGAAGATCAGTTGGGGGCCCTCGCTGCCATTTTCTCCGGCCAGGCCGGTGGGCATCCTGCTCGACTGGCGAGCCATATCGGCTCGGTCCTCGGGGCGGGACCGGCAACGATCAGGTTCGAGACCGATGGCAAGAGGACCTCGATGACGATCGCCGGGGTCGCGGAGGCCGCGATCGTGGGTGACACCGGTCAGTCCGACGGGCCGATCACGGTGGAGGGCCACCCCCTGGCTGTCGCGCCGGGATTCCCCGCCGCCGTGGCCCATTCGGAGAAGCTGGCGTACAACGACCACGGGATGCAGTGGAGCCTGGCCGAAAAGAACGGCTTCTACTCACCCTTCGAATACGCGGCGTGACCACGGCCACGGTCGCACTGACCCGAGCCCGGGGCGCCCTGATAGCAGGGCTGGTCGGTTTCACGACGCTGTCGTGGATCTACCTGGCTCTCGTGGCGACCAGGGCAGGGGACATGGCGTCGGTGCTCGCGATGCCGATGACCCCCGCCTGGTCTGCCGTTCAGGCCGCCCTGATGGCGGATATGTGGGCGGTGATGATGGCGGCGATGATGCTGCCGTCGGCGATCCCGATGTTGGTCGCTTACGACAGCCTCGATCGCGGCTCGTTTGGGAACAGGGGAGGTTCAACTCCCCTGTTCGTCGCCGGATATGTCGTGGTGTGGACTGTGTTTGCCCTAGGTGCCACCGCCCTCCAATGGTGGCTGGCAGGCGTTGCCCTCGTCGATGGTATGGGGGTGGTGACCGAGGGCTGGTTCTCTGGCGCGTTACTGATCGGAGCCGGGGTGGTGCAGTTTTCGCCTGCGAAGATCCGAGGCCTGGGGGCATGTCGAACCCCGATGGGGTTCCTGATGACGTCGTGGAGAGAGGGGAAGGCAGGAGCGTTGCGGATGGGTCTGCATCACGGGGGGTTGTGCTTCGGATGTTGCTGGTCGCTGATGCTGCTGCTGTTCGTACTCGGCGTGATGAACCTGGCCTGGGTGGCAGTACTCGCCATCTTCGTCCTCGTCGAGAAGGTCGCCCCGAGGGGCGTCCTGGCCTCCCGGGTCGGCGGAGTGATCCTGTTGGTGTGGGGTGTCGTTGTTGTCTCAGGAGTTTGATCAGTGAGTCGCAAACCCAGCCAGCGCGGGCTCCCGAGCGGCCCTTGGCTGATGGTGCCGTTCGTTGGCTGGGCCCCGGTTAAGGCTTGGTTGCCCGTACGAAAGCCGACAGGACGCGGCCCTCGACGGCCCTGGCTACTTCGAGGTCAAGGCCCGCGTTGATGATGTACTCCTTGGCTTCGTCGTACTCGTAGACCCGGGTGGGTTCGATGCTCACGTCGACGAACCCTGCCGCCTCCAGGGCCGACCGGAAGTCATTCTCGTCGAGGGCTCCGGCGACGCATCCGATCCAGGCCTCGACGCTGCGGCGAATCTCGTGGGGGATGTCCCCTCGTACCACGATGTCGGACACCGCGAGCTGACCGCCCGGCTTCAGCACCCGGAACGCCTCGGCGAAAACCCTTGGCTTGTCGACGGAAAGGTTGATGACGCAATTGGAGATGATCCTGTCGACACTCCCGTCGGGTAGGGGGATGTCTTCGATGTCGCCCTTGAGGAACTCGACGTTGGTGGCTCCCGCTTCGGCCTGGTTCTTACGGGCCAGCTCCAGCATCTCGTCGGTCATATCAAGACCGTAGACGAACCCGGTGGGGCCTACCCGCCGGGCGGAGAGAAGCACGTCGATTCCCCCGCCCGATCCCAGGTCCAGCACCGTCTGGCCCTCTGTGAGACTGGCGAGGGCGGTGGGATTGCCACAGCCGAGCGAGGCGTTGATGGCGTCGGTGGGTACCTCGGCTGCATCTGTGTCGTCGTAGAGGTCCCGGGTGATCGGGTCGTCGGCAGAGCAGACGGTGTCGTCTGTCCCACAGCAGGCTCCTCCCTTGCCTTCGAGAACTGCCCGGGCGATGGAGCCGTATCTCTCCGCTACTAGATCCTTGATCGGCTCGGTCATGCTGACACCCCTTCCAGGGCTGGCTCGGGGATGCAGGCTCCGCTAATGCTCACACCCACGCAGCACTCGTCGGTGAGGAAGGCGAGCAGGCCACCCATGGCCTCGAAATCGGCGCTGTAGACCAAGTTGCGGCCGAGCCTTTCGACCTGAACGATCCCGGCGCTCTTCATCTCTTTGAGATGAAACGACAGCGTCGGGGACGGCACCCCGAGGTTTTCGGCGATCTGGCCCGCAGCGAGTCCGTCGCTTCCCGCTTTCACCAGAAGCCGGAACACCTCCAGTCGGGTTTCGTGGGCGAGGGAGTCGAGCATGCGCACCGCCTGCGATAGTTTCATAATTCTAGAATAGTCGATAACTCGACCGTCGCAAGTAGCTGCTCTGGGGCCGTCCCGGGAGGGTTCAGACGTCGACCGAGAAGTGCTCGGCGATCTTGGCCCGGAGCTGGTCTTGGGACATCTGACCGGTGATGACCTCGCGGATAGAGCCAGTGGCGTCGATGAAGACGGTGGTCGGCATGCCGAGCCCGTCGAACTCCTGGAAGATGAGGCCTTGGGGATCGCGAACGAGTAAGTAGCTGACTCCGGTCTCGACGGCGAGCGCCGCAGCCAGGTCGGGATCGTCCTGGAAGTTGACGCCGATGAAGGTCACCCGATCGCCGATGTCTTGGTTCACCGCCTCGAAGTCGGGCATCTCAGCGACACATGGGGGACACCAGGAGGCCCAGAAGTTGAGGACGACTGGGCCTCCTACGAGGTCGGAGAGCCGGAGGCTGTTGCCTTCGAAGTCGACCAGTTCCACATCGGGCGCTGGGTTCTCGACGCTCGCCGCGGCGGCCTCTGGGGTTTCGTCGGAGGCCTCTGGGGAGCTGAAGGCGAACAGGCCGGCGATCGCCGCCACCACGACGACCGACGTCGCCACGACGATCAGCCGGTGTCTCCGCAGGCTGCGGTAACCCGCTGCTGCCTTTCGGTTTGGCTTGTCACTTGGGTTCGGCGACACGTTCTTCTCCTATGGGTTGTTCCGAGGTTCCGGTGGGTTCGATCCTTCCGGGTCTGTTCCAGAGGGTCGCCGCGACGATCATCACCACGGCTATGGCCGCGACCGCCACGATCAAGCGCCCGTTGCTGGCGGCGATGCGCTCGATGGCCGAGGTGAAGGTGCTGACGAAGCCGACGATGGGGTCCTCGCCCAGGGTGTCGGTGGGGCCGAACCGGACCCGCACCCAGAAGTAGGTGAGGTAGAGGCCGGCGATGGTAAGCAGTCCGCCGGTGATGGTGTGCATGTGAGGGAGGAGCCTTCGGACCGATCGGACCAGGCCGTCCCTGAACAGCGCCGCCGCCGTGGAGAGGACGATGAGCATCGCCGACATGCCCAGGCCGTAGGCGGCCAGCACCACCAAGGCAGCGCCGGTTCCTTGGGTGGCCAGCGACGCCCCGACAACGGCCAGGAAGACGGGGAGAGTGCAGCCCAGGGAGGCGATCCCGTAGCCAAGGCCGAAGGTGAACACGGTCTTCGGGCCTCGTGACCCCTTCACCCGTACCGGGTTGGCGAAGGTGAGCGAGATGCCCCGTCCCATCAGGGTGGCCACGCCTACCCCCACCAGGATCACACCGACGGCAATCCCCGCCAGGGGCACACCACGGACGATCCGTGTAGCGCCGTAGGTGAGGGGGATACCTACCGTGGCGAACACGACCAGAAACCCCGCGGTGACCAGCAGCCCCGTCTTCAGCCCCAGCGCGGCCCGACTAGAAGCCGACGGGAGCTGGTCGTCGCCGGCACCGACGAAGAACGAGAGGTAGGCAGGGAGCATGGCAAAACCACAGGGATTGACCGTGGACAGCCCCCCAGCTGCCAGGGCGAGGGTAAGCGGAGCCAGCTCGATCATGTCGCCTCCACCAGGTCGGTGTCCGGGCGGAAGGCGGCCCAGGAGAACCAGAAGGTCCGAACGAAGGTGGCGGGTTCCAGTCGGGCCCCCTTCAGCTCGCCTTCGATGGCCTCACCGAGGATGTTCCAGGTCGAGGAGGTCTCGGCATCGACAAAGGTGTCGCCCCTCGCTTCGAAGGTGAGCGTCCGTCCGTCGAGGGTGGAGAAGAAAACACCAACGCTTCCCACATCCCGTCCTTCGGCGACGGCCCTGCTGTCCAGGGCGCTGGCCTCGCCCGCCTGCCAGAAGATCACCAGGGGTTGGCCGTCGAAGGCGTCGTTGGCGGCCCCCTCGCCGGCGACCGCGTCCAGGGCCCAGGCCTTGGCCACGTCGCCGTTCTCCATGGCTATCACCCGCTGCATCGCCTTGGCCCTGACGTCGAGGTCGCCTCGGAAGAGGAAGGGCCTGCCATCGGGGTCGTCGAGTCCGGTGTAGGGGTTGGTGCCGTAGGGACGGGTAGCGCCGGTGTTGTTCCGGTCGAGGACCTTTCCCTCTGGCCTGGTCTCCTTGAACACCTTCCAGGAGACGGTGAAGGAGGGGACCTGTTCCAGGACTTCACCGGTGAGCAGTCCCACTACCGCCCGGCCGTCCAACTGGTTCCAGAGGGACTCCGTTGCCCGGTCGTACATCACCAGGTTGGCGAAGTAGAGGCTCCCCGAGGTGCCGAAGGTGGTCTCGACACCGCGGACGGTTCGCTTGAAGGTGATCGCCGAATTGCACAGGGGACAGTAGGTGACGGAGAGGGGAATCCCGCCGACGGTGTCGTTGACGATCTCATGCCAGATGAGGATCTGGAGGGGATAGCCGCGTACGTCTCCGTCGATGTCCACCACGAGGACCGGCTCGGGGTCGTTGAGCCACTCGTCGGCCTCGGCGACGGAGACGAACTGCGGATTGTCGACCGGTGGGATCCCGTCGGGAGGCGGTCCGCCGGAGAGGATCTCCGAGGGGTCGATCAGGGGGTCGGGGAAGGATGCATCGAAGCGGTTCTCCAGGGCGGAGGGCCCTTCCGGCAGGCCACCGGCGACGGCAGTGGAAGTGGTGGACGGGGTGTCTGTTGAGGAAGGTTCAGGAGCGGCCGCGGCGGTGGTCGCTGTCCTGTCCTCGATGGCCGCGCCACCACACGCGGCCAGCACGAGCGCAAGCGCGGGCAAATAGCCGACGCGTCGAAGTTTCATGCTGTGAGGTTGGTGGTCGGAGTGTCACGCTGGGTTAAAGGAGTCCCTCAACTGTCAAAAGAGCGACAGAGAAATGGGATCTGGCGTAGGCCGTCGTGGTCGAAGATGGACTTTCCCGAAGGAGGCAGACCCATGGATCTGAGACTCGCTGGGCGCACCGCGCTGGTGACGGGCGGTACCCGGGGCATTGGCCGGGCGATCGTTGAGGCGTTTGTTGCTGAGGGAACGAACGTTGGTTTCTGTGCTCGTACCGCGTCCGATGTCGAAGAAACGGAGAGAGCCCTATCGGGGTCCGGCCCTGATGTCGTCGGGTCGGTCGTCGATGTCGGCGATCGTGATGCGATCTACAGGTGGGTGGAGGATTCGGTGGCCGGGTTTGGCGGGATCGACATTGTGGTGAGCAATGTCAGCGCCCTCGCTATCCCCGACACGGACGAGAACTGGGAAATCTCGTTGCGGGTCGATCTCATGGGTACGGTCAACCTGGTCAAGGCCGCCCTGCCGTATCTCGAGAAGAGCGACGCGCCGTCGATTGTCGCCATATCCAGTGTCTCCGGTCGTGAGGCCGACTTTGCCTCGGGTCCCTATGGGACGGCCAAGTCGGCGATCATCGCCTACATCCAAGGGCTCGCTCTTCAGCTTGCGGAGAAGGGGATAAGAGCCAACACGGTGTCACCGGGGAACACCTACTTCCCTGGCGGAGTCTGGGAGAGCATCGAGAGGGACAACCCGGAACTCTTCGAGTACGCGATGAGCCTCAACCCCACCGGTCGAATGGGTACACCAGAGGAGATGGCGGCGGGAGTGGTGTTCCTCGCCAGCCCTGTATCCAGTTTCACCACGGGGACGAACCTGGTCATCGACGGAGCCCTCACCCGCGGCATCCAGTTCTGATTGCCGCCGGAAGGTCTCCGTTCCCGCTGAGAAATCGTCGTCGCTCGTTTGACGCTTCCTGGCTCTAGTAACCTGCCCACCAGCTCTTACTTGGCTATCGGCTGAGTGCTGGTGAACTGGTTCCCCCACGGGGCGTTTCACCGGTGCGTCTCAGACTCCAGTTGGACCGCGCTGGCGGGGCTCGAGTGTGGCTTTCACCTGACGGCAATCATCGCGGTGCTGTGTATCGCCCGGGACCTCGCCCGACTGCTACGAGCGGGTGGCCCGAATCGAATGGCTCCCGAGAGGGCCTGAGAGCTAACGAGGCCCAGAGGGAGCTGGAATCGGGGAAACGCTGATGGATTTTTCCCGGGCTCGCATCCGTTGGCTGTACCGGGCCCGCAGGGTCTTAGAGTCGTCTCCCCAAGGGAGGATTGTTGAGAGCGCAGCGTGTGATTGCCTGGGACGAGCTGGGGGAGCTGGAGCCGGCCTACGCCTTCATTGAGGGTGTAGATCTCGTCGTGGTCCGGTACGGAGACGAAGTGTCGGTGCTGTACGGGAGGTGTCTCCATCGCGGTGCTTTGCTTGCCGACGGCCGGATCGAAGGGGACAACCTCATCTGCGGTCTCCACGGCTGGGACTACCGCTACCGCACCGGGGTCTCCGAATACAACAACGCGCAACGGCTGAAGCGTTTCCATGCTTGGGTGGAAGATGGGGTGGTCTGGGTCGACGGTGAGGAGATAGCTGCCTGGGCTCGGGAACACCCTCAGCCCTATCGTCGTGATGAGTATCAGGGTGCCTACCGGGACTTCACTCACCACCATCCTGAGCCCTATGTGGACACCATCCGGGAGCTGGCCTCCTTCGGGCTGTCTCGCACCGGTCGCCACGGTCTCATGGGTGCCATGGGAGTTCCCCGCACCCGTCTGCCGTCCTGGGACGACATTCAGATTCTCACCGCCCAACTTGCCGCCCCGCCCCTCCTCGACGATGAGGCGGTGGGGACGGAGCTTGTCATCGGTCCCAAGGCGGATCGGCCCCTCAGGCTGGAGATCCCCCTCTTCGTCTCCGACATGAGCTACGGGTCCCTCTCCGAGGAGGCCAAAGTGGCCCTGGCCCGCGGCGCCGAGCTGGCCGGCACCGCCATCGCCTCTGGCGAGGGGGGGATGCTCCCTGAGGAGCAGGCCGAGAACAGCCGCTACATGTACGAGCTGGCGTCGGCACGGTTCGGCTTCGGTTGGGAGAAGCTCGACAGGGTCCAGGCCTTCCATTTCAAGGGCGGCCAGGCCGCGAAGACAGGAACCGGGGGACACTTGCCCGGGGCCAAGGTCGTGGGAAAGATCGCCGAGGTACGAGGCATCGAGCCCGGTCAGCCCGCCATCTCACCGGCTCGGTTCCCCGAATGGACCACCCCAGCCGACTTCCGCTCCTTCGCTGATGAGGTCCGGGAGCGGACCGGCGGGATCCCCATCGGCTTCAAACTCTCCGCCCAGCACATCGAGGCCGATCTCGAGGCTGCTCTGGAGGTCGGTGTCGACTACGTAATCCTCGACGGACGCGGTGGGGGCACCGGGGCTGCACCCCGGCTGTTCCGAGACAACATCTCCGTGCCCACCATCCCCGCTCTGGCCCGGGCGCGGAGATTTCTCGACCAGGTGGCAGAGAACGTGACCCTGATCATCACCGGGGGGTTACGGGTCCCTGCCGACTTCATCAAGGCCCTCGCCCTCGGAGCCGACGGGATCGCCGTTGCCAACTCGGCTCTCCAGGCCATCGGCTGTCTTGGAATGAGGGCCTGCAACACCAACAACTGTCCCGTCGGCATCGCCACCCAGCAGCCCCATCTCCGGGCACGTCTGCCCGTGGGCGAGGCAGCCCACCGGCTGGCCCGGTTCTTCACCGCGTCAGTGGAGCTGATGAAGGTCATGGCCCGGGCGTGCGGGCATCGACACCTCAACGAATTCAACTCCGACGACCTGACCACCTTCGACCGCGACATGGCCGAGCTCGCCGGCATCGCCTACGCCGGAGTAGGGGCCAAACCCTGACGGTGCAAAGAGCCCCATGCGCGACAATGCTGAGAGTATGAAAACCAGGGGCGTAATCGTGCTCGCCGTTGTCGCAGCTTGCACGACGGCGGTTCTGCCAACGACGAGCCAGACCGCATCAACGACCCTCTCGACGCAAGACATCGGCGTTAGCCCGACTGTCCCACCGGCCACAACTACGACCGTTCCGACCTTCGACATGGTGCAGCTGACGGTCTCCTTCGTACGACGTGGTATCTACACCGAAGGTGCCTTCGCCCACCTCGAGATCTTCCGCTACTTCGATGGAGGCTTTCCTGCCGAGATCGCTGTGCTGGATCTGATGTCGCCGGATCGCGGGATCATGTGGGAGGGCGAGGTTCGCGTTGGGCGCTACGAGATCAGGAGTTTCCAGAGACCCTGCCCCGGATCTTGTTCGATGGCTGTGGAGCCACCCCAGGACGGCTGTGCCGTAGGCCTGATGGTTGGATCAGCGCCGGAAGCCGTAGTGACGATCACGAACCAGCCCGGCCTGCCCTGTCAGATCGAGGCGACCGGGGCGGAGCTGGCCGAGCCCGAGCGGTCTATGGATCTGACCAACGTCAAAGGATGGGTCTCAGACTGCGATCCTCCCTCTCCTTTCACCAGCGACGGACTGACCGAGGTCCTCGCCCAAGGTTTCGGAGATCCGGTGGTGTGGGCGCTGCTGTGGCATGAGCCTCCGTTCCCGGTGGGTGAGGAGATCAAGATGGTTTTCCGAGCCACCGGCTCGGGACCATTCTCTGTGCAGGCCGTCCACGAGGACGGAACCACGATTGAACCGGTTGTGGTCAAGGAACAGGAACGCTCTTCGTACGGACGTCCAGGTGACGAGTGGGGGCTCTGGTTCGTGTTTCCCAAAGCCGGATGCTGGAACGTCGAGGCCACTCGGGGCGACCGGCTATACGACCTTTTCTTCCTGGTCGAGGGTTCTTAGGCGATGAGTCGGGCCGCAGTGATGAAGATCCTCGGGTCGGGGTAGTCCTCGCAGTAGTTGTAGTAGTAGGCAACGCGGATCCAACCCTCTGGGTCGATCACGAACTCGGCGGCCTGCATCCAGGGATCATCCACCAGGGGCCTCCCCTTCTCACGGCGTGACGTCCGGAACTCCTTTCCGGTGTCGGCACGTAGGTCGCAGAACTCTTCGGGGGCGTCGTATAGGACCTGCTCCATGGACCAGTGCCCCAGGCCGAAAGCCCTGTGCGCGGCATAGTCAGGGGTGGCGTACATGGCGACTGGCACTTCGTGTTTGTCCCTGTAGTGGTTGACCCTCTCGATGTCGCCCGGCGCGACGATGGCCACTCTCAACCCGGCTTCTTCATAGACCGGTAGTTCCTCCTGGAGCCTTCCGTTGCGGTCGAGCCCGCACCCGCAGCCGAGGTGACGCCACAGCATGACCAGGGCGGGAGTGGCCCTCCAGAACGATGTGATTGGGGTTGCCGTTCCATTGCCGGCAATCACCTCGATCTCGGGGGCACGGGCGCCCCGCTGTAGGGGGCTTCCCTCGAAGGTGGGGCCCTCCAGCCAACCCTCCATCCAGCGATGTTCGGCGGACATGGTCAGTGTGAGAAGATCACGGTCGGCCATGGCCCTATTCAAGCCAGATACTCGGTCCGGTGACGGGCGGCTCAACCCGCCCGGCCGTGACGAACTCGCACAGACCAGAGCCCAGAGGGGCTATCGAGGTCAAGGTGAAGGGTGGGACGAAGACCTGGTTCCTGAAGAGGCCGACCGTCTGGTTGGGGCAGGTTGGCCCCGAGGGTTAGGGGGATTGGCCTTGGGTGATGTAGGTGTGGCCGAGGGGGCTGGTCCAGATGTCCTGTCCGTTTCTATGGACATGTGTCCAGCCGTGGTCTTTGAGGATGTGATCGTGGCGGCATTTGGGTCCGGTGTTGGTGAGGCTGGTGGGACCGCCGTCTTTCCAGGGGAGGTAGTGGTCTAGGTCGCAGTCTCGTGCCGAGATGCGGCATCCGGGGAAGCTACAGGTGGGATGGTGGGCCTCGACGTGGCGAGCGAGCTGGGCGGTGGGCCGGCGGCGGGTGGTGACGATGTCGACGATCCGTCCGTCATCGTCGGTGACGGTGGCCCGCCATTCGGCACGGTGCTGTTGGTCGGCGACCTGGCGGGCGACATCGGCGATGACAGGCCCGACACCGGGGATCTCAGCAGCGTTTTCGTCTAGTCCGGCGAGGGTGGTGAGATCGACTCGGATGTCGACGAGTCCTCGGCCTCCGTTGGTGGGGTCTGCTCCGAGGAGGAGGTCGCAGGCAATGTCGGCTCGGAGCTGGTCGTGGCTGCGGGTGTCTCCGTCATTCTTCAAAGAGATCATGTGGGCGTTAACGCGACGGCCGATGGCGGTGGCATCGGCGAGGGGAATGTCCAGGAGGTGAACGTTGGCGGTCCCGTAGATGGTGGGTTCGACCCACAGGAGGCGCTGCTCTAGGGCGGTCCGGTACTGGTCCTCGGCGTCCTCAGGGTCGGCGGTGACACACAGTTTCCGGATCCGGGAGCGGAGTTCTCCGGTGGTGAGGAAAGGCGCCACATCGGAGAGGGCGTCGACGACACGACGGGCGGCCTGTTCGTCCAGGTGGCTGGTGCCGTCGATAAGCACCCGAGCCCGGGGAAGATCGATGGCTCCGGTGTTGAGCATCTTCCACACCCGGGGGAGCCTTTCTACCAGGTCGAAGGCCAGCACCATGCGGTTCTCGGCGCTCCTACGGGTCAGGGTCAGCGCGGCTCGGACCTCGTCGGAAGCAAACTCGAAGGCCTCCTCGCAGCGGGCCGGAGGAGTGTCGGCATCTCCGGGGGCGGCGTAGGCGATCTCCACCATGTCCGCTGCTGTCTCGGCCTGATAGTGGGAGACCATCCTCTCCCTTGCCTTCAACAGCCAGACGAGGTCATAGCCGTTCAGCTTCGTCCGGGCTACCGCCGACAGGATCAACCCCAGAACGGGTCCAGGCGACACTGCGTCCAGCCACTCCAGTCCCGAGGGCGGTTCTCCGCTGTTCCCGTCGAGCGCCTCACAGGTGAGCCGCCAGCACAGATCATCGAAGTCGCCGTCGCCGACCCAGGGATCGTCTAATCGTCTGTCCTCGGAGAGCCCGCTTCCCCCACCAGAAGTCTCGTACATATGTTCGATACTATAGCACCCTCGAAGAGTTGTCAAGTACTGTTAAACAAAAATAAGGGATCATTATGCAGACCCGACCTTCGGGCCAGGTCGCCACGGGATCTATGGGAGGCCGTACCTGCCCAGCCAGCTAGTCGGTGGCTCCGCCACCGGCGCTGCGGTAGGCCGCCAGGGCGGCTCGCAGTCCTCCTGGGTTGGCCGCGAACAGGTCGGAGACGACCTCACCGGTGGCAAGGGCGATGACCAGACCCATGGTCCAGAGGGCGCTCAGGTTGGGGATCAGTCCGATGGCGAGCACCACTGGAACCCCGACGAGGCGGTGGGTGATGATGGACCGGCGTAGCTGGACTTTGTCACCGTGCAGGAGCGTGGACTGGATGGCGGCCATCGAGGAGAGGGCCAGGGCGACAGAACCGAGGAGCAGCCACCTCTGCGCGGAGGTGTAGGTATGGCCCGGCTCGGCGGCCACGATCGCTGTCTCCACCGAGAGGCCAAATACGGCCACAGCAATGGCCAGGGGGAGGTGGCTGTAGATCCAGACGGTTGGTCTCCAGTTGCGTTTCGCTCCTCTTCTGCGTACCACTGAGCCTTCGTGGTGGTCGAAGTAGCTCCACCAGAAGCAGGTGGCGGTCCCCAGGCCGAAGATCCCCACCAGGGTCGTCGGAAGCATCCACTCCACATCCCCGAGACCCACGGTGACAGCCACGATGGCCTCGCCAAGGACCAGGATCGTGAACAGTCCGAAGCGTTCGGGAAGGTGGGAGACGTCGAGGGGCACCCGGGCCTGGACTTTCCGAAGTACGTAGGGGGTAGCCAGGTCTATCGCGAAAGCGAGGGCCCACACCCAAAACCGGGCTGGATCGGGAACAAAGATCGATACCGACCAGAGGACGGCAGCCGCTCCGAACCCCTTCAGATATCCCTGGACCAGTTGGCGGGTTTCGCGCACGTGTCGGTAGGCCCGGGCGTAGAGCAGGAGAAGGATCGCCCGGACACCGGCGTAACCGATGGCGAAAGCGGTGGTCGATCCTGCGGCGCCGGGGGAGAGGGAGACGGCGATCATGACTACTCCCACGATCTGAGCCCCAGCGAGGAGACGGAAGATCAGGTCGTCGGTGTCGTAGCGGTCGGCATAGAAGGTGTAGCTGGCCCACAGCCACCAGATGAGAGCGAAGTAGCCGAGATACGAGGCAATGCTGGGCCAAGTGACGTCGTGAGCCAGTCGGGTCCCCATCACCGCCACCGCAGCGACGAAGGCGAGGTCGTAGAAGAGTTCCAGCCAAGTTGCGCTGCGCTCGGCCTCCTCCAAGGTACGGAGTCTGGGCGGCGTGATCCGGGCCAAGCTCATCGAAATACCGCTTCTGGGACCACCTTCACGCCGTGCACGGTTGGAGAGAGTAGCGAGGCAGCTCCTGCGCGGGCGGGGGCGCGACAGCGGCTTGGGGCTCCCGAACCAGGGTTCGGGAGCTTCAAGCGTCTGGGTTGCGATGAGGGTCAGCGGTTCACGATCACCGTCTCGTACATGATGTGAAGGAAGGGCTGTTCAACGTCGTCGGCAAGGACGAAGCCCGTCGGTACCGGGCTGTCCCTCGGCCCGCTGGAGGTCCCCCACTCCACCCTGCTGGGCAGCCAGAGGAGCGGCCGTCAGATGTGACGGTCACTTCGATAGTCCAAGCGGCGTCCGGTCCCGTCTCCGAGGCAGCGTCGTGAAGCGGTAGAGGCCGCCGTGGCCAGGTTCATCTCCCCATTGACCGAGCGGTCAGTTTCGCCGTACACTCCCGGTACATGATCGACTTCCGCACCCACCCCGACCAGTATCGGCACTGGCGGCTCACCATCGACGACCGGGTGGCCCGCCTCTCGATGAACGTGGACGAAGAAGGAGGCCTGGGCGCCTACGAGCTGAAACGCAACTCCTACGACCTGGGGGTCGATATAGAGCTATACGACGCGGTGCAGCGTCTCCGTTTCGAACACCCCGAGGTGGGGGCGGTGGTCGTCGACTCCCTCAAAGAACGGATCTTCTGTGCCGGGGCCAACATCTCGATGCTCGCCCAGTCCTCCCATGGGCTCAAGGTGAACTTCTGCAAGTTCACCAACGAGACCCGTAACGGGATCGAGGACGCCTCGGAGAACTCTGGTCAGCGCTATCTGGCGGCCATCAACGGCACCGCCGCCGGAGGCGGCTACGAACTGGCCCTGGCCTGCGACTACATCCTGCTGATCGACGACGGGTCGGCCACCGTCGCCTTGCCCGAGGTTCCGCTGCTTGGGGTGCTCCCGGGTACCGGCGGGCTGACCCGCCTGGTGGACAAGCGCAAGGTGCGTCGGGATCTTGCCGACGTGTTCTGCACCATCGAGGAGGGCATCAAGGGACGTCGTGCGGTGGAGTGGGGTCTGGTGGACGAACTGGTATCCGGCTCCCGATTTGGAGAGGTGGTGACTGAACGGGCCGCCGAGTTCGCCGCCCGGTCGGATCGGCCCGCCGACGCCACCGGCATCACCTTGGGCTATCTGGAGCGCCAGATCGAAGGGGACCAGATCACATACCCGTTCCTGCGAGCCGAGATCGACCGGGAGCTGAACACGGTTCGCCTCACCCTGGAGGGCCCGCCCGGACCACCGCCCCAAGACCCTGAGGGGGTGGTGGCCGAGGGCGACTCCTATTGGGCGCTGGCCCTCACCCGAGCCCTCGACGATGTCATCCTCCACCTGCGGTTGAACGAGCCCGAGCTGGGAACCCTCATCCTCGCCACCGAGGGGGACCCCGAGCTGGTGGCGGCCCACGACGCCTTCCTGGTCGAGAACCGTGACCATTGGTTGATCCGGGAGATCGTCCTCTACCTGAAGCGGACCCTCAAACGTCTCGATGTGACCTCCCGGTCGACCCTGGCCTTCGTCGAACCGGGAAGCTGCTTCGTCGGCTTCCTCGCCGAGCTGATCTTCGCCTCCGACCGCAGCTACATGCTGGAAGGCCCCGTCGACCCTCCCGGTGTCGAGCCGAAGATCCGTCTGACCGAGATGAACTTCGGGGCCCTCCCGATGGGGAATGGCCTCACCCGCCTCGCCTCCCGGTTCTGGGGTCACGAAGAAGTCCTGGAAGCCGCTGAAGGGCTGGTGGGCAAGGACCTCGATGCTCGAGAAGCCGAGGAGGCCGGGCTGGTCACCTTCGCCTTCGATGACATCGACTGGAACGACGAGATCCGGATCCTTCTCGAGGAGCGGGCCAGCTTCTCTCCGGACTCGCTGACGGGCATGGAGGCCAACCTGCGTTTCGTCGGTCCGGAGACCGTGGAAACCAAGATTTTCGGAAGACTCACTGCCTGGCAGAATTGGGTCTTCCAGCGTCCCAACGCTTCCGGTGAGCGGGGGGCGCTGCGCAGCTACGGGACAGGCCAGCGGCCTGATTTTGACCGAGAGAGGGTGTGAGATGAGCGACGTTGTCGACTATGACCTGCTGATTCCCAACAATGTAGGTCTTGCAGACGACCCCAAACTTCGCCGGGCCCTGGAGGCCTGGCATCCGGGGTACATCGACTGGTGGATGGACATGGGTCCCGAAGGCTTCCAGGACGTCGACGTGTGGCTACGTACCGCGATCTCGGTAGAGAAGGATGGTTGGGCCAAGTTCGGCTATGTGAAGATGCCCGAGTACCGGTGGGGGATCTTGCTGGCTCCCGCGGTGGAGGGGAGGACGATCCCCTTCGGTGAGCACTACGGCAAGCCCGTATGGCAGCAGGTGCCGGGCGAATATCGGGCGATGCTACGCCGGCTCATCGTCATCCAGGGCGACACCGAGCCTGCTTCGGTGGAGCAGCAGCGGCATCTGGGCAAGACGGCGCCGTCCCTCTACGACATGCGCAACCTGTTCCAGGTCAATGTCGAGGAGGGCCGTCACCTGTGGGCCATGGTCTACCTCCTCCAGAAGCACTTCGGCCGGGACGGTCGCGAGGAGGCCGAGGAGCTGCTGAGCAGGCGGTCTGGTGATGCCGACCGGCCCCGGATGCTCGGCGCCTTCAACGAGGAGACTCCCGACTGGCTGTCCTTCTTCCTTTTTACCTTCTTCACCGACCGCGACGGGAAGATGCAGCTCGAGGCCCTCGCCCAATCCGGATTCGATCCGCTCTCCCGTACCTGCCGATTCATGCTTGCCGAGGAAGCCCACCACATGTTCGTCGGTAACACCGGGGTAGGTCGGATCGTGACCCGGACCGCGAAGGCGATGCGGGAGGCGGGCATTGAAGACCCCTACGACACCGAGCGAATCAGGTCCCTCGGGGTGATCGACCTTCCCCTCATCCAGCGGAAGGTGAACCTGCACTTCTCATTGACCCTCGACCTGTTCGGCTCGGAGCAGTCCACCAACGCCGCCAACGCCTTCAACGCCGGGCTCAAGGGTCGCTACCACGAGACGAAGATCGACGACGACCACCGTCTCCTCGACTCCACTTACCCGGTGATGATCCACAAGAACGGGGGCTTTGAAATGGAGGAGGTCCCGGCGCTGAAGGCCCTCAACGCCCGGCTGCGGGACGACTTCGTGGCCGACTGTGGAGGCGGTATCCGCCGGTGGAACAAGGCCATCGCCGAGCAGGGGATCGAGTTCGAAATCAAGCTTCCCCACATCGCCTTCCACCGCCAGATCGGAGAGTTCGCCGACCTGGCCGTCACCCCCGACGGCAAGGTCATCGATGGGGACACCTGGGAGTCCAACCGCGACCAGTGGCTGCCCACGGCCGACGATAAGGCCTTCATCGAAGAGCTGATGAAGCCCCTGTACGTGCCGGGCAAGTTCGCTTCCTGGATCGAGCCCCCGAAGAAGGGGATCATGGGCAAGCCGATCGAGTTCGAATACGTGCTCCTGCCCGACTGAGGGGGTTGAAGCCGAGGGCTGAGTCTGGCATCTTCGGGCCATGTCGTCCGTGGAAGCCGCTCGCCACGCCCTGTATTCTGAGCTGGAGCGAGTGCTCGGGCGCGACCATGCGAAGACGCTGATGACCTACCTTCCCCAGCATCCGGCAGACGAGGCAGCGACGAAGTCGGACATCGCCCGGTTGGAGGCGTCAACCAAGGCCGAGATGGCGGGACTGGAGCGGCGGTTCGACCTCCGATTCAGCAGCCTGGAGGAGCGCTTCGACCGCATGGAGGAGCGCTTCGACCGCTTTGAGGCCCGCCTCGACCGCGTGGACGAGCGGATTGACCGGATGCAGCGCTTCTATGTGGGGACCACGGTGTGGGCCATGACCGGGCTGACTGCCATCTTCTCATTGGTGGTCGCCTTCCTGACCTGAGACAGCCACCCGCCTGAGGCCAGGATCTCCTTGGGGAAGACGGCGATGCCCCGGAAACGGTCCTTGAGGCCCAGAGTGATTTTGTGGTAGCGGAAGCTCCAATCGGGGTTGCCGTGGAGGAAGATGATCGGTGGGCCCTGGCCTTCATCTATGTAGTGGACAGGTCCCACCGAGCCTTTCTGAGCCCGGCCTCTCAGAACTCTTCGCGAGCCACAGCTAGCGTTACACCGTGGTCCGGCACCTACCCCAGTTGGCTACCACGGAGCTGCCGTGGCTCACTACCAGCCAGATGGTCGAAGTGGACCGGGCCATGATCGAAGACTATTCCATCGACCTGGTCCAGATGATGGAGAACGCCGGGAGGACCCTGGCCCACCTGGCCCGGGCGCGGTTCCTCGACGGAGACCCGGTGGGGAGGAGGATCGTGGTCCTCGCCGGCACCGGAGGCAACGGGGGAGGTGCGCTGGTGGCGGCTCGGAGGCTCCACAGCTACGGCGCCCAGGTGGAGGTCCTGGTGGCCAAGGCCGCGGTGGAGTTCGCTCCAGTCCCGGCACACCAACTCGACATCGTTCGCCGGATGGGCATCAAGATCGGCGACCCTGCGGGTCTGGGCGCCGTCGACACCCCCGATCTGGTGGTTGACGGGGTGATCGGATACAGCCTGCGGGGAGCGCCCCGGGACGGGGCGGCAGAGTTGATCCGGTGGGCGAACCACAAGAGTGCACCCGTTCTCTCCCTGGATGTGCCTTCCGGCATAGATGCCGATTCCGGGACCGTTTTCGACCCTGCCGTAGTGGCCACGGCGACGATGACTCTCGCCCTGCCCAAGGAGGGCCTGCGAGTCCCGGGCATCGAGAGAGTCGTGGGCGAGCTCTACCTGGCCGACATCGGAGTACCCCCCGAGCTGTACTCCAGGTTCCTCGGCATCGAAGTGGGGCCGCTCTTCGCTGAGAGCGACGTTCTCCTACTTTCCTAGGTCGGCGAACCTCGTAGGAGCGGCGGGCCCCCAGGTTCCCGCCGGATAGGGGAGAGGCTTCCGGCCGACCTCGAGGAGCGGCTCCCAGAGCCGCCAGGAGTCTTCCGCCTCATCGGAGCGGACGAAGAGGGTCTGGTCCCCCTCCATGATGTCGAGGATCAACGTCTGGTAGGCGTCGGGCAGGGTCCGGTAGGCGTCGCCGTAGCTGAAGCGAAGGGCCTGAGTGTCGAGGGCCAGGTCCTGTCCCGGGGCCTTCACGTTGAAGTGCAGCGTGAACCCCTCGTCGGGCTGGAGGGTCATCAGCAGCGTGTCGGGTTCGATCACGCAGTCGTCGTGTCGGCCGTGGAAGATGCAAAGGGGAGGAAGCCGGAAGGTGACCGCCACTTCGGTGAGCCGGCGGGCCAGCCGCTTGCCGGTGCGGAGCCGGAACGGCACTCCCTGCCAGCGCCAGGTGTCCACCTCCAGTTCCACGTCGATGAAGGTGGGAGTGTTGGAGTCCTCCGGAACACCCTTCTCCTCCCGGTATCCCGGCACCGGCGAGCCGTCGACGGTGCCAGCGCTGTACTGGCCGAAGACGACCTTGTTGGGATCGATCGGTGCCACCGCCTCGACCACTTTCACTTTCTCGTTGCGGATGTGGTCGGCACCGAAGGTGATCGGCGGCTCCATGGCCACCAGGGCCATGACCTGGGTGAGATGGTTCTGCACCATGTCTCGGACAACTCCCGCCGAGTCGTAGTAGGAGGCCCGGCCTTCGATTCCTATCTGTTCGGCGACGGTGATCTCCACCGAGGCGATCCGGTCCCTGTTCCAGACGCTCTCGAACATCGGGTTGGAGAAGCGGAAGGTCAACAGGTTCTGCACGGTTTCCTTCCCCAGGTAGTGGTCGATGCGGTAGACCTGGGACTCGGTGAAGTGACGGACCACGATCTCGTTCAGCTCCCGGGCCGAGGTGAGGTCGGTGCCGAAGGGCTTCTCTATGACCAGCCGGGTCCAGCCGGGGCTGGAATTCAGCCCCGCCTCGCCGAGGGTGTCGATTACGGCGGGAAAGGCGGGGGGAGGCAGGGCGAGATAGAAGACCCTGTTGCCGGGCAGATCCGCGGCGGCTTCGATGGCCTCGATACGCCGGCGGAGCCCGTCGTAGGAGCTGGGGTCACGGTCGACCTGACAGAAGAAGAGGTGTTCCTCGCACCAGGCTCCCGCCCCCGCCGCGTCGTGGCCGGCCTCGATCAAGGCAGCCCGTGCCCAATCCCGGAAGTCTCCATCGCTCATCTCGGTGGTCGATGCTCCGAGGAGGTAGCAGCGGTCGACGATCCCCTTGGTGGTGACGACGGTGTAGAGGGACGGAAACAGTTTACGCCGGGCCAGATCCCCTGTGGCGCCGAAGACGACGAAGAGATGTTTGGGGACGTTGCTCACTGCTGACATTCCGGCGGACGGCTCGGTTCAGGTTAGGTACCGAGGAAGCGGAGGACGGCGCGTTCGCACATGGTGCGGTAGTGAGGATGGAGGTCATGCCAGTTGTCCTCCTGGAGCCACTGGAGGAAGAGCCCGTCGACGATCGCCCGCAGCGTCTTGGCAGCCTCGTCGACGTCTTCGACTACGAACTCGCCCGCTTCGATCCCGCCGCGGATGACGTCGGCGTAGAGGGCGTTGACGATCGAGTCGAAGGCAGCGTTGAGCTTGCTGAACTCGGCCACCCGGGCAGCGTGGTCCAGGAGGTCCAGATAGGTCAGGTAGAAACGCCGGTTCGAGTCGGGGTTGAGGAAGATCACCTCGATCATCATCCGTACTTGGCGGGTCGGGTTGGTCTCGGTGGCCATCGCCTTGCGGATCCTCTCCGCGTTGCGTTCCAGGACCCACTCCATGGTCTTCAGGATCAGGTTGTCCTTGGTGCCGAAGTGGTAGAGGATGATCCCCTTGCTCACCTCGGCCCGTTCGGCGATCTCCTGGAGGGAGACCCGGTGGACACCCTTCTCACTGATGGCGCGGTAGGTGGTCCGGATGATGTGGCCCTGTTTTCGGTTGGCGGCCACCGGTCGGGGCGTGATTGTTTCGGCCATAGCGGCCCCTCAGGGTAGGGCGCCGACCCGCCTTGGGCGGGCGAGGGCATCAAGCAGGGACTTGCTCCAGGCGCTTCCGGAGCCTCTGGTGGGCGAGGAGGGCTGCCCCGTAGGCACCGGCGTAGACACCGAGATCGTCCGGCGGTACTTGGAACGGTGAGCCCAGTTCCTCGCTGAGCTTGTCAGGCAGCAGCTTGACCCCTGCCAGGCCGCCGGTGAGACCAAACGGAGGCTCCGCCTTGACCCTCTTCACCAGCTGTGCCGCTCGACCGGTGAGGGCGATCACCGCCCCGGCGCAGACGTCTTCGACGCTGCGGTTGGCGGCCAGGTGGTTGATGATCTCAGACTCGGCGAAGACCGTGCAGACGCTGGAGACCGTCACCGGATCTCTTCCGGCGGCGGCCAGGGCGGCGAGCTCGTCGATCTCGTAGCCCAGATACTCCAGGGTCTTCTGGAGGAAAGCTCCCGCGCCGGCAGCGCACTTGTCGTTGAGCCTGAAGCCCACGACTCGGCCATGCTCGTCCACCTTGAGAGCCTTCACCGTCTGTCCTCCCACATCGAGGAGGGTGCGGACCTCGGGCATCCACACATGGGCGGCGTAGGCGTGGCAGGTCAGCTCGGTGATCGCCAGATCGCTGACGTCCGGGACGGCGTACCGGCCGAAGCCGGTGGTAGCGATGTAGCCGATGTCATCCCTGCTCAGCCCGGCCTTGTCCAGGGCCTGGGTGAGGGCGTCTTCGACGGCCTTGCTGAAGTGGAACCCCGTCCTACGGATGTGGGTCGACTCGATGAAGCCGTTTTCGTCGACTACCGCTGCCTTGGTGTAGCTCGATCCAAGGTCGATTCCGACTGTCAGGTTCATGCGGGCGCTCCTCTCTCTGCCGCGGCGCCGGTCAGGACCTGATCTAGGGCGAACAGGGCCGCTCCGATGGCACCGCAGTAGTGCGACTCCTCGCTGGTGTTGACACGAAAACCCACCAGCTCCGAGATCAGCTCCACCATGGCCTGGTTGCGGGTCACCCCGCCGGTGAAGGTGATTTCGGGCTCGATGCCTACCCGGTTCAGCAGCGCCACGCTGCGGGAGGCGATGGACTGGTGCACTCCCATGAGCACGTCCTCCACTCTCCGTCCCTTCGCCAGCCACCCGAGGATCTCCGACTCGGCGAAGACGGTGCAGGTGGTGGTCATCTTGACCGGGTTCTTGGCGGTGAGGGCCAGGGGACCCAGCTCGCCGAGGGGGATCTCCAAGGCGTCGGAGGCGGCACCGAGGAACCGTCCCGTGCCGGCGGCGCACTTGTCATTCATGTTGAAGTCGATCACCTGGCCGTCTTCGCTGACCTTGATGGCCTTGGTGTCCTGGCCGCCGATGTCGAGCACGCAGCGGGTGTTGGGGAACAGGTGCACGGCCCCGCGGGCGTGACACGAGATCTCGGTGACCTGGGCGTCGCCGAAGTCGATGTTGAACCGCCCGTAACCGGTGCCCACGACGAAGGAGACCTGAGACTCCGTGAACCCGGCGTCCTCCAGGGCCAGGTTGAAGGCGTTCTGGCCGGCTTCGGCCAGCTTCGCTCCGGTGGGGCCCAGACCCCGACCCAGGATCCCGCGGTCCCCGTTGAGGATCACCGCCTTGGTCTGGGTCGAGCCGACGTCTACTCCTGCTACCAGCATGTCAAACTCCTGCCTGCACTCGCTTGCTCTCGAGACTCTCGAAGAAGGCGTCGATCCGGTTCCTCATCTGGGCCTCGGACCAGAGCCGCTTGTCCACCAGGTCGGACTGGATGAACAGCCCCGGCACCCCCGCCTTGGTCATCAGCCACTCCCGGGCGTCGGGAAGGCCGGCGCCGGTGGTTCGGCACGACTTGACTCCGTGGTAGCAGATCCCGTCAACCGCGTATTCCTCGACCATCTTCTGCTGCCACTCGTGGGAGAAGAAGATCCCGCTCATGGAGGGCTGCGCCGTGATGAGGATCTGCTCGGCGAGGCTCTCGATGGGTCGGTCCAGGTCGTAGCGGACGCCTCGGTCGAGCCCGCCACCGGCGTAGGACATGTACTCGCTGGCCACGAACACTCCATCCCAGCGTTCGAACATGCCCACGAAGTCGCGGAAATTGGTGTAGCAGGCGGTGCCCACCAGGAGGAGGCGGAACTTCTCGTTGGGTACTGCACCCACACCGTGGGCTAACCGCTCCTCCAGCTCTGCGAGGACGGTCTCCATGAACTCGACTCCCTCGGGCTGGCCGCGAAGGATGTTGGCGATGCCCATGTAGTTGATTCCCTCGGTGAGGGCGTTGAAGGGGGCGGGCCGGTTCTTGTTCATGGCGATGATCGTCTGGTACAGCTCGGACATCCGGTTGACCCGCCCCATGATCTCCCGCAGCTTGTCGATGTCGAAGGGCTTGCCTGACACCTCCTCACAGAGGCTGATCAGATCCCGGAGCTGACCCTCGACGTACTTGACGTCGTTCTTGAAGGTGTCGGAAGTGGTGTCGTATTCGAAGCCGGTTCCCCTCCATCCGGGAAGGTCGAGGACGAAGACCGGGCAGCCGAAGTCCCGCTCCCAGACTTCGGCCCACTTGATGTAGGTGTTGCACATGTTGGAGGCGACCACCATCCCTGGCTTGGGGTACTTGCCCAGGGGGTGGTCACCCCCGGTGGCGTGGAGGCCAATGTCGACCTTGACGTAGCCGCAGATGTCCGCCGAATAGCCCAGGTCCTCGGCGGCCAGCAGATAGTCCATGGACCGGCCTTTGACTGCTGTCTGGAGAGCGGCGATCTCGGGGAAGTTCATCAGCAGGTCGAACGTGTTGAGGATCTCCGCCATCGAGCCCATGACGAAGGTGTTGGCCACTGGCCGGCTCGAGGTCTCGGCGGCATTGGTCAGCTTGGTCCACCACTGGTCCATGAGGGAGCGGCTGGCGGCCCGGGTGTTGCCGGCCAGCTTTAGGGGTGGGCGGATCGCCACTTTCTGGGTTTCCATCATCGGCTCCTATACGAACTCGAAGAGCAGGGACTCGGCGAAGGTCTCGACCTCCATCCGCATCTGTTCGAAGTTCGCGGTCTTCTCCTCGAACTCCATGACCAGGTGGGGGATGCCGGCGGCGACGAGGGCAGCGTCGTAGGTGACCTGCTCTTCGAGCCCCGGCTCGCACATCTTGGGGGCGGCGACGATGGCTGCTTCGGCGCCGGCCTCTTGGATCCGGTTGAACAGCATCTTCTCCTTGGGCTTGCGGGGGTCGTGCTGGACCGGGCTGTAGCTGGAGTTCTCCAGGTAGGCCCGGGCCAGGTTCTCGATGGGGTCGCCTTCGGTGGGGATGTCGTCGAGGATCCAGCGGAGGCCGATCATGAAGTCGTCGTCCACCACGTAGGCGACGTCCTGGAGCACCGACATCAGCTCGATAGGGGGCTGTTCGCAGTACCCGCCTTCGAAGACGATCCGCAGCTTGTCCTGGGGACGGTGGTCACGGGCCCGGATCAGGGGGAGGGCCTGGCGTAGCAGTTCGTTGTGCCTCTCCCGGGGCATCGCCGCAGCGGCAGTCATCAGCATGTAGGACTCGGTGAGGCTCACCTGCCACGGGGTCTCTCGCCGGATCTGATACAGCTCCCGCAGCAGACGACGGTTCTCGTTGAAGACCTCGATGCTGTTCCTCAGGGCTTCGTCGGTGATCTCCCGTCCGGTGATCTCTTCGATGACCGCGGCGATTCGCTTGTACTCCGCCACCAGGTAGGCGTGGGCGTAGGGGGAGGCCGCGTTCTGGGGCAGGTAGAGAATCTGGCAACTGATGTCGTCGAAGAGGCGGGTCCACACCCCGTTGAGATGGCGGGCGGCGTCACAGATGGGGTGGGTGACGTACATGTCGAGGAAGTCGAGCCGGCCCGACAGGGCCTGCTCCAGGCAGGTCCTGAGGATCGAGCAGACGAAGGCGGCGATGTGAGCGTCGGCCTCCTTGAGCTGGACGGTGCGGTCGAAGCCCTTCAGCTTGAGAGGGAACATGCCCGCGGCGTGGGCCAGCTCCTCGGGGAAGTACACCTGGAAATGGCCGAGCACCTTGCCGTCGGGGTGCTCCTCCAGCCACTTCTTGACTTCGGGGTAGTCGGGGTCTTCGACGGCGATGCGGCAGGTTTCGATGATCTCGGCGAGCTGTTCTTCCATGGCCCTTCCTGACTGACCGGTTAGTCAGGATGTTATCGGTGGGCCTCCGACGACTCAATCGGCTGGCCGCATCATTTTCCCTGATGCATCCGCATCAGATCGAGATGATCCCCTTTCCCAGGTGATAGGTCGGGGCCTACGATTCCGGCCGTGGTCGACTCACCAATCAGGGTCTTGATCGCTAAGCCGGGCCTCGACGGGCACGACCGGGGGGCCAAGATCGTGGTCAAGGCTCTGCGCGACGCCGGTATGGAAGTGATCTATACCGGCCGCCATCAGAGAGTGGCCCACATCGCCCGGATCGCCCGCGACGAAGACGTCGACGTGGTGGGGCTCTCCGTCCTCTCCGGGGCCCATGAGGAGTACTGCCGCCGGGTTCGCGACGCCCTGCGTGAAGAGGGCATGGACCACGTGGTGCTGGTGGTGGGCGGGACGATTTCCGACGAGAGCCGTCCTGTCCTCGCCGAGATGGGCTATCTGGTCTATCCCACCGGGTCGGATCTATCCGAGATCGCCCGGGGCATCGAGAACGCCGTCCTAGCCGGGAGCCGAGCCTGAGCCGTCCCTGAGCAACGCGGTCGCCTCTCCGTCCACAGTGCCGTCGTTGGCGATCACCACCGCGTAATGCTCCCGAGCGGCTTCGGGGCTTACCAGACCGAGGCGCACGTCCCGGGCCACGGCCTGGGGATCCCGGGTGGTGGGATCGCCGTATCCGCCGCCTCCGCAGAGACGGAAGCTGACCACGTCTCCGTATTCCAGGTCCAACGACGCCTTGCCCTCGACCTTCCTCTCCGAGGGTTCATCGGGGTTGATCACCGTCGCTCCCAAGGCTCCCGACTCGCCCCCGAAGAGCCCGAAGGGGGCGAACTTCTGCCGTTCGGAGAGGTTGGTGAACTTCACCTCTTCCCCGAGGATCCGCATGTCTCGCCGGACACCGCACCCTCCCCGGAAACGTCCCGGGCCTCCGCTGTTCGGGATCAGTCCGAAGTGCTCCACGACGATGGGCTGGACCGCCTCCTGGGCCTCCACCGGGATGTTGGAGGCATTGAACGCCGAGGCCATTGCCTCGCAGCCGTCCTGGGTGGCCCGGGCTCCGGTTCCGCCGAGGATCAGCTCGTAAGCCACAAAGCGCTTGCTACGGGCCGGATCGAACCCGCCCCAGGTGGGGTTGGAGAAATGGGAGCTGGCGGCGGCTACCCGCTCCGGAACCGCTTGGGCCAGGGCCCCGAGGATGACTTCGAACACCCGGTAGCAGATGATTGCCCGGGGACCGCCGCCCGCAGGGCGGTGGGGGTTGAGGAAACAGCCCTCCGGTGCGGTGATCTCGATGGGGCGCAGCGCCCCACGGTTCATGGGCCCGAAGGGGTCGGTGAGGCACTTGATGGCGGCGTAACTGTAGGACTTGGTGTAGTTGAGGTAGGCGTTGAGGCCCGACTCGGTCTGGGGTGAGGTGCCGTCGAAGTCGAGCCGCAGGTTGTCGCCATCCACGGTGACGGCCACGCGGATGGTGAGGGGTTCGGTGCCCGGCCCGTAGTCGTCGAGGTAGTCGGTGAACTCGTAGGTGCCGTCGGGTATCTCGGAGATAGCGGCCCTCATCGTCGCTTCGGTCTGGTCGAGGATCGTTTCGATACATTCCTCATAGGTGTCCAGGCCGTGGCGGTCGATCAGCTCCTGGAGACGGAGTTCGCCTACTCGGAGAGCGTTCCTCTGGGCTGCGAGGTCACCGCGGATGTTCTCCGGGGTCCGGGAGTTGGCGGCGATCAGCTCCAACACGCCCTCGTTGGGTTTTCCCGCTTCGACGATCTTGGTGGGCGGAATGAACAGACCCTCCTGGTGGTAGTCGAAGACCCCCTCCACCGCCTGGCTGCCGGGCCGGGACCCGCCCACGTCGGTGTGATGGACGATGTTGACGATGAAGCCCACCAGATCATCACCGGAGAAGGCCGGCTGGGTGACGAAGAAGTCGGGCAGGTGACCCGAGCCCAGGGCCGGGTCGTTCAACAGCATCACATCTCCCGGCTGGAGAGTCTCGGCGGGGAAGGCGTCCAGCATGTTGAGGACGGCGAAGTTCATCGCTCCCATGTGCCCCGGGCTGTAGGGGCCCTGGGCGGTCATCCGTCCGGTCTTGTCGAAGATGGCGACGGAGAAGTCCTGGCCCTCCCGGGCCTGGGCCGAGTAGGCGGTGCGGTGGATGGTGGTGCCCACTTCCACGGCGATGGACTGGAGGGCTCCCCAGACGACACCCAGGGTGATCGGGTCGATGCTCATGTGACCGCCATCCTCACGGTCCCGTACTCGTCAACCCGACCGTCGAAGCCGGGCGGTATCACCGTGGTCGACTCCCGTTCTTCGATGATCGCCGGACCGGACACCACCTGGCCGGGGACCAGCTCGTAGCGGCTGAAGATTGGAGTCGACCCATAGCCGCCTACCTCGGGGAAGTAGGCCTGGCGGGTGGCCATCGGACCGGCCTGGCTGTTGTGGTCACCCGGGACGATCTTGGGAATCTCGAGGGGGGGACTGTCGCCGTAGGCGGTGAGTTTCCAGGTGGTGGCCTCTACCGGCTTGTCGGGGCTGGCGAAGCCGTAACGCTTGGCGTACGCCAGGTCGAAGGTGGCACGGATCTCGTCGATGGTGGTTTCCGTTATCGGACCTGGGGCCAGCTCCACGGTGAGTTCGAAGCCCTGTCCGGCGTACCTGAGGTCCACCTCGCGGACCAGGCGCACCGGCGGGGAGTCGGTGGAGGCCTCGATGATCCGGGAAGCCTCGGCTTCCATCTCCCCGTAGAGCCGGTTGAGGCGATCGCTGGAGATTCCAGTTAGGGGGGAGACGAACGATCGGGAAGTGTCGAACTTCACCTCCGCCGATAGCAGACCCACCGCCGAAGCGACCCCGGCGGCCGACGGCACCAGGACCGCCGGCATTCCCAGGGCCGCCGCCAGCCGGGCGGCGTGGGCGGGGCCTGCTCCTCCCGTGGCCACCAGGGCGAGCTTGCGGGGATCGTTTCCCCGCTCGATGGAGACCACCCGAGCCGCCATCTCCATGTTCAGGTTGACGATGCGGTGGATGCCCCAGGCCGCCGCCTCCGCGGTGATGCCCAGGGGGCGGGCGATGTTCTCTTCGATGGCCGCTCTCGCACCGGCGATGTCTAGCTTCATGGTCCCACCGGCGAAGGCGTCGGGGTTGATGTAACCGAGGACCAGATTGGCGTCGGTGACGGTCGGCTCGGTTCCGCCCCTTCCGTAGCAGACCGGACCGGGGACCGACCCGGCGCTGTCGGGCCCGACGTGGATGGTCCCCTGGGCGACCCGGGCGATGCTCCCTCCGCCGGCTCCGATCTCGACCAGGTCCAGGCTGCGCACGTTCATGGGGATGCCGCTGCCAGCGGCGAGGCGCACCTTGTGCAGTTCGAACTGGCCGACCGTGGACGGCTCGCCCCCGCTGACCAGGGAGAGCTTGGCGGTGGTGCCGCCCATGTCGAAGGCCACCAGGTCCCTGTGTCCGGAGATCTCGCCGAACTTGGCGGCGATGATCGCTCCCGCCGCCGGGCCCGACTCGATCATCCGCACCGGCAGGTCGGCCATGGCCTCGGCGGTGGCCACACCCCCTCCGGATTGCATCACGAACAGTCTTCCTCGGTATCCCCGACCGGCGAGCTGGTCGACCATCTTCTTCAGGTAGGCCCGCACGGCCGTGACCAGGTAGGCGTTGACCACGGTGGTGGAGGTCCGCTCGTATTCCCGGAACTGAGGCGACACCTCCGAGGAGAGGGAGACGTGGATGTGGGGGGCTTCCTCGCCGACCAGTTCGGCGAAGCGTCGCTCGTGCTCCGGGTTCAGGTAGCTGTGGAGGAAGGAGACAGCGAGGGAGGTGACTCCCCGCTCCGACATCTCCCGGATCGACTCCCGCGCCGCCGCTTCGTCGAGGGGATCCCGCACCGAGCCGTCGGCCAGGATCCGCTCCGGGATCTCCCAGATCATGTCGCGGTCGATCAGCGGAGCCGGCTTGGTGATCTGGAGGTCGTAGACCTGGTAACGCTTCTCCCTTCCTATCAACAGGACGTCGCGGAAGCCCCGGGTGGTGGCCAGGGCTACCCCTTCGGCTTTGCGTTCGATGACGATGTTCGAGCCCAACGTGGTGCCGTGGACCGCCCTTCCCACCTCGGCGAAGCCGACTTCTGCCTTCTCCAGCAGGGTCTCCAGCCCGGCCAGGCAGGCGTCGGAGGGATCGGGGTAGGTGGTGAGCCGTTTGCCGGTGTGCCAGTGTCCCTCGGCGTCCACCAGCACGAAGTCGGTGAACGTACCGCCCACGTCGAAGCCGACTCGGATCATGGCTGGACCTGGCCTCCCAGGGCTCCCCGGCCGATGATCCCCCGTAACAGCTCCGAAGTTCCTCCGCCGTAGAGGAGGAACCGGGCGTCCCGGAAGTACCGCTGGGCGGGGTACTCCATGGCGAAGCCGTAACTACCGAAGATTCGGGTGGTCTCGTCGACGATCATCGCACAGGCCTCGGTGGCACCTAGCTTGGCCATGGCCGAGTGGATCGGACTGGCCTCACCGCGGTCGATGCGGGCGGCGGCGTCGTAGGTCATCAGTGAGGAGGCGTACAGCTCGGTCTGCATCACGGCGAGCTTGTGCTCGATGGCCTGGAACTTGGCTATGGGACGGCCGAAGGCCTGGCGGCTCTGGGCGTAGGCCACCGCGTCTTCGAGGGCGCGGCGGCCGAGGCCTACCGCCAGGGCGGCGGTCATGACCCGGATCTCGGAGAGCACCCCGCCGATATTCCTGGCTCCTTCGCCTTCTCCCCCGAGGAGGGCATCTTCGGCCACGTAGCAGTCCTCGAAGGCCACCTCCGAGGTGAGGCTCGACCTCACGCCTAGTTTGTCGATGGGCTTGCCCACGGTAAAGCCCGGGTTGGCGGCGTCGACGAGGAACAGAGCGATGTTCTTGATCCCTGGCTCTTCGCCGGTTTTGGCGCCTACGGTGATGAAGGAGGCCACTGGGGCATTGGTCACCCATGTCTTGGTTCCGTTGATCACCCACCCTCCGTCCACTTTGGTAGCGCGGGTCCTCATTGCCCCCAGGTCAGAGCCGGCGTCGGGCTCGGTGAGGGCGAAGGCAGCCACGGCCTTGGCCGCCAGGGCAGGCCGGAGATACTTGTTGCGGTGCTCCTCGGTGCCGTAGCGGTAGACGAAGTGAGTTCCCATGAGGCTCTGCATTGCACAGATGGCCGCCAGGGAGAGGCTGCCCCGGGCCAGCTCTTCGTACATCACGCAGGCCACAGAGAAGTCGGCGCCCTGGCCTCCCACTTCGGGTGGGTACAGCAAGCCGAGGAAGCCGAGGTCGCCGAGACGCTGGAACAGGGCCTGGGGGAAGACTCCGTGCTGATCGAGGTCCTCGGCCTTGGGAAGGACCTCGGCTTCCACGAAGGAGCGGACCGTTTCCCTAAAGAGGCGGCGCTCGTCGCTCATCTGAAGATGTTCAGGGGCTCGCGGTACTCCCCGAAGACCCGGCGCAGGGTTTCGAAGATCTCACCGATGGTCACATAGGCCCGGACGCAGTCCAGGGTGGCACCCATAATGTTGGTGTTGGGGTCGCTGGCGGCCTTCTCCAACTTGGCCAGGGCATCGGCCACCGCGGTGGTGTCACGGTTCGCTCGCACCTCGGCGAGGCGGGCCTTCTGCTCCTCCAGGGCCTTCGGGTCGTGTTCGAAGAGACCGGTGGGGGTGTGCTCGTCCTCGAGAACGAAGATGTTCTCGCCCACGATCTTTCGTTCTCCCGATTCCACTGCCTGGGCGTGGCGGTAGGCCTCCTCCAGAACCACCTGGGCGATGTAGCCGCTCTCGATCGACCTGGCCATGCCTCCGCGACGCTTGATGTCCTCCATCAGCTCGAGGATGCGCTCTTCGTAGGTGTTGGTGAGGGACTCGACAAAGTAGGAGCCGGCGAGGGGGTCGGCGGTGTTGGGCACTCCGGACTCGTAGGCGATGATCTGCTGGGTGCGTAGGGCGGTGAGCATGGCCTCCTGGTCTGGGATCTCGAAGGCCTCCTGCCAGGTGTTCACGGTCATCGACTGCACTCCCCCCAGCACCAGGGCCAGGGCCTCCACGGTGGCCCTGACGATGTTGTTGAGGGGCTGACGGTGGCTGAAGGTGGACCCGGAGGTGCCAGCGAACCACAGGAACCGCCACGAGCGGGGGTCCTTGGCGCCGTAGCGTTCCTTCATCAGACGGGCCCAGATGCGGCGGCTTGCCCGGTACTTGGCCACCTCCTCGAACAGGTCCATGTGGGCGGCGAGGTTCCACGAGATGCGGGGGGCGAAGGCGTCGATGTCCAGGCCCCGGGCCAGGGCGCGATCGATGTATTCGATGGCGTTGGAGATGGCGAAGGCCATCTCCTGGACCGCGTTGGCCCCCGACTCGCGGATGTGGTAGCCGCACACGGAGATCGGGTTGGCCCGGGGCATCACCTCCGAGCAGTACTCGAAGGTGTCGGCCACCAGACGGAGGCTCGGCTCGACGGGAAAGACGCAGGCCCCCCGGGCGAAGAACTCCTTCAGAATGTCGTTCTGGACTATGGGCCGCAGCTTCTCCGGCGTCACCCCCTGTCTCTCCCCGGTCACCTGGTAGAGGGCCAGGAACAGGAACGCCGGGGCGTTGATGGTGAACGAAGTGGAGACCTTGTCGAGGGGGATCCCTTCGAAGAGGACCTCGAAGTCGGCCAGGGAGTCGATGGCTACTCCCACCCGACCCACCTCGGGACTCCACTCCGGGTGGTCGGAGTCGTAGCCCATCTGGGTGGGAAGGTCGAGGGCGATCGACAGGCCGGTGGCCCCCTCTTCTTCGTAGAGCCGCCGGTTCCACCGGTTCACCTCGGAGACGGTGCCAAACCCGGTGTAGGTGCGCATCGTCCACAACTTGGTCCGGTACATCTCCGGGTAGGGGCCCCGGGTCATTGGGTACTGGCCGGGGTCGCCAAGGTCGCGTTGGTAGTCGAGGTCGGCTATGTCATCGGGCCCGTAGACGGTCTTGATGGGCACGCCTGAGGTGGTTGCTGCCTCTTTGCCCGACGAGTCCCTGCTCAACTCGATTCGCTCCTCTGTTCGAAACGGTTGGGAGGGGTCAACCATAGAGGCTGCCTTCGACCGATGGACCCAGAAGAGGCCCAACGTCCCGTGTTCTTGGGGCCTCTGCTGCACACTTTGAGTCATGCGCGTCAGGAGAAATGATGCAAATACCCGGTTGCGCTCCAGCCCCGGGATTGGGACTCTTGAGACCAACCGACCGGCCGGGCGGGCGGCGGATGTAGTGGCGGAACAGGAGCAAACATCGATGGTTGGTCACCCGCTGTTGACCGCCGAGGAAGGGCACGTGGAGTTCCTCCTCGGCAACGAAGCGATCGCGCGCGGAGCCATCGAAGCGGGGGTCGGTTTCGCCTGCGGCTACCCCGGCACCCCCTCGACGGAGGTGACCGACACCTTCTCGCTCCTCGCCCCCGAGATGGGCATCCCCTTCGAGTACTCGGTCAACGAGAAGGTGGCGCTGGAACTGGCCTTCGCTGCCTCCCTCACCGGGGCTCGCTCCATCGTCGCCATGAAGCACCTCGGTCTGATGTACGCCGGGGATCCCCTCTCCACCATCCCCTACATCGGCGTAGTCGGGGGGATGGTGATCGTCTCTGCTGGGGACCCCAACAGCCACACCAGCCCCAACGAGCAGGACCAGCGACACCTTGCCGATGCTCTCCACATCCCCATGCTCGACCCGCGTTCACCTCAGGACGCCCTGGAGGCGACACGCTTCGCCTTTGAGCTCTCCGAGAGGAGCAGGCTGCCGGTCGTGATCCGGGTCACCACCCGGGTGAGCCACACGGCGGCTCCGATCACCTTTGGTCCGGTCCAGCCCCGACGCAAGCCCAACTTTCACCGTGATCCGAAGCGTTTCCTTCCCCTGCCGGCGAACGCCCGGCGGATGCGGGTGGAGATCCACGGCCGGCTCGAAGAGGCCGCGGCGGCCATGGCAGAGTCCGGCTTCTACACCCGGGAGGGCACGGCTCGGGTGGGGGTGATAGCCACCGGAGCCCCCACGGCCATCTGCGAGGAGCTGATGGCCGAAGCCGTCGCCGCCGACCAGGCCTCCCTCATCTCGATGGCCACCGTCTACCCCCTTCCCGAAGAGTGGCTCCTCAAACAGCTCCGCGACCTCGACCTGGTCATGGTGGCCGAAGAACTCTCGCCCTACCTGGAGGACCAGCTTCGGGCCCTGGCCACCC
>JBHHWH010000017.1:0-36926 GCA_046756405.1 Acidimicrobiia bacterium | reverse complement strand
GGGCCACTCCACGGCTGCGAGTCCGTCTGTAAGCCGGATTCTGTCCGGAGCCGGAGGCTCCGGGGCGGCCATCCATCTGGGCGTGACGTTGCCGCCACGCTCGTGCGGCCTACCCGGGACTTAATCGGCGGGCCACTGGCGTCCCTGCTTGGCCTTGCTCCGGGTGGGGTTTGCCTAGCCACCGCGGTCACCCGCGGTGCTGGTGGTCTCTTACACCACCGTTTCACCCTTGCCTGAGCCCCTTTCGGGGCCATCGGCGGTCTGCTCTCTGTTGCACTTTCCGTCGGGTCACCCCGCCTGGACGTTATCCAGCACCCTGCCCTGTGGAGTCCGGACTTTCCTCGGTCTCTCGACCGCGACCGCCCGACGGGCTCGCGGAAACAATTCTACGCCACCGGATACTTTCGTCTACCGGCCAACCATCCGGCGGTGCCCCCCAAGAGAATGGAAAGGACGGCCAGCCACAGGATCTGGCCCACAGGCGCCGGGCTTCCGCCGAGGCGGGCGACGATCACTATTACGAAGGCGAGGCCGAGACCGGTGATCGCTCCGTGGAACCGGAAGGAGTGACGGGCACGCATGCCCGCGATCCAGCCGCCTGTGATCAGACCGGCCAGGATGCCCACCACCAGCCCTATGCCCGGTCCCGACTCAACTCCCAAGAGCGCCAGTCCTCCACCGAGGCCGAGGCCCAGCAGCGAGGCTACGAGGCCCCCGGAGGCCAGGCCAAGAAGGACCGCGGGAATGTTGAGAGCAGCAAGCATGGGGAGGATGTTGGCAGCCTCCGGCCAGGACACCAACGGCGAGGGCAAGGGGCCTGCTAAGAGAAGAGGGGATCTTCGGCCAGGTCCTCAAGGCCGAGAACCCATCCCGCAGGGAGACTCCAGTGGCGGGCTCCTTCGATCATCATCCGCAAATACTCCGGGTCGGGTCGCTGGCCCCCTTCGAAGTGTCCCTCGGCAACGAAGGTCAAGCAGTCGTGTTTGTTGCCTTCCCGGTCTATGGCCTTCTCTCGATAGCCCGGAACGCGCTCCTCGGCCTTTTCTGCGTCGATAAGGGCTTCCGCCTCGCGGGCCGGCAGTCGGAACACACCACCCCAGACCGTGTGACCAGGATCGGGGACCAGGGTGGGAACAACCCGCCCTTTGTCAGTGCGGACGAAGTCCATCCGGGTCTCCGGATAGTGGGCGGTGAAAAGGAACTCTGAGCCCGGAGCAACAGCGTTGATTCGATCGGGATTGAGCAACGATGCGTAGGCAAAGAACAGCGTCGTCTGAGGCACGGGGTGGCGATTGTACCGGGCCTGCTCCCAACTCCGGGGCATCCCGCCTGGCGCCTGCTCGACATCTCCGCCGGAGCTCGGTCCCCTTTTTGGTCGTCCTCGCCCTGGTGTCGCCGCCTCGGGGAGAGGTCTCTCGGAGAGCCCCGCCACGGACCAGGGTACTTCCCTGGTCCCTGACTTCACCTGGAGCTAGCCGATGGCGGCCAGCACACCCTCTCCCAGGGGGATATTGCCCTCTCCGGGTGAGTAGTGCCCCTTATGCTGGCGACGATGAGGCGGATTATCAGCAGGGCTCAGTAGTGGTCGGAATGGGCAGGCTGGGAAGGGATCGTGGGCAGCCGTGGTCTGCCGAGCTCGAAGAGGCGGAGAGCGCCCTCCTCGACCCCGAGGTCAGGGCCGATCCCCAGGCGCTCGACTCGCTGATCGCTGACGACTTTATGGAAGTCGGCTCGTCGGGTCGGATCTACGACAAGAAGACCCTGATAGAGCTAATTACGGGCGAAGAGCACGTGCCGGTGCTGATCCGGGATTTCTCGACCCGAGAGCTCGCCTCCGACGTGGTGTTGGTGACCTACAGGAGCGTAGGGCAGTCGGGTCGTGCCGCCCGCCGTAGCTCCATCTGGGTTTGCAACGACGGAAGCTGGCAGATTGTGTTCCACCAAGGAACCCTGTTGCCGAATCAATTGGGGCCGATGGGCTGACCTCGATTGGAGGACAGCTACCGTAACCTCTGCGGGTCTTGAGACGCTTCGAGTCCTTGCTGCTGTTTGCCGAGCTTTTCGCGGTGGCGTGGCCCGCCTTATTTGGGGTCAGGCCGCGACGGGGCATAGTCGCCGGTCTGTTGGTGCTGGCAGCGGCGGGCCAGATCCAGTGGGAGGGGTTTCGATGGCAGATGATCCCTCTCTATGTGGTGGCGTTTGGTCTCGCCGTAGGCGACATCGTGTTCATCGACCGCAGGCTGGAGTGGAAGAACCGCTTGGCCAGAGGCGTATTCGGCGTGGCGGGGCTGGTCCTCGCCGCCGCCCTGCCCGTGGCGCTGCCGGTGCCGGAGCTACCCATGCCGCCGGGGCCGCAGACCATCGGAACCATCACCGTCGAAGTTGTCGACACCGAAAGGGAGGAGATCTACGGTGAGAATCCAGGAGGCCCGCGACGCTTCGTTGCCCAGGTGTTCTATCCGGCCCAACGGGTGGAGGGCGTTGATCCTGTGCCGTGGAGCGAGGAGTGGGAAGTTGTGGCACCGGCTCTGTCGGAGCTGCTGGGCTTCCCGCCTTGGTTCCTCAACCACACCCGTTATGTACGAACCCATTCCTACCCGTCTCTCCCGATGGCCGAAGGATCCTTTCCTGTCGTGATCTACAGCCACGGCTGGACCGGGTTCAGAACGGTGGCGCTCAACCAGATGGAAACCCTCGCCTCCAATGGGTACATCGTGATCGCCATAGACCACACCTATGGCTCGGCGGCCACGAAGCTGGGAGATGAGGTCGTCCCGTGGGACCCGGCGGCCCTTCCCGATAGGGAGGAGGTCGGAGACAGGGCGTACTTTGAGGCGGCGGCCAAGCTCATCGATACCTTTACCAGGGACATCATCACGGTGCTTGACGCGCTGGATCAACGAGACGCCGGCCCGCTAGCTGCCCTGGCAGGACGAGCCGACGTCGGTCGTATAGGTGTTTACGGTCATTCCGCCGGTGGTGGCGCTGCCATCGCTGCTTGCCTGCTGGACGAGCGCTGCTCGGCCGTCTTGGGCATGGATCCGTGGGTCGAGCCGCTGCCGGAGCGGATATTGAAGATCTCCGCCACACGACCGGCCCTCTACATGCGGTCGGACGGGTGGCGGGGAACACCCAACGACGCCATCTTGAGGGGTATCGCCGGCAGGAGCGAGTCGGTCACCTACTGGCTGGGGATAGACGGAGCCGGGCACAACGACTTTGTCGTCGCCCCCCTCTTCTCGCCGTTCGCTTCCGCTCTGGGACTGAAGGGGCCAATCCCTACAGGACGGATCATCCCGATCATCGACAACTACCTCTTGGGTTTCTTCGACGTTTTCCTGCTCGAAACCGGCCCTGCCGCTCTGGACGCGGTCAGCTTCGATGAAGTATCGGTCGAGGTGATCGACCCCCGTTAGGAGTCGGGAGCCTGCTGGGTGTCACCGGTTATCTGCTGGCCGGGCTTCTCGCCTCGCAGGATGGCGTCGATGGTGGCTCCCAGAACGAAGGCATCTGACTCACCGATGATCTTGCCGACTACGTTCCCCTCCTGGTCGATGAAGAAGGTCTCGGGGATTCCAAATACCCCGTAGGCGATGGCGGTGCGACTGCCAGGGTCCTGAAGGTAAATCTGGACCGGCGAGGTACCGGCCTCGGCAAGCCAGGCGAGACTGTCTTCGGGTTTCTCCTGATAGGAGATAAGAACCATGACCACCCCCTTGTCGTAGAAGGCGTCGGCCGTGGCTATCAGATCGTCGTGTTCGGCGCGGCACTGGAGACACCAGGAGGCGAAGAAGTTCACCAGGACGACCTTCCCCCTCAGATCGGAGAGGCGGATCACTCCATTGCCGTCCAGGGCGGGCAGCTCGAACTCCGGTGCCGGCTTGCCGATCAGGGGAGAGTCGATGAGCGACGGATCCTTGCCGAACCGCGAAGCCAGGACGATGGCGAAAACCATCGTGGCCACGGCCACGCTGATGCCTGCCCAGCGGAGAAGGCGTCCGCTCACGCGCAGCTCTCCCCGCGGGTGACAGCGTCCAGATTCTGACGCACCGGGGTCTTGAGGTCTTCGTCAAGCTGCGTTGTGGCCAGAACCTCCTGGAGGAGGCTTGCCGCGGTCTGGACGTCACCGTTGCCGCACCAGAGCACCAGTGCCTTCAGATACTTGGCTGCGGGAAGGTCGGGGTCGATGGCCAAGGCCTGATCGAGCAGTCCGACTGCCGTCTCCAGTTCCCGGTTGCCGTCCCAGGCCATCCAGCCAAGCTGGACCAGGGCCGCGGTCACTTCGGCGTCGGTGGCCTCGGGTGAGGAGGCCACCGCGAAATAGTGGGGGAAGGCGGCTCGATAGTCGCCGGCTTCGAAGTATCGCTCCGCTAGAGCGAGGCGCATCCCGTTGATCTGGGGGTTGTCCAGGTTGGCGGCGATCACCGCCTCCATGGTGTCGTTGGAGATGCTGGCCAGGTCCTGTTCTCCCACGGCAGCAAGCCCGGCATTGGGGTTTTCAGGATTACGGAAGAAACTGACGGCCAGGAGGATGGTTCCGGCGAAGGATCCCACCAGGATCAGCGCCCCCACCGCGATTCTCAGTTTGCTCCTTTCGCGCGGCTCATCCGAGGCTGGACTCCCGGAGCCAGGATGGCGTTTCCACCAGAGGATCACCACTGAGCCCACGGCCAGCGCTCCCAGGGGAGCCAGCCAGAGGGGCAGGGTGTTGCCGCTGGTCGGAGGGTCCAGAAGCAAGGCGCCGCTGTAGGAGGAGAGCAGCTCGTCGATTATCTCCTGGTCGGTGGCGCCTTCGGCGATCCGCTGAGCGATCAGATCCTTCATGTCCGAGGCGATCTCCGCCGGCGAGTTGGCTATCGACTCTCCCTGACAGACCGGGCACATGATCCGGTTGGCGATCGCCTCGAGTCGGTCCTGTTCCGGGGAGTAGGTGAGCAGAAGCAAACCCAGCACCCCGGCCATCACCACCATGGCCACGGTGTAGATCAGGTTGCGGGTTCGTTCAGACATCTACCGACTGTTGCTGTCGTCGCAGTTCTCGATCCTTGCGCCGGGCCATGGCGACCCAGAGGCCGCCCGCGGTGGTGACCAGCCCCCCGAGCCAGATCAGCCAAACCAGCGGGGAGGTGTCGAAGGTGAGGGAGGCGACGCCGTCTTCGAGCCTGATGAGAGTGATGTAGATGTCTCCCCAAGGTCTCTGGTAGATGTCGGGCCGGCTGACCCCGGCGGTGTCGGCGCCGAAGAAGTTGCCCGCCGGTTCCATGACGGTGACGAACTCCCCGTCCCGGGTCACCGTCATGCGAGCCCCCTTCGTCACTCTGTCTGGATAGGTGCGCTGGAACGGTGACTCGTAACTGATCGTGTAACCGGCGAACTCGATGCTGTCGCCCGGCACCATGTCGGCCTTGGCATGGGCGCCCAGATTGGCAGCGAAGGCGATGCCGAGGGCCACGATGATGACCCCGAGATGGCTGAGCTGGCCCGCCCAGAAGGGCTGGTTGGCGGCGACCAGGGCCTTGGCCGACTCCCAGCGACTTTCCCCGAGCTTGGCGGCACGACGGTCGGCCTGCTCAACGAGGAGCCCGACGGTTGAGGTGATCACGAAGGTGCCCAGGACTATCGCCAGAACCACCCAGCCGATCCGGGTGACGGTGATCGCGGTGAGCACTCCCGCCCCGAGGGCCAGGATGGTGGGGGTCCGGGTTCGCTTCCAGATGAGCGCCGGGGTGGTTCCCCGCCAGGGGGTTATCGGTCCGAAACCCATCACCAGGAGGAGCAGAAAGGAGAGGGGCACTGCGATTCGGTTGAAAAATGGTTCTCCCACACCCACTTTGGTCCCGGTGGCGGCCTCTAGGAACAGCGGATAGGTGGTACCCACCAGGACTACGAAGGCATAGACGGACAGCAGGAGATTGTTGACCAGGAAGGTGCCTTCCCGGGAGACGAACGACTCGATTCGGGGTGCGGTGGCCACGAGGTGGGCCCGGGAGGAGAACAGGGTGAACGAGCCCACCAGAACCAAGGCTAGAAAGCCCAGCAAGACAGGACCGATGGCCGACTGGGTGAACGAATGCACCGAGTTGATCGTGCCGGAGCGAGTGAGGAAGGTTCCCAGGATGGTGAGGGCGAAAGCGCTGATCACAAGGACGAAGTTCCAGGCCTGCAGCATCCCTCGCCGTCGTTGAACCATGGCCGAGTGGAGGAACGCGGTGGCTACCAGCCAGGGCATGAACGACGCGTTCTCAACCGGGTCCCAAACCCAGTACCCGCCCCAGGAAAGGACCGTGTAGGCCCACCATCCCCCGAAGAGGATTCCCAGGGTGAGGAAGCTCCACGCCACAATGGTGGCTTGGTGGCTGCGACGTAACCACTCCGGCCCGGGGATCTTGAGGGCTAGGGCGGAGAGGGCATAGGCGAAAGGGACACTCAGCCCGACGTACCCCAGATAGAGCATCGGCGGGTGTACGGCCATCAATACGTTGTTCTGGAGGAGGGGATTGGGCCCGGGGCCGTCCAGAGGGGCCTGGACCGCGGCGAAGGGCCAGGGGCTGGAAGCAGCACAGCCGTTGGCTACCGCCTGGGTGCACACTTCGAAGGGATTGGTCACCGTGAGCATGATTCCGAAGAAGAAGATGGCGATGCCTCCCATGAAGGCCAGGGCGCCCGCGTTCAACGGATCCGGGTTCCTTCGATAACCACGCAGGGTGAACCAGGTAAAGCCGGCGAGGACCAGCCCCCAGAGGAGGATGGAGCCCTCGAGGGCCGCCCATGCGGTGGCCACGTCGAAGGGGAACCGGGTGGCGATCGCATGGTGCTCAGCCAGATAGGCCAGGGAGAAGTCGTCGGTTAGCAGGGCAAGCTCCATGGCAACCATGGCCACCGCGGCGCCTGACAGCATCAGCTTGGTTGGACCGGCGAGGTCTGGGCCCGGACCCTTTCTCGCCACCTGGATGCCGCGCCAGACGAGCAGCAGCGAGCCGATGAAGGCCGTCAAGAGCGCTGTGGATCCGAGCAGAGCAAGCATCAGGGTTCTGGGTACGCTCCGCCCTCCGCGGGAGCTTCATAGTTTTCGTCGTGGCGGATCAAGGCCAGATCCGAGTTGAACACCTCACCCGCCCATGCTCCCTCCAGGAGCACCGGGACGTTCTCGTCGAAGAGCGGAGGGGGTGCGCCGCTGAGGATGACCGGGATAGTGGCCCCACCATCGGTCACCTCGAATTGGATCGAGGTCCCGTCTTCCTCGATCGACCCGGGCACCACGGTTCCGGCGAGCCTGAAGCGTGCTCCATCGGCGAAGTCGGCCCGCTGGGCGATCGCTTCGGTGGGGTAGAGGTAATAGGTGAGGTTGTCGTCGAGACTGATGGCGGTAAGGGCAACGACGAGAGCGACGACCCCTCCGATCCCGAACAGCACGAAGCGGCGATGGCTCATGTCAGTCTCCGGCTCGTCGCCGTCGGCGGTGCAGGTAGACGGCGTAGGCGACGATGGCGGCGTAGGAGATGCCGAAGGTGAGTCCCACGACCAGGGTTTCAGTCATCCCGAACCTCTCCGATACTGGGAGCCTCGACGGCCTCCCCGGCCAGGGTCTCCGTGGCGGTGACCAGCTCTTCGGCTTTGGAGACGTCGATTCGGGCAGCCATGAGAGCCACATAAACCAGGGTGAAGGCCCCCAGGTTCACCAGCATGGCGATCAGCATCTCCGTGGGCATGGTCGCACCGTCGGGACGGATTGACTGGGTCTGATGAAGGGCCCGGAACAGGTTCACCGAGAAGTAGACCAACGGGACTTGCACTACGGCGATTGCGCCGAGGACAGCCGAACGCCGGGCGCGAGTAATGGGGTCATCTACCGCTCCACGAAGGGCGATGTAGGCGAGATAGACGAAAAACATCACCGCGGTGGAAGCGAGACGGGGATCGCCCCAGTCCCAGGCAGTACCCCATACTGCCTTGCCCCAGATCATCCCGGTGGCTATCCCGATGCCGGTGAACAGGACCCCGATCTCCGCCGAAGCGGAGGCCAGGCGGTCCCAACGTAGCCGCTTGCGTATAAGCCACATGATGGAGCCGAAGGCGGTCACGGCGAAGGCGAGAAATGCCAGCCACAGGGAAGGCACATGGACGTTGATGATCCTGCTGTATTGGCCCTGGAGGACGTCGGGGGGTGCGGTGAACGCGAACCAGAGACCAACCCCCAGCGCCAGGGCGGAGGCTGCTAGCAGCGCTCGAACTCGGGTCATCGTGTTGCTTCCTCGATGGGTTTCGCCAGGCCGACTCCGGCCACGGCCAGCGCCAGGTCGGTGGTGACCATGAGCAGTACCCAGGGGAGGATACCCGTGCCGCGATTTAGTGCGGTCAGCGTCTGGGATGCTCCGATCACCAGAGGCAGAGCCAGGGGAGCGATGATGAGCGAGGCCAGGGAGGTGCGGTTCCTGAGCCCCGTTGTGACCTCACCTGCCAGGGTCCCGAGTTCGGTTAGGCCGATGGAGAGGAGAAGGGCGCTCAGACCGGTGATGGGGAGGGATCCAGGGGGCAGAAGCGGGGCGTACAGAACGACCATGGTGCCAAACAGGACAACGAGGAAGGCGAGGGTGAGCAGCGAACCCGAGAGGAGCCGCCCTACGAACCGGGCCGCGGGGTCGAGGCCCATCAGAGCATGGAGGTCGCGCCGCTCCTGGTTGTCCGAAGCCGACTGACGGAGCGCCACTTGCATGCCGAAGAGAATTCCCAGCGCCCAGAAAATCCCTGGTCCGATCTCGCGGAGGACCGAGAGTTGGGTGCTGAGGGCGAAGGGAAAGACCAGCAACGCAACGACGGCGAAGGGCAGGATGATGCGGAGCGTCTCTCCGATGCGACGTTCGACTATCAGGTCGACTCGTGCGATCTCCCTCGCCTGGGACCAGAGGCTCACTCCAACTCCTCCAAACGTCCAAGCTCGAGTCTGAGCATCCGGTGGCACACGTCCCCGAGTTGGGCCTCATCATGGGAGACCATCACCACGGCGCCTCCAGCGGACGTGGTCCGATCTGCCAAAGCTGAGATGAGTTCGCGGGCAGAGCGGTCGAGGCCTGAGGTGGCCTCGTCGAGGAGAAGGAGTTTGGGGCCGGAGAGGAGGAGATGAGCGACCTCGACCCTCCGCTGCATCCCAAAAGAGCTGGCGGAGGCTTTCCGCTCGGCGGCTCCTGCAAGCCCTACCACCCCCAGGCTCCAACCCACCATCGACTCATCGAATCCCGCCAGACGTGCCCTGTGGACGAGGTTTTCGGTGAGGGTGAGTTCAGGGAGCAGAGCCGGCTGGTGGCCGATCATCCCGATGGAGCGGCGGATCGAATAGACGCTATCACTGGCGAGGTCAGCGCCCAGCACGGTGCCTCTACCGCTGTGAATTCGGATCAGGGTCGCCAGCAGCCGTACCAACGTGGTCTTGCCGCTTCCGTTGGGCCCCGCAATACCCACCACTTCCCCGGAGGCAAGGGAGAAGGTGAGGTCTCGCAGGACCGGTCGCCCCCCGAGGGAGACTCCTACTTGATCGAGGAAGGCGATGTCGGCCATGGGCTGAGTCTCCCCGGAGGGACTGCGACTCTCAAGTCGGGGGCGAGACCCTTCGGCCCACCAGCCGATCTCCCTGCCACGCCACGAGGCCCCCTAACACGATGCCGGCCAGGTACCAGGTCCACGGGCCTCCGGTCAGGCTCAGTCGTACCGGCTCGCTGAGAAGCCGCACCAGGGCTGCGAGGGCTAAGGCGCTTCCGGCGCGGAGGAGCAGCCTCTCCGGAAGCCGGTGGACCAGCCATGCCGCGGCCAGCATCCCCATGGCCGCGTACAGCTCGGTGGGGTGGCGGGTGATCGAGCTGCCCGCCTCGGACCAGGCCCAGGGGAGGCTCGAAGCCGTGCCTAAACAGCCGCCTCGCCACAAACATCCTGCTTGCCAGCCGGCGAGACCTATGAGCGCGACCGGAGCCGCCGGATCGAGATCCCTGACGTTTCCCTTTCCCGACCAGAGGAAGGCTGCGATGGCCCCCAGAGTGGCTGCGCCGGTGTGGACTCCACCCCGGACGAGGAGAATGTCACCGGGGTTGGTTAAGGGGTTGACGCCCTGGAGAACCATGGCAACAAGACGGCCGGCGAGCATGCCGAGGGCGGCCGCTCCCACCACACGATCGGTGGTGTGCTTAGGGAGCCGATCCTTCCAGATACGGGCTGCGATCCAGATGGAGACAACGGCGGTCAGCGCCGCCCAGAGCAGGGTGAATTCCATTCAGGAGCCGTCGTTTAGCAGTTCGTCGATCTTCAGGGCGAGGGTGCGCTCGTCGAGGATGCCGAGATGCATGTCGACCAACTCGCCTCCCGGGGCGAAAAAGAAGGTGTTGGGGACCCCGAATCCTCCGAGGCGATCTCTGATCTCGGCGTTGGGGTCGAAGTAATGCTGAAAGGCAAGACCGAACTCGTCCAGGAACTCACGGGCTCCGGACTGAGTGTCCTGGACGTCCACCCCGATGAAAACAATCTGGTCCCCGAACTTCTCGTGGGCGGCATTGAGCAGGGGAGCCTCGGCGCGACAGGGGATACACCATGATGCCCAGATGTTCACCAGGGCGGGCTTGTCCAGCTCGGCGAGGAGAATCTCGAATTCCTCGGCGCTGATCTGCGGCAGCTCACCGGTGGTGGCGGGATCGGGGCCGACCTCGCTTACGGGGCCTGCACAGGCGGCGAGCACCACCAGAAGGATCAACGAGCGTCTCAACATCGGTCCCATTCTTCCAACTTCGCTGGGTTAGGTCGCCCCAAAGGCACTTGGTGGCTACTGAGCCACCATCCGTGTCTCAGGCAGCTCTGCTCGTCGCGGGTCGGAGTGCAGTGATGGGCTCTCGAGGAAAGGTGAGGATTCCCTGGAGCTCGAGAAGCCGCACTGCATCCTGGCTCAGCCATCGCCATAGAAGGCGAGCCTCCTCGGCTGCTTCGACGGCGGGAGGCACCTGCGTAGATCGAGTGTCTGCTTCAGGTTCCGTTGACGTGAGGGCTGTTTCGGCTTCGCCTTCCACCATCCGACCGTGATCTATGACCAGGCATCGACCCTTTCTGTCCTCGGCCACCACGAGTCCGGCCGCGAGGAGAGCCTTCCAGATTCTCCGAATCTCCAGGGCCCGAGCCAGCAGGTTGTGTCGGTCACGGACGCTGGCCGCTTCCTCGTAGCGCTGTTCCCGAGCGAGGCGCTGCATACGCTCTACCAGGGGATCGAGCAGGAGGGTCGGGGAGCCGTCGAGTCCTCGGAGGAGGACCTCGACGACCTTGGCGTACTCGGTCGGCTCATGGCTGCCGTCGCAGGGACATCTCGCCACACCCATCTGGGCTGAAGCACACGGACCGCCGCCACGGGGCGCTGATCGGCAGCGGCGCAGGGGGACGGCGTCCCAGAGCGCCATCACCACCTCTTGGGCAGCCCGACGGGAGCGAAAGGGTCCAAGGAGGGCGAGACCGTCGTCGCGGGGGATCCTGACCACGGAAAGGCGGGGGAAGGTTTCGTTGGTCAGCTTGACGAAGTGGGAGTTCTTGGGTGGTCGGGAACGACGGTTGTAGCGCGGACGGTGGGCGTGGATGAGGCGAAGCTCGGTGATCTCGGCCTCGATGGGGGAGTTGCAGACGATGTGGTCCACGGAGTGGAGTTCCCGCATCAGGTTGGCCACGGACCGCCGCTTGTCCCCATAGAAGTACTGACGAACCCTGCTGCGGAGGTCCGAGGCCTTACCGACGTAGATGGGAACGCCCTGCCGATCACGAAATATGTACACGCCGGGAGTCCTGGGCAGCCCTTCGGTCATCTTGATCTTCTCGTAGTGAGCCGCTCCCCGAGCTGTCGGGAGCTGGAGCAGGTCGTCGAGGTTGGTCACCCCCAGGGTTCCAGCCCGCTCCAGGAGGGTGTGGAAGACATGGGCTGTGGCTTGGGCGTCGCTCAGGGCCCGGTGGACGGGTTGGACCGGGCTGCGGAAGTGGGCGGCCAGGGTGGCCAGCTTCAGGTTCCGTACTTCACCGCGCACCAGCCGCCGGGCCAGCGCCGCGGTGTCCACCCAACGGTTCTCCAGAGGGGGATATCCACATCGATCCACGGCAGCCCGTAGGAAGGAGAGGTCGAAGCGAACGTTGTGGCCGACTATCACCGAGTCGCCGAGGAACTCGAGGAACGAGGGGAGCGCTCTCTCTATGGGAGGAGCCTGTATCACCATGGCCTGGGTGATACCGGTGAGGACAGTGATGAACGGCGGGATCGGGGCACCGGGGTCTACCAGCGTCTGAAAGGTGCCCAACAGCTCTCCGCCCCGGTACTTGACCGCCCCTATCTCCGTGATCGCACAGTCGGCCGCCGACCCGCCCGTGGTTTCGAGGTCGAGGACGCAGAAGGTGACATCGAAGAGGGGAGCGGACAGGTCATCGAAGCTGGGCTGGAAGGAGAGGGCCACGGCCCGGGGCAGCCTACTCCGAACACCTGTTCGGTGTCAAGGATTCAGGAGGGAGCGCTGCCTGGCGGCCTCATAGGCCATGACCGCCAGGGTGACCGAGGCGTTGAGGGAATCGACGGAGCCGGCCATGGGCACGGAGACGAGGGCCCTGGCCGCGGTTCGAGCCGCGGCGGTCAGGCCTTGGTCTTCCGCCCCCACCAGAAGAAGGCAGGGTCGGGTGAGATCCACCTCCCAGACCGTCTTGTCGGCATCGGGTGTGGCGGCGATCAGCTCAATGTCGCGATCGCTCAGCCAGCCGACCAGCTCCTCGAGGGTGCACAGGGCGAGGGGTACGGTGAGTAGGGCTCCCGTCGAGGCCCGGATCGCGTTCGGGTTGAAGGGATCTACCCCCGCACCGACCACTACGAACCCTTCGGCTCCCACCGCGTCCGCGGTACGGAGCATCGCTCCTAGATTCCCCGGTTTCTCCAGGTTCTCGGCACCCAACAGAAAGGTAGGAGATGGGGGGAGGGAATCCAACCCTGTTGGGAATTGGGGGAGCACTGCGATGACGCCCTCCGACTTGCGACGGTAAGAGGCCCGGTCGAGTACCGACGGCTCCACGAGAATCGACGGTCCGTTCCAGGGGATCGGCGTGGAGCCGTCCCAGTAGACCTCCTCGGGTTCAAAGCCCGCTTCGATGGCCCTGGCCAGAAGCCGGGGGCCTTCGATGATGAACAGTCCTTTCCGATGACGAAACCTCCGGTCTTCCCGGAGGCGGATGAGGCGTTTGATCCGGGGGTTCGCTGTCGAAGTGACCTCGAAGCTGGTCATAGACGACCAGTATCGCACCGGTACTACCTAGAGTTCGCTCATGCGCCCTGCCCTCGTTGGTACCTACGGATCGTTGGCGGAGGCCAACCTGATTCGGGCCAAGTTGGAGTCGGCGGGTATCGAGGCGTTCGTCGAAGCTGACTCCGCCAGTTCCACGATTCCGGTCCTGGAGATCAGCGAAGGGGTGAGGGTGCTGGTACGCGAGGCCGATATGGCGGAGGCTCTGGAGGTGCTGGAACGGTTGCTTCCTCCGGGCGAGTGACTTAGTCGGTCCAGGTCTCCCAGCGGATCCTTTCCTCAGGCCCTCTCTTCGGTCTGTCGAGGCTCGACGAGCGCCGGTCAGGAGCAGGATGCCCAATAGTGACCACACCGATGGGGAAGAAGTGGTCGGGGAACCCGACCAGCTTCCCTAGGTCGGGGGTGGAGTGGACCCCCAGGAAGCCGGCGGCGAGTCCCTCGTCCACGGCGGCGAGGAGGACGGCCATCATGGCGGCGCCGGCATCCACCCACCAGTAGGGAACCGGCCATTCGATGGGCTTGCCGTCGGGTCCCAGCTTGTCGGGCTCCGAGTAGCGATCCCGGTAGATCTTCTCGCTCACAGCGATGACGAGATGGGCAGGAGCCCGGGAGATCCAAGGGTCGAAGCCCCTGGCCACATACTCCTCCTCTCCGGCGAGACGGGCGATGGCGGCGCGACGCTGCGGGTCTGTGACCACTACCACCGCGATGCCCTGGCTGTTGCCGGCCGATGGAGCCCGTAGGGCAGCGGATGCGATCCGTTGCAGGGCAGCAGAATCCACCGGGTCCGAGGTGTAGTTTCTCACCATCCGGCGACGGGCTAGGACTTGGGCGAACTCCATAGGGCCAATAATGTCACCTTGAGGAGCCATCCTGTCGGACCAGAGACAATGCGGTCACTAACACGTCCCTCCAACATAGGGTGCGGGTAGCAGATGAGATCGCCGGCATGACACACTCGAGGTAGGTGATGTACCTGAGGTCCGGTAAAGACGACAAGCCTTCAGTGGTCTGGACCAGGGGCAAGGGATGCGCCGAACTCGCCAGGTTGATCGGGGGCAGTGACAGTCCCAGGGTCACCGGCGACCTGGCGGATAAGTGCATCGAGAACCGGGCCGATTTGCTTGTCTCCCGGCGTCTCCCCGGCAGCTTTGATCTGGTCAATGTGGCGGTGCCGGTGGATTTCAACCCCGACGAGGTGACCAAGGTGACCGCCACCGTGGCCGGAGGTCCACACTCCCTGCTCTCAGCTGAGGTCGCCGACCGGTTGGCCGCTGCCCTCGAAGTGGACGGAGAGATGGTCTTCGCCGTCCGCCCGGGGGAGGACCCGGGGACAGGGTTCGAGCTTCTCGACCAGATCGGTTCGCGGTTCTCCGGGCTGATTCGTCGCATCGTGGAAGTGGATAGCGTGGGCGACCTGGTAGCAAACCTCGATGAAGGGGCGCTCCTGGTTCTAGGTGCCCCCGGCGGCTCATGGGTGCAGCGGGCCATGCTGGGTCCTGGTGCCCGCCTGAGAAGAACTGCCCAGGCCGGGGCGGTTGTGGTTCGCAGCGCACCCGACAGGGTGTTTCGGTTCATGGAGGAGCCGGTCTACGTAGGTCCGTTGCGTCAGGCGGACGACACTCTCCGGCTCCACAACGAGCAGACCCTGGCCGTGGCGGACGAAGGCCGGCTCGTCGGGCTGGTGCGCCGGGAGAAGCTATTGGCCGCTGGAGAAGCTCCCGTGGCCTCGATCATGGAGGAAGCGGTGTCGGTGAAGCTAGATGAGACCATTTCTCGGGCGCGGGAACTGGAACCTACCTTCGGTCCCGACCCGATCCCGGTGACCGACCACGAGGAGTACTTGGTGGGCGCCCTCACCCTGATCGGCCTGTAGGGGGAGCTTCCCCGCTGTCGCCGATGAGTCGAAGTTCTACTTCGCGGACCCGGCGTCCGTCCAGTCTTCGTACCGTGATCTCGAAGCTGTCGGTGATCACAGTGTCGCCCCGTCGCGGAACTCTTCCTAGTTTCGCCATGACGAAGCCCCCCACTGTTTCGTACTCGCCTTCGGGGAGGTTCACCCCCAGGCTCCGTAGCCTGTCGGTGCGGGTCTGGCCCGCTATCAGATAGCGGTCTTTGCCGGCAGGGCGGATCTCCATGACCTCCCGTATGTCGTGTTCATCCCGGATCTCTCCTACCAGCTCCTCTGCGATGTCCTCCAGAGTCACCAATCCCGAGACGCTGCCGTGTTCATCGATGGCTATCGCCAGGTGAACTCCCTCGGATCGCATCATCTCCAACACGGGAGAGACCGGCATCGTCTCGGGCACTACCGGGACCGGTCGAACCAACTTACGGTCCAGGGGCTGGTGGCGTTTCCCCGCGGGCGCGGCGAGCAAGTCCTTGGCGTGGACGAAACCTTGGATGTCGTCGAGGTTGCCGTCATAGACAGGGATCCTCGAGTGGCCAGTCCGGACGACGGTCTGCTCGAACTCGGCAGGGGTCGCAGTGATCGGTAGGGCAACCAGATCTGGCCGCGGCACCATCACCTCCGAAACGAGAGTCTTGCGGAATCTGAGTGCCGAATTGAGCAGCCGGGAGGAGCTGGGATCGATGATGCCTCCGGCCCCGATGGTGCTGACCAGGGTGGCGATGTCGTCGGCCGAAGGGGACATCTCCACCGAGTTCCGGGGCTCAACCCTGAAGAGTCTGAGGATGGCACCGGCCACCCAGGACAGGGAGAGGATCGCGGGACGGAAGAGAACCAGGTAGCCGCGGAAGGGAGCAGCTAGAAGGAGGGCTGCTCTTTCGGGAGCGGCAATCGTGGCGTTCTTGGGGGCCATCTCCCCGAAGACGTTGTGGATGAAGGAGATGACCACCAGGGCCGTGGTAACCGCCGCCGCCGCCACGGTCCCTTCGGGAAGCCCGAGGGTGAGGTAGACGCCTTCGAAGGATGACTCCAGGGAATTCTCTATGACGAAGCCGAGGGCGAGGGAGGCAGCGGCGATACCTAATTGGGCGCCGGCGAAGGTGACTGGCAGGTCGCTCATGGAGGCCAGCGCCCACCGAGCAAAACGGCTGCCCTTCTCAGCTAGGTCTTCGAGTACGTGGCGACGGGAGGCCGTGTAGGCGAACTCCACGGACACAAAGAACCCGTTGACCAGCACCAAGAGCAGCGTGATCAAGACTGCCAGCAGGCTCACAGCCCGTCCCTCTCCGGCGGATAGGCCCGGACCCGATCGACACGGAATCCGTCCACGGCGACGACCTCGAAGGTCCACCCTTCGACCTCGACTCGGGCGCCAACCTGAGGGAGGCGGCCCAACTCGGCCGTGATGAGACCTCCGAGCGTCTCGTATCGACCCTCAGGCCACTCGAACCCGATAGCAGCCTCGACTTCATGGCGGTGAAGTAGACCTGAAAGTTCATCGGGCCTGGTGGGTTCCTCGGTTGTTTGGTCGTGTTCGTCCCGGATCTCTCCGATGATTTCTTCGAGGAGGTCTTCCGAGGTGACGATTCCGGCAGTGCCCCCGTATTCGTCGGTTACCACAGCCATCCCCGACCCACGGGTCCTCAATTCGAAAAGGACCGTATCCAAGGGTTGGGACTCAGGGATGACCAAAGCCGGTCGCATGTGATGTGTTATCGGCTCCGTTGCCCTCCTCTCCGGCGGGACCCCTAAGCTGTCCTTGACATGGGCGACACCGATGATGTTGTCGAGGTCTTGGCGGTAGACAGGAAACCTGCTGAACCCGGACTCAACCGCCACACGCTGCAGGTCGGCGACGGTGGCCGTATCGGGGAGACCGATGATTTGCACCCGGGGAATCAAGACATCGGAGGTGAGGCTTTCGGTGAAGGCTATGGAGCGGGTGAGCAGGCCAAGCTGCTCGTCGCTTAGAAGCCCCCCTTCGCCCGAGGCACGGATGATCAGTTCCAGCTCTTCTAAAGACCTGACCCCGGCGAGTTCCTCTCTGGGCTCTATGCCCATGAGGCGGATCGTGGCGTTGGCTGCGGCGTTGAGGAGCTTGATCACCGGGGCCAGGATGCGGTTGGCGTAGAGCATCTGGATGCCTACCCGACGGGCGGTGGGATAGGGAAAGGTGATGGCGAGGTTCTTGGGTACCAGCTCGCCGAACACCAGTTGGAGGCTGGTGCCGAAGGCCAGAGCTAGGAAGATCGTGGTGGCTCCGAGGGCACCCGAGGGAAGCCCAACCAGCCTTAGCAGGGGTTCGAAGGTCCGACCCAAAGTGGCCTCGGCAACCAACCCGAGGACGATCGAAGAGACCGTGATACCGAGTTGGGCGCCGGATAGATGGAAGGACAGGTTGCTGAGCGCGTCGAGGAGACTCCTCGCGCCCCGATCTCCCTCGCCGGCGAGGCGGGCTAGACGACTCCGCTCCACCGTGATCAAGGAGAACTCACCGGCAACGTAGAAGGCGTTGACCAGTAGTAGAAGTGCGACGACGGCTAGGCCTGCGGCGGTACTAATAGGGGGGCACCTTCGGAATCACGATGCGGCGGTCACACTAGTCGCTCAATATGGGCTCAGAGGTTTCTTGAGAAATCTTTCTAAGGCTCTTTATTTTGTCTCTCCCGCGTTGTAATATCGTACACATGTTCGCTATAGAGATGCCCGTGGATTCTGTTCCGGCTGAGGGGCCGGTGTGGGATCCGCTGGCCGGTGGGATTCCGGCTGGGTTGGATGAGTGGACACCGGGGTCGTTTCTGGCTGACATTGTTGAGCTGGTGGACCGGGATTCCCTGTCGGGCTACGACCTGGTGGTGTTGCTGCGGGCGGAGGCGAGGCTGATCGCCCATCTTCAGGCGTTACATGAGAAAACCCTGGTGCGGATCCTCGACGCTGAGGTGGAGGCGGCGGACGGTGAGTATTCGATAGCGGAGATGTGGGAGGCCACCTGCGGGGAGGTAGAAGCCGCGTTGACTTTGACTTTCCGTGCCGCTCAACGCAGGTTGGGTTTCGCTGAGAGCCTGTTCCGGGATCATCCCCGTATCTGGGAGGCTCTCTATGAGGGGCGTATCGATGTGGCCAAGGCCCATATGATCGTCGACGGCCTCTGCGGTGTGGCCCCTGGGGTAGCCGAAGATCTCACTGAGAAGATCCTGGTGAAGGCGTCGGGGTGGACCTGCGGGCAGATACGGGCCCGCCTTGCCAGACTGGTGGCTGAAGCCGATCCGGTTTCCGCGGTGGAGGCCTACGAGGAGTCGAAGACCACCCGTTGTGTGGAAGCGCCCCGGAATTGGGAGGGGACCGCCAACCTGTGCGGCTGGCGTCTCCCCGTAGAGAAGGTGGCCGAAGCCCGAGCCTATATCGACCAGCTAGCCCGCAGTCTCAAAACCTCCGGGGAGACCCGCACCCTGGACCAGCTGCGAGCTGATGTGTTCTTGGATCTCCTCTGCGGGAGACCCCATACCAGTCCGGCCTCGGGTGGTAGAGGAGTAGTGGACATTCGTGTCGACCTAGAGACCCTCGCCGGCCTGTCCGAGGCTCCAGGCGAGATCCCCGGGTTCGGCCCAGTGGTAGCTGATATCGCACGTCAGGTCGCCGCAGAATATGGGAGCGAATGGCAGATCACCCTCACCCACCAGGACCAGCCGGTCTGGGTAGGAACCACCAGCAGAAGACCCACAACCCAGATGAAACGGCGTATCCGAGCCCGCTACCCCACCTGCGTGTTCGTCGGATGCCGGGCCTCCGCCCATCACTGTGACCTAGACCACAACATCCCCGTAGAAGAAGGCGGCCAGACCCGAGAAGACCAAATGTGTCCCCTCTGCCGACACCACCACCATTGCCGGCATATCCGATGGACCCTCAAACGCCTCCCCAACCACCGTTACCAGTGGACCAGCCCCCTCGGACACGTCTACACCACCGAACATCCCCCATAGGTGACGGGCCCCGTCGGGGGAAAGTGTCACACCGACTCCGTAGGTTGATCCTCGGAGGTACGAATGATCATTGATTGCCAAGACTGCGCCATGAGAGCTACCGCGGCCTGTGATGAGTGCGTGGTGACCTTCCTGCTCGCCCCGACGCCGGTCGAACTGAGCGACGCCGAGGTCACCGCCCTCGACAATCTGGCGGGGGAGGGTCTGGTCCCGAGACTTCGCCTCGTCCCACGTCACCGAGAAGTGTCGTGATCGACCTTCTTCTCAGGGTTACCGTTAGCGATGATGGTGAAGTTCTATGCGGTGTCGCTGGTGTTGGGGGTCCTGGGGTTGCTCTTTGTGATCCTCGGTGGCACCTTCGCCGACAACGTAGGCCGACCGTATCGTGATCCATCTCGCCGCTGGGGCGTGAAGGGCAATGCCGCGGTGGGGGCCCTGGTGGGGTTCGGGATGGCGGGCATGTCGGCCGAGTTCTCGCCCCTCGACTTCCCCTGGCCGGTTTCGTTGGGGATCGCCGTAGTGGCTGCCGTCCTGACCGTGCTCTGGGTCCGCTACTCGCTGGCGAGGGTCGACGAACGGTGATCTTTGTCTCCGACGTCCACGGCGCGGTGGAGCCCCTCCGCCGCCTGGTTGATACCGGCGAAGAGATCATCATCTTGGGAGACCTGGTAAACCTCACCGACTACCGCACCGGAGAGGGTGCGGTCGCCCAGGTTCTCGGCCTCGATTTCGCTCGTGAATCGGCGAAGTCTCGGGCCGAAGGCGACTACCAGACCATGAGGTCCCTGTGGGCCGCCGAGATGCGGGATCGACGGGACGAAGTCAGACAGGCGATCACCGAGGCCATCGAGCGGCAGTACGAGGAGGTGGCTGGTGCCCTGAAGGGTGGGCGGGGTCTGGTGATCCACGGGAACGTCGACCGGCCCCGTCAGCTGATGGAGATCCTGCCGGAGGGATGGCGCTACGTCCACGGCGAGGTAGTAGAGGTCGAGGGTCTCCGCCTGGGTCTAGTGGGCGGAGGGATCGCCACCCCGCTCCGAGCTGACGGAGAAGTGCCCGACGAGGAGATGATCAAACTGCTGGACAGCCTCGGTGAGGTTGACATTCTCTGCACCCACGTTCCTCCCGCGGTGCCGCCCCTCCGCAGGGACGTGATCACCGGCCGTGAGGAGAGGGGTTCGGCACCGATAAGGGACTACCTCCGCTCCCGACAGCCCCGATTCCACTTCTACGGCGACGTTCACCAGCCCCAGGCCACGACCTGGCGTCTTGGCGCCACCCGGTGTGTGAATGCGGGATACTTCCGGGCCACGGGACGATTCCTCAGACTCCGGGACGCAGTAGTGGTGCCGTGCCACCTGGGCTAGCCTCGGACTGGCCAGTTACATACCGGGATCATGAGCGAAGGAACCTTCTCGACATTGGAAATCGATGCCTCGCCCGAGGCCCTCTATGACGTTGCCGCCGACGTCGCCTCCTATCCAGAGTGGGCCACCGGGGTACGGGAGGTCGAAGTACTGGAGGCCGACGACGAGGGCCGGGTGTTACGGGCACGCTTCGTGGTGGAAGGCTTCATCAAAGAGATCGAATACGTGCTGCGCTACACCCACGACCGCCCCCATGTATTGAGCTGGGAAGCGGAGGAGAGCGAGGATGTGAAGTCGCTCCATGGGTCCTATCAGTTCACTCCGGTGAATGGTGCTACTGAGGTGGTCTATGCCCTCAGTGTGGAACCGAACTTCACCATCCCTGGTTTCCTCCGCCGGCAGGCAGAGAAGCAGATCATCACCACTGCCCTCCGCGGTCTCCGTAAGCGTGTTACCGAAGTGAGCTGAACCATGCGCATAGTCCTGGTCACCGGCAAGGGAGGAGTGGGAAAGACCACCGTGGCTGCGGCCACCGCCCTCGCCGCAGCCGACGCGGGCTACAGAACCCTGGTCACTTCCACCGACCCTGCCCACTCCCTGGCCGATGCTCTGGCCATGAGGCTGGGCACGGATCCCACTCCTGTTGCCGATGGCCTCCAGGGTCAGCAGATCGACACTCAGCGTCAGCTAGACCGGTACTGGGGGGCGATCCGACGCCAGCTCATGGAAGTGCTCGATTGGGGAGGGGCGGCCGGGATTGAAGCCGAGGAGTTTCTGGTGTTCCCCGGAATGGACGAGCTGTTCGCCCTCCTGGAGGTCAACCGTCACGCCCGTTCCGGTGAGTTCGATGTCTTGGTGGTGGACTGCGCCCCTACAGCCGAGACCCTTCGACTGCTCTCCCTTCCTGAAGTTCTTTCGTGGTACTTCGAGAAAGTGATGCCCACCGAGCGTCGCCTGATGAAAGCCGCCCGTCCGTTGCTGACCAGGCTAACTGACCTTCCCGTGCCCGAAGACGAGGTCTTCGTGGCAGCTCAGTCGGTGTTCACCGGGATCGAAGAAGTGCGTGACCTGATGTATCGTCCCGACGTCACCACCGCCCGGCTGGTGGTCAATCCCGAGAAGATGGTGATCGATGAGGCTCGTAGGACCTACAGCTACCTGGGACTCTTCGGGTACGGGGTTGACGCAGTGGTGGTCAACCGGGTGCTTCCTGACATGATCTCCGACCCCTACTTCGAGCGCTGGCGTGCCATCCAGAAGGGCCACCTCGACGTCGTCGACGAGGCCTTTGCTGAGGTTCGCCGGCTCCGGCTCCGACTCTTCGACGATGAGATGGTGGGAGTGGATCGACTGCGCCTGATGGCCTCTGAGTTATACCGGGACCGGGACCCGGTGCGAGATTTCGCCGCGCGGAGCCCGTTCCGCATCGTGGAGAGCCAAGCTGGGGTGACCATGGAGCTCGACGTCCCCTTCGTGGACAAATCCGACCTGGACGTCTACCGCCACGGACATGAGCTGTTCATAAGGGTGGGCCCCTACCGGCGGTCGTTCATCCTCCCCGATGCCCTTCACCGGCGTGAGGTGACCCGGGCCCGCCTCGAAGGGGGAACCCTCCAGGTCTCCTTCGGTGACCCCGAGGCGAGCCCATGACCGAGGCTCACCCCGCTAGAGAGGCGGTAATCCGGGCAGGTAAGAGGGCCGCCTACCACCTGATGCAGGCCCTTGTGGAGAGCCTGAAGGCGGTCGAAGCAGTAATAGAGGAGATAGGGTCGATCGGCGAAGACGGCACTGAGCGAGACGACGGCTCGCTTCGGGAGAAGATCGAGATCGAATGACCCAGCGAGTCACCCCTGACGGCGTAATCCCACCCGAGGGAGCAGCGACGGGCTCCCGGTTGGAGATGAGAGAAGCGTGGAACACCTTCCCTAGCCTCATCAAGCTCATTGGCCGCCTGCTGCGGGATACCCGGGTTCCACGCCGCGCCAAGCTCACATTGGGACTTGCTGCTGCTTATGTCGCCAGTCCCATAGACCTACTCCCCGAGAGCATCCCGGTCGTGGGTTGGGCCGACGATGTGCTCCTGGTCATGCTTGCCCTCGAGTCCCTGATCCACCGCGCTGGCCCTGACCTGGTTCGCGAGCACTGGGACGGCCCAGGCGATATCCTCGACCTGATCCAGGATCTTCTGGGTCTCTCCCGCTCGGTGCTTCCGCGGCGGATCACCGCGCTGGTCGACCGCATCTCCGGCTGAACCCGATCTGCAAATCCGGTTGGTTGAATCCAGGGACCGCTAGCTTGTCCGTCGCTATGGACTTTCGGAGGATCGGGATGCTGCCACCGTATGCCTTCGCCGAAGTGAACCGGCGAAAAGCTGAGGTGAGACGCTCCGGAGTGGACGTTATCGACTTCGGGTTCGGTAACCCCGACCTCCCCTCCCCGGAGACTGCCGTGGAGACCCTGGTGAAGGCCGCACGTCAGCCTTCGAACCACCGTTACTCGGTGTCCCGGGGGATCCACCAACTTCGCACCGCCCTCTCCGACCGCTACGAGCGAAGGTTCGGAGTGAAACTGGACCCGGAGACCGAAGTCCTGAACACCATCGGTGCCAAGGAGGGCCTCTCCCATCTGATGTGGGTTCTGGTCCAGCCCGGAGACGTGGCGATTGTCCCCGAGCCCTCCTATCCGATCCATATCTATGCCCCGATCATCGCCGGTGCCGAGGTTCGCCGGGCGCCGATAAGTTCCGAAGAGGACTACTTCGAGGTGGTCAACCGGATGTTCCTCGACTCCTGGCCTCGGCCACGGGTGATAATCGTCAGCTTCCCCCACAATCCCACCACTAAGACCGTAGACCTCGACTTCTTCGCCAGGCTCATCGACTTCGCCCGGGTCCACGACGTGGTGGTCGTACACGACTTCGCCTATGCCGATGTTGCCTTCGATGGGTACCGGCCTCCGTCGATACTCGAAGTGCCCGGGGCCAAGGAGGTCGCGGTGGAGCTCTACTCCCTCACCAAGGGGCATTCGATGGCCGGATGGAGGGTCGGCTTCCTGGTGGGCAACTCAGAAGTCGTGGCCGCGCTGGCGAAGCTGAAGTCATACCTCGACTACGGGACCTTCCAGCCGATCCAACTCGCCGCCGCGGAAGCCCTGGCCTCTGGCGACGACTTCGTTGCTCAAGTCAACGACACCTACCGGGCTCGGCGCGACGCCCTCGTGGGCGGGCTGAACGAAGCGGGTTGGAAGATGGACAAGCCCGCCGGGACGATGTTTGTCTGGGCCCAGATCCCGGGACCCTACGCCGAGAACGGCTCCCTTGCCTTTTCCATCCACTTGCTGGAGGAAGCTGGGGTCGCCGTCAGCCCCGGATCCGGCTTCGGTGAGTCGGGCGAAGGGTTCGTGCGCTTCGCCCTCGTGGAGGACGAAGCTCGGATCCTCGAGGCTGTAGAACGGATCGCTGCCAGCCTTACCCGCCTCTGAGGGGCTATACGATGCGCCCATGGCTTTTCCCGACGGCGTAGCCGACTTTCGCTCTGACACTGTCACCCGCCCCACCGAGGCGATGATCCGCGCCATGGCCGATGCTGCTGTCGGAGACGACGTCTACCGAGACGACCCCACGGTCATCGCCCTCGAAGAGGAGGCAGCCGAGATCACAGGCAAGGAGGCAGCGATCTTCGTTCCTTCGGGCACGATGGGAAACGAGCTAGCCATCCTCTACCACACCCACCCCGGCGAAGAGGTGCTGGCGCACGAGTCCAGCCACGTCCGTTCCATCGAGGCCGGGGCGCCCCAGGCCCTGGCGGGTGTGGGCTTTCGCACCGTCGCGGGTGAAGGCGGTCGCATCACTCCCCAAGACGTCGAAGCCGCCATGGCGATGGTCGGGTTCTTTCCCCGGATCGGACTCATGGTCTGGGAGAACACCCACAACATGAGCGGAGGGCGGGTCATCCCCATCGAGTTGATGGAGGCCACCTCGGCGGAGGCCAGGGAACATGGGCTCGCCATACACCTCGACGGAGCGCGCATCTTCAACGCAGTTGCCGCCACGGGGGTGCCTGCCGACAGGTTCGCGGCGACGGCCGACACGATCCAGTTCTGCTTCTCCAAAGGCCTGGGCGCCCCCGTGGGCTCGATCATCTGTGGTAGCGAGGAGGTCGTCACCGAGATCCGCTATCTGCGACGACGGTTGGGGGGCACCATGCGCCAGGTCGGAGTGATCGCCGCCGCTGCCCGGGTGGCCCTGGCCGACCGCGACCGGCTCGTCGAAGACCATCTGCTGGCGAAACGCCTCGCCGAGGGGCTGGCCGAGCTGTTCCCCGACGCCATCGACGTGTCGAAGGTGGAGACGAACATCCTGGTGCTGGACTTCCCCAAGGTGGGCATGCCCTGGTCTGAGGTAGCCGGCCGCTTCGACGCCGGTGGCATAAAGGCCAACCCTCCCTTCGGGACGGCTTGGCGTCTGGTCACCCATCGCGACGTCGACGCCGCCGACGTAGACCGGCTTTTCAAGGCGTTGTCGTAACCCGATGCTGTGGTGAAGGGTCCGAGACGACAATGAAGTACGCGGCTCTCTTTCCCGGTCAGGGCAGCCAGTTCGTGGGCATGGGGGCGGAGTTGTTCGAGGCCCGCTCCGATCTGCTGGGCGAAAGGGCCGAGGCCATCCTCGGCTGGTCGCTGAGGAGTCTCTGTCTTGAGGGGCCCGAAGAGGAACTCACCCGAACCGAGCATGCTCAGCCAGCACTATTCGCCCTCTCCTATGTCCTCTGGGAAATGCTGGCGGAACAGGCCCATAGCCCACCGGCGGCTGCCGCGGGACACTCGCTGGGCGAATACACGGCGCTAGCCGCGGCGGACGTCTTCGACTACGACACCGCCCTGAGGCTGGTGGCCCGCCGGGGCGAAGCCATGGCCCGGGCCGCCGACCTGGCTCCTTCGGGGATGGCAGCTCTCATTGGAGCCGACGAGGATCTAGTGGAGGAGATCGCGGCCCGGAGGCGTTCTGAAGGCGGTGCCCTGGAGGTTGCCAACATCAACGCTCCAGGCCAGGTGGTGGTCTCCGGAGGTGCAGACGACATCGCATGGGTGGTGGAACATGGCCGGGAACTGGGGGTGCGTCGCGCCATTCCTCTCAAGGTCGCAGGCGCCTTCCACTCGAAGTTCATGGAGCCCGCCGCCGCCGAGGTCGCCGCAGCCCTTGCCGAAGTGGAGCTGGCAGAACCGTCGTTTCCCGTGTGGTCGAACACCACCGCTCGTCCCCACCGTGCCGAGGCGATCGGCGAGATGCTGGCCCGTCAGGTGGTGTCTCCGGTCCGGTTCTCCGACAGCCTGGTTCACATGGCAGAGCAAGGCGTGGAGTTGTTCGTTCACGTCGGTCCAGGGGATGTGACCGCTGGAATGGTACGTCGTACCCTTCCCGGCTCCCAGGTGGTAGCGGTTTCCCAGCCCGACGACATCCCTTCCGCCTTGGAAGCCATGGGTACCATGGCCTGACTCAGGAGTGATAGATGCGTAACGCCGAGATAACTGGTTGGGGCAAGTGCATGCCCCCCAATGTGCTCACCAACCACGACCTGGAACAACTCGTGGACACCTCCGACGAGTGGATCACCACCCGCACCGGGATCAAGGAACGGCGCATAAGCCACGTGGAGGCCTCTGATATGGCTGTGGTGGCCGGGCTACGGGCGCTGGCCGCGGCGGGGAAAGGGCCTGAGGACGTGGACCTGATCCTGGTCGCCACCTGTAGCGGCGACTCGATCATCCCCTCCACCGCCTCCAAGGTTCAGGGGAAGCTGGAGGCCTGGAACGCCGCCGCCATGGACCTCAACGCCGCTTGCTCGGGTTTCGTCTACGGGCTGGTGGTAGGGGCCAATATGATCCGTACTGGTGACCACGAGACGGTGCTCCTCATCGGAACAGAGAAGCTCCACCATGTCACCGACTTCACCGACCGCACCACCTGTGTTCTCTTTGGCGACGGTGCCGGTGCGGTGATCCTGGAGGCTACGGACGAGCCTGTGGGGCTGCTCGCCTCCGACCTCGGCATCGACGGTTCGGTGGCTCACATCCTCGAAGTTCCCGTCGACGGAACCTACGGAAACCATGAGCCGGTGCCGCCTTCGATGTGCGCCATCAACATGGAGGGACAGGAGGTCTTCCGCCGGGCCGTCACCAAGATGGGCGAGTCTGCAGCCAAGTCACTGGAAAAGGCGGGTCTGGGCTTAGAGGACGTGGACCTGCTGATACCGCACCAGGCCAACGTGAGAATCATCGACGCCACGGCCCGCCGGCTGGGAATCGACTCCTCGAAGGTCTACGTCAACATCCACTCCTACGGGAACACCTCCTCGGCGACCATCCCGGTGGCGCTCACCGAAGCGGTTGAAGACGGGAGGATCTCACCGGGGAGTATCGTCGTCTTAGCGGCCTTCGGAGCCGGCCTCACCTGGGCTTCGGCGGTCCTGCGATGGGGGAGTCGGGTGACGCCCCTAGGTGAGAGCGACGCGGAGCTGCCTCCGACCGATCTCACCACTATGGAACTGCTCCAGCCCAACTTCGACTTCTACGGGCTGCCTGAGAAGCTCACGTGAACGAGGCCGGGCGGAATCGGGTCGCTCTAGTGACAGGAGCCTCCAGGGGCCTGGGCCGGGCCATCGCTCTGCGTCTGGGGGCTTCAGGGCATCGCGTGGTCGTCAACTATGCCCGCAACGAGGCAGCCGCGGCCGAGGTTGTCGACATGATCCACGACCGAGGCGGTGAAGCCGTGGCGGTGGCCGCCGATGTCTCCGACGAAGATCAGGTGGCTGGGCTGCTTGAAGCCGCGGTGGAGAACTTCGGGCCGTTGGAGGTCCTGGTCAACAATGCTGGTATCACCCGGGACAACCTGCTGCTGCGTATGCGGACAGAGGACTTCGACGAAGTGATCTCCACCAACCTCCGCTCAGTTTACCTGTGCACCAAGGCAGCGCTGCGAGGCATGCTTAGGGCCAAATGGGGGCGGGTGATCTCTGTCGCCTCGGTGGCCGGGCTGGTGGGAAACGCCGGCCAGGCCAATTATGCGGCCTCCAAGGCAGGCATCATCGGTTTCAGCAAGTCCGTCGCCAAGGAGGTCGGATCCCGAGGGATCACGGTAAATGTGGTGGCCCCGGGATTCATCGAAACCGACCTCACCGAAGGGCTCGGCGAGAAGGTCCGGACTGAGGTGCTGCACTCCACCGCCCTGGGTCGGTTCGGAAGGCCCGAGGAGGTGGCCGGAGTGGTGGACTTCCTCGCTACCGACGACGCCGGATATATAACAGCCCAGGTGATCACCGTCGACGGCGGACTATCCCTGTAACTTCCCGGGGCGGAGAAGCCTCAAAGACCCTGAATAGAAGGAGAAACAAATGGACAGAGAAGCGATTGCGGAGCGCCTCACCGAGGTTCTGGTGAGCGAGCTCGGCCTTGACGCCGACAAGATCAACGACGACGCCCACTTCGAAGAGGACCTCGATGTTGACAGTCTCGGCGTGGTGGAGCTGTTGATGGCGCTCGAGGACGAGTTCGACATCAAAATACCCGATGAGGAGGCCGAGAGCATCGTCACTGTCGGCCAGGCCATAGATCTGGTCCACTCCAAGCTCAACGGCTGAACCAGAGAGAGGTGTGTCAGCGGTCCGGTTCCTCCCGGCTACCGGCCCTTTGCTGTCGTTCTTTCCATTCAGCGAGGCTGCGATACACGAGGACGAGAACCAGAATCGTCCCTGCGGTGACGGCGAGACCAGAGACGACCCCCACTCCGAGGGCGAGCCCAGGACAGCCCGTCGAGCCTCCACGGGCCTGGGGCCGGCAGCCCACTTCGGTCACCAACCATCCGATGAGCCCGGCGAGCGCCCCCATGGCCAGGGCCGGGACGAGGATCCAGGGGTTGGGGGACCGTCTCACCTTCGAGGTCTTCCCCGGTCGTCAAGGTCGGCGGCGTCGAGCACGTCTGGTGGAGTCAGCTCCGGGGGGATGGGGACGGTTGTTCCCCGTTCCACCGGGGGATAGAAGGCCAGGCCCGCCTCCTTGCTCCAGGCGAAGGCCGCAACGGTGATGGCCGCCACCACCGACACGAGTCCCGCGGGCATGCCCAGGGGCCAGGCCGTCGCCAAGGCCAGTAGAGGCCAGAGGAGTCGGACCGCGATCAGCCCACCCGGCAGCACCCTGACATACCAGAAGGCGGCGAGGAGCGCGGTGAGCGAGGTCAACAATGCCAGGGGTCGGGTGTCACCCATCGACCCGACCGCCAGGGCGAAGGGCACGACAATCAGAGCGATGGGCACTAAGACGGCCTTGGGCGGCGGCCCCGAGGCCGAAGGAAGCTTGCGGATGTGGCGGGTCACCACCGGCAGATGGAGGAGCAAGGCGGCCAAGGAGGTCAGGACGATGCCTGTCCACCACAGGACGTCGATGGGTCTCAGGACGGCCAGCAAGTAGCCGCCTCCGCAGACTCCGAGGGACAGACGCCTCGCCCAACGTCCTCCGCTCAAGACCATCCCCACGACGCCCACGGTCGCCGCTAGGAGCAGATCGGTGACGGCGAGGACGGTTCCGGTTGCATCCAATGCCCCAGGGTCGGTGGCGAACGCCGCCGCCCAGACCAGGGATGCGGCCAGAGGAGCAGCTGGTGCTAGCCGAGAGAACACGGCGCGATTGTCGCGCCTGGGGCTCTCAAGCTGAAGTCGGACTCCCCGAAGTTTCCACCGCTCTCAGACCGGGTCGCTCACCGAACCGCGGGGTGTCCTCCGGCGACCACACGGTTTCCTCCCGCCACGATGTTCCCGGCCGGAGCGTGATCACGGTTCCTGGGGAGGGCTTTCCTTGGCTGAAGGTGTCCAAGGGCGAGCCGAGGAGCCGAAGACGTCCCGCTTGGATCGGATCTTGGTGGGAGACGATGATCGCATCTCCGTGGGGGTGGGCCTCGTCGATGGCTCGGGCGAAGCCGGCTATTCGCTCTGCCACTTCGGCCATGCTCTCTTCGGCGGAGGGGAGATCGAAGGGATGGTCGCGATAAGCCTCCAGCTCACCGGGGAACAGCTCGGGAATCTCGGCCCAGCGATGCCCCGCCCAGCGGTCAAAGAGGCTCCACTCACCGAGATCGTCGTGTACCTTGACCGGAACCCCCACCCGGGCTGCGATCTCCTCGGCGGTGCGAAGCGCCCGCTCCAAAGGGGACGACCAGATGGCTATTACGGGCCTCGGCCCCAGATACCTGCCGACACGGCGAGCCTGCTCCACCCCGTACTCCGAGAGGCCGAAGCCGGGGCGGGCGCCGCATACGAGACCCTCCGGATTTGCGATCTGGGTGTGTCTCACCAGGTGAACGAGGGCAGCCATACCTCTAGTTTGGTGCCGTCGGCGGCCACATCCGGGTATCTCCTCCGGGAAGGTTCGTCGCTACCTTTGCCGTGTGTGGGCCGAGAGCATTCTCCATGTTGACATGGACGCCTTTTTCGTGGAGGTGGAGCGGCTCCGCGACCCTTCCCTGCGGGGCATTCCGGTGGCCGTTGGAGGCACCGGTCCCAGGGGTGTGATCGCCAGCGCCTCCTATGAGGCGCGAGCCACGGGCGTTCACTCCGCCCAACCGACGGCTCTCGCCCTTAGAGCCTGTCCGGACCTTGTGGTGGTCCCTCCGTCCCGTGGTCGGTATGCGGAGGTGTCGGCCCAGCTCTTCGAGCTGTTTCGCGCCTTCACCCCTCTCGTTGAGGGCCTCAGCCTCGACGAGGCCTTCTTGGATGTTTCCGGACTGCGAAGACACTTCGAATCCCCGCAGGCGGTCGGCCATGCCATCAAGAAGAAGATCCGCTCTGAGCTGAGCCTCCCGGCGTCCGTGGGCGTGGCCGCCACCAAATTCGTTGCCAAGCTGGCTTCCCAGGCAGCCAAACCGGATGGCCTGAAAGTGGTCGCCGAGGACGAACAGCTCGTTTTTCTTCACCCCCTTGCTGTGGAAGCTCTTTGGGGTGTGGGTCCGGCGACCCTGGCCACTCTGCAGCGTCTCGGTGTGGAAACGGTAGGTGACCTGGCTGCCTTTCCTAGATCCAGTCTCATCTCCCAGTTGGGTCCCAGCCTCGGCCGCCACCTCCACGACCTCTCCCATGGCCTCGACCCGCGTCGGGTGAAGCCGGACACCGAAGCCAAGTCGATCTCCGTCGAGCGGACCTATGAGGAAGATCTACAAGGACGGGATCTCATCGAGGCGGCACTACTCGCTCTGGTCCAGGATTTGTCTACCCGGCTATACCGTGCCGGGATGGTCGGTCGCACCATCACGGTCAAGGTGCGATATTCAGACTTCACAACAGTGACCCGGAGTCACACCGACGGTGACCCGATCTCCTCCAGCCGCGACCTCTACCGTCAGGGCTTGGGACTGCTCTCCCAGCTCGACCTGGACCGTCCCGTCCGCCTTCTGGGCATAGGTGTCTCGGCGCTGGAGAGCGACGACCAGCCCCGGCAGCTCCGATTCGGCGATGGTGAAGGATGGGATCGCATCGAACGAGCCGTCGCTGAGATCAAGGAGAGATTCGGAGACTCGTCGGTGGCGCCGGCCCGTCTTCTTCAGGGTGACAGCACCGAGGAGGGCACATACCCTGATGAATGAGCGCCAACCCGGTGTAGTGTTTCAGTCAAGAGCCGTGTAGGCCAAGACGGGTCAGGTGGATGCGATGCCCCTAGACGACAAAGAGCAGAAAATCCTCGAGGAGATCGAGCGGCAGTTCCTCGCCGAGGACCCGGACCTGGTGCGGGCGGTGCAGAGGATCGAGCCGCCGGCGCGGATCGGAGTGAGGCTTTCCGCCTTGGGCGTGATCGCCGGGCTGGCGATCATCATCGCCTATGTGAACATCACCTGGGTCGCCGCCCTCGGTTTCGCCCTCCTCGTGGCCTCGGCCACCTCGCTGGTCAACGCCCTCCGGCACCGCCGCTGGACTCCGGAGAAGGAAGAAGAGCCTTCCTCCTGATCTTCTTCCCGGACTACGGAACAGTCCCTTCGTGGTTCGGCTATTGTTGCCGCCCCGACGCCGACCGAGCGGGAACAGGCCGAGGGGAGTAGGAGACGGTTCCCAGCCCCGGGATCGTCTGAGAGGTTTTCTTGGGAAGGGAGAGAGTGGAGCAGGCTTTCACCGCCGATCAGGCATGCAAACTCACCAACTGCACACACCACCAACTGCGCTACTGGGATCGGGTGGGGCTGGTAAGTCCCTCGATCCAGAGAACGGGAGGCCGGCCGGGAGTTAGACGCCTCTACTCCTTTCGCGACCTGGTGGCCCTGCGGGTGGTGAAGAGCCTCCTCGACAACGGTATGTCGCTGCAACGGGTAAGGCGGGCATGGGACTATCTACGTCGGGAGGGCAACATGGAGTCCCACCTATCCGAGGTCAAGTTGGTCACCGACGGCCGCTCGATCTTCCAGGTGAGCAGCGACGAAGGCGAGCTTTTAGACGCCCTACGTCAGGGTCAGCTGGCATTCTTCGTGGCGATAGACGAGATCACCCGTGAGGTCGAAGAGGACGTGACCCGCTTCGAACTCGACCGGGATCACTTCCTCACCATGCTCCGTAGGGTCGAGGAGGACATCCACGAGGAGTTGGACGAGGCCTCTGGGACCTGACCTTCAGCGGCGTGGCAGCAGCGAGCGGGGAGTGAGGGTCGCCCACACCCTCTTCGTACGTGGATACCGGAGGCGGAACCAACGTTCGACGGTCTCGAAGTCGGTCTCTGCGGCATCCGCTCCACCGCCGTAGATCACCGCCGAGTATCTGGCGGCGATGGGCACGAGCATCTGGTCCGATCGCGTTGCCAGCTCCACAGGGGTCAGGGCATCGTCGACCGGTTCGCCCACATCGACAAGACGGTCGACGATCTCCTCCCACACCGGGATGATGTCTCCGGTCCGGATACGTCGAAGGCGCCAGCGTCTGCGGAGGGACTTGGCGGCAGGTGCGACCAGACCCAGGGTGAGGAGGGCGGCTATCACCCACAACCAGAACCCGGGATTGGAGGTAGGGGTGTCGAGGAGGGTCTCGGCAGGATCGGTACGGAGCTCGCGGAACTCGTCGGGGACAGGCGCCTGCAGGCTGCTCCCCGTGTCGGGCTCGGGGGTGAAGGCGGTGGGATCGAAGGCTGCGGTGAGGCTCTCCGGCTGGAACTCACCGCGTGGAGTGGGGTCGAATCGGACCCAACCCACGCCCTCCATCCACATCTCCACCCAGGCGTGAGCGTTGGTGTCCCGTATCTCGATCACTTCGACACCGTCCCTCACCACGGTGGTCCCTGGGGTGAAACCCCACACCACTCGGCTGGGTATTCCCAGGGCCCGGCCCAAGACGGCCATGGAGGCAGCGAACTGCTCGCAATACCCGATCCGGTAGTTTCGGCTTCGGGGATCGGCGAGCCACTCCTCGAGCCGCAATGCCGAGTGGCCGGTGCTCACGTCCGTCGAGTAAGTGAAGTCGCCGCTGTCACGGAACCAGTATTGGAGCATCCAGGCCCGTTCGAAGTCGGTGGTTGCCCCCCTGGTCCGTTCCAGGGCAATGTCCCTGATCGCAGTAGGCAGGTCGTCAGGGATTTTGGTGTAGAAGCCAAGGTCGGGCGGGGGAAGACTCTGTCTGGCCGGAGTCGCACCAGCGACCTGGAAGACACCGGCCTCCGCGGCGTTGGCGAACAGGGGGCTCAACTCACCGTCGGTTCCCCTGGCGAGCACTCCGAGGTCGGTCTCATAGAGGGGAAGGACCGCTGCCACCTGAACCATGTCTCCGCGCCGCAGGCCCGAGGGGTAGATGATGCTGGCGTTTGGGGATACCTGGAAGGCGGCGGGACGGATTCCACCGGGTGCCGTCTGAATCTCTTGGGTTATGCCCGCCACCGGGACCAACTCACCACGCAGGGCCTCGATGCGCACCAGTTGGAGCAGCTCGGCGGTGGTTCCTCGATAGATGTCGCGACTAACACCGATCACCTCACCCGGTTGGTAACTGGTAATAGAACCCGTGGAGGGTCTCCACGCTTCGCCATCGAAAATGTCCAGGGTGTCCATCCGCCAGTAGATCTGGTCGGGAGGCGGAGCCCCTTCGCCCAGGGTGGCCCGGAAGAGCACCTGATTGGTTCGGTTGATGATCCTCTGACGTAGATCGACCAGCGGATTGAAGGCCACACCTCCGCCTCCTATGCCGTATCCGCTTCCATCGGTGCGCCAGGGAACGTTGCCATACTGGGGCACGATCCCGACGACGCTGTTGGCTAAAGCGAAGGCCGCCACGGCAACCACCCCCGCGGCGGAGAGGGACACACCGGGAGACCGCTTGCGCAGCGACGATCCGCGCTCGGTGGTCATAGCTCCGATCCCGCGGGGTGAGTGAAGGGCGAAAGCCGCTGCTGTGAACGCCATGGTGGCCGCGATTGCCGCCGTCCATCCGAGGCCCGCCGAGCCCCGATCGAAGACCGCGAACTGGAAGTAGACGACCATCGACGGGATGACCGTGGCCCACAACGGCCCCCTCGTGGCGCCCCAGGCGAACAGGGTCCCTACCAGCCACATCACCATTGCCAAGAGGCCAAGGACGCCGGGGCTTGGCATCGCTGGCGGCACGCTGAACCGGATCAGATCCAACGCCTGACCGAGTGAACGCGCAAGGGTCTCGGGGGTGGTGGCCGACGGGAGAACCCCGGCGATCAGCGTGGAGGGGACGGAAACCCGCACCAGGAGAAGCAGTGCCAGCAGGCCATGAAGGGTGAGGGCAAGCCGCGAATTGGAGATGACCTGGTCGAGCAACCACCAGAGTAGGGCACCCAAAAGGGCAGAAGCCAAGGCGATGGCCGCCCACTCAGGGACCGGGGAGGGAGTTTCCAGAAGGCGGTTCAACCGGAGCACCGCGAGGGTGAAGGCGGCCAGCCCGGCCGTCAGAGCGATTCTGTGACCCATGATGAATCCATCGCCGACATCCAGGCTTCGGCCCAGTCGTCCTCGGGGGTGGTGCTGACGGCGACTGCACCGGCCCGCAGGAACCTGCCCAGAGTCTGGTTCGGTGCACGGGTGACGGTCATTAGGAGGGTGTTCGGATATTCGCGCTTCAACAGTTCGTGCACGTTCAGTAGGTCATCGTCGGGCGACCCTGTGATGAGAACGAGGGTCCCGCCGCCACCCTTCTGGCGAAGAAGACTGGTGGCGGACATCAGGTCTATCGAGGGGTCGACGTCGACCAAAGCAAGCCGCTCCATTGCGACCTCGTAGCGGGAAGCGTCGACAGGGCGAGGACCTCCAGCCCACAGGTCGGCGTGGAAGCCCGACGTCACTAGATGAGCTACCACGCTGGCGGCTCCTGAAACAGCCTTCTCGAAGGTCTCGGGAGACGGGTAGGCCATCGAACGCACATCCAGGACTATCAGGGCTCTAGCCTGCCACTGGGTTTCTAGCTGACGGATCATCAGCTCGTTCGCCTTGGCGGAGGATGGCCAGTGAACCCGGCGCAGGTCGTCTCCGGTTTGATACTCCCGCAGGGTGTAGAAGTCCTCGCCCCCTCCTCGGGCGCGGTCGGGACGGGCGATGTCCATGGCAGGATCTCCTGCCCTGACCGTGGGGAAGCCGGTCAGTTCCTCGACCCTCGGGAAGACGACGAGTCGGTCTACGGGTCCGGGAGGGGCCGGTGTCTCCGTGAGGTGTAATGGGTCAGAGGTGGTGAGGGTGGCGGGTCCGACCCTGTAGACGCCTCGGGATCGGCACAGCACCCTGTACCGGACCTCAGCCCTCTCGCCCCGACCGAGTCGCGCCAGCTCGAACTCTGCTGTCCCCAGGCCCTCCACCATATCGACGAGCCTGAGCTCCCTTGCCGTGGAGTCGCCTATGTTGTCGACGACGAGCTGAACCCGCGCCGTATCCCCGGCATGGATCCGGGGTGGGGCCAGCCGTCTCATGATCCGCAGACGCTGACGCCGCGTCATCGAGTAGGCGACTGCCGTGGCGGCAGCCAGGAGGAGGAACGCGGCGGCGAGGAGCAGCTCCTGATCGCCGAGCACCCACCACAGCACGAGAAGTGCCCCCCCGGCTCCTACGATCGCCAGGCCACGGTTGGTGAGCATCAGGTGGCGATACGAGTAGTGGTGCCGGGGACACGCAGGTTGTCCAGCACCTCGACGATCGCCTCGCTCACTTCTTTACCCCGCATCACCGCCTCCGGCCGAAGAACCACTCGATGCTCGAGGACAGAGAGGGCGAGCGCCTTGATGTCGTCGGGCATCACGTAGTTCCGTCCCATCGAGGCCGCCTGAGCACGGGCGAGCCTCTGCAGGAAGAGAGCGGCCCTGGGCGAGGCTCCGAGAAGGACGTCGGGGTGTCTTCGAGTGCCTTCGGCCAGGTCGATGAGGTAGTTCTTCACCGGTGCCGATACCGAGATCTTCCTGGCGATATCGATCATCTGCTGGACTTCGGAGACTGTGGTCACCGGTTTGAGATCCAAAAAGGTGGACCTGATGCCGTGGGTGTCGAGCATCTCCAGCTCCTTGTCCCGGCTTGGGTACCCGATGACCACCCGCATCATGAATCGGTCGAGCTGAGCTTCGGGTAGCGGGTAGGTGCCTTCATGCTCCAGGGGATTCTGAGTGGCAATCACCATGAAGGGAAGGGGGAGGGGGCGGGTGACCCCGTCCGAGGTGACCTGCCTCTCCTCCATGGCCTCGAGCAGCGCCGACTGGGTCTTAGGGCTGGCCCGGTTGATCTCGTCCCCCACGACGATGTTGGCGAAGATGGGGCCGGGCTTGAACTCGAACTCGCTCCGGTGTCGATCCCAAACAGAGACACCTGTGACGTCAGAGGGGAGGAGGTCTGGGGTGAATTGGATTCGATGGAAGACACCATCGATGGATCGGGCCAGGGACTTGGCCAGCTGGGTCTTGCCTACCCCAGGGACGTCTTCCACCAGGACGTGACCTTCAGAAACGAGGGCCAGCACCATCAGCTCGATCGCCTGTCGCTTACCCTGGATAACCGTCTCCACGTTGTTGGTGATCCGCTCGAAGAGCTCACCAAATAGGTCAATGGCTTCGTGTTCGCCCAGAGCACCCTCTTTCGTCGAGTCGAGGAGACTCTAACCCCGGTCGAGTGCTCGAAGCTAGAGTGGCTTGAGGGCTTCAAGAACTGGGAGCTTGCCTGTGGAGCAGAAAAGTGCATCGCTACTGGCGGCGTTGGCACGCCATCCCGGCCTCATCGTGGAAGCTGTGAGGGCGTGGCGGGACTCGGGTCGGGAGCCTGAGTACCGGCGGTGGCGGCTGATCACCGCCTACGGCGCCGATAATCCCCCTCTCCTAGGCACAGATCTGGTTCACTTGCTCCACTGGCGTAGGCAGATGCGGAGGCTGCGGAGATGGT
>JBHHWH010000016.1:0-37598 GCA_046756405.1 Acidimicrobiia bacterium | reverse complement strand
CTCGGGGTGGGCCTTCTCCACCTCGTCGAGGAGCACCACCGAGTAGGGGCGACGGCGCACCGCTTCCGTGAGCTGACCGCCTTCCTCGTAACCGACATAGCCCGGAGGGGCGCCGATCAGCCGGCTGACCGAGTGCTTCTCCATGTACTCCGACATGTCAAGGCGGACCATGGAGCGTTCGTCGTCGAAGAGGAATTCGGCAAGGGCCCGGGCCAGCTCGGTCTTGCCCACACCGGTGGGACCGAGGAACAGGAACGACCCCACGGGGCGGTTGGGGTCGGCGAGGCCCGCCCGGCTGCGGCGAATGGCCGCAGCCACCGCCCGCACCGCTTCGTCCTGTCCCACGACCCGCCGGTGGAGGTGCTCTTCGAGGTGGAGGAGCTTTTCTGTCTCGCCCTCCATCAACCGTGACACGGGGATGCCCGTCCAGCGAGCCACCACCTCGGCGACGTCTTCGGCGGTGACCTCCTCGGAGAGCATCCTCCCCTGCTCATGGAGCTTGGCAAGCTCTTCTTCCTTCTCCTTGAGCTTCGTCTCCAGCTCGTTGATGACGCCGTAGCGAAGCTCGGCGGCCTTGGCGAGGTCGCCTTCCCGTTCCGCCATCTTCGCTTCGCTTCGGGCCTGTTCGGTTTGCTCCTTGAGATCACGGATAGCGGTGATGGCCTCCTTTTCCGGCTGCCAGCGAGCGGTGAGCGCCTCGATCTCCTCGGTGAGGTCGGCGATCTCCTCCTCCACCTTGCGGAGACGCTCCGCAGAGACCTCGTCGGACTCCTTCTTCAGCGCCTCCCGCTCGATCTCGAGCTGGATCTTGCGGCGGGTCAGCTCGTCGATCTCCTCGGGCATGGAGTCGATCTCGATGCGGAGGCGAGACGCCGCCTCGTCGATGAGGTCGATCGCCTTGTCGGGAAGGAACCGGGCGGGAATGTACCGGTCGGAGAGGACAGCGGCGGCCACCAAGGCCGAGTCGGTGATCCGCACCCCGTGGTGAACCTCGTAGCGCTCCTTCAGCCCCCGCAGGATGCCGATGGTCTCCTCGACGGTGGGGGGGTCGACCATGATCGGCTGGAACCGCCGCTCCAGAGCGGCGTCCTTCTCGATGTGCTTGCGGTACTCGTCGAGGGTGGTCGCACCGATGAGACGCAGCTCTCCCCGGGCCAGCATGGGCTTCAGCATGTTGGAAGCGTCCATAGCCCCTTCGGCGGCGCCGGCACCCACCAGGGTGTGAAGCTCGTCGAGGAAGGTGATGATCTCCCCCTGGGATTGCTTTATCTCCTCGAGGACCGCCTTCAACCGCTCCTCGAACTCACCTCGGTATTTGGCCCCGGCCACCATCGACCCCAGGTCAAGGGCGACAATGCGTTTGGTCTTCAAGCCCTCGGGAACGTCGCCATCGGCGATGCGTCGAGCCAGCCCTTCAACGATGGCGGTCTTTCCGACGCCGGGTTCACCGATGAGCACCGGGTTGTTCTTGGTACGCCGGGAGAGCACCTGGATGACTCGGCGGATCTCGTCGTCGCGCCCTATCACCGGGTCGAGCTTGCCTTCGCGGGCGAGTTGAGTGAGGTCGGTCCCGTACTGCTCCAGGGCGTTCATCGTCGCCTCAGGGTCCTCGCTGGTCACCCTCTTCCCGCCGCGGAGGGTCTGGAGGGCCTCGAGGATGCTGGCGGTGGTGAGCCCCTGGGAGCGGAACAGGTCACCGAGGGCGCCCTTTGACTCGGCCAGCCCCAGGATGAGGTGTTCCACGGAGAGATAGTCGTCACCCATATTGGAGCGGTGGCGATCAGCAGCGTTGAGGGCGCGGCCTAGTTCAGGACTCGTCTCGGCCTCGGCGTCGCCATAGACCTTGGGATGGGCATCGAGCAACGACTCGATGCTCCGACGCATCTCCAGGGAGGCCACTCCTAGGCGATCGAGCAGCGGATAGACAATGCCCTTCTGCTGACCCAACACGGCCAGCGCCAGGTGCTCGGGGAGCACCGATCCATGGTGGTACTCCCGGGCCAGTTCATTGGCGCGAAGCAGGGCTTCGCGAGTCATCGAGGTGAGCTTTTCAGGGTTGATAGCCATTATCTATACCTTACCAAATAATCTAAGTCGTGCCATATCAACTATTGGAGCCCTGCTGGTATTCCCGATCGGAGGCCTTGACCTATGCCAGCCTCACCTGGTATCGTGTTGCACATGGTACCTAGGGCCACACGGGAGGATCGGAGCACGCAGCTTCTCCGTGGGGTCCTGGACATGTGCCTGATGTCGGTCATAGCCGAGGAGCCCTCCTATGGGTACGAGATGGTGAAAAAACTACGCCATCGTGGATTGGAACTGGCCAGCGAAGGGTCGATCTACCCGCTGCTGTCCCGATTGCAGAAGCGGGGCCTGGTGGATGGTTACCTGGTCCAAAGCAGTTCGGGCCCGGCCCGCAAGTATTACCGGGTTACCGACAAAGGCAGGCTGGCTCTGGACCGGTGGCTAGAAGAGTGGCAGAGATTCCGGGATGCGGTGGACTCGGTGTTGAGTGGGGGGTCGAGCGATGGATGATCGACAGCTATTGCTGGAGATCGAGAGCTACTGGGGCGGCGCCGGCCTCTCCCCGACCGAGGTAGCTGAGATGAAGGCCGAGTTGGAACTCCATCTCGCCGAAGCCAAGGCCGAGGGACGTAGTGTTAGCGACGTCGTAGGCGACGCCGCCGCGTTCGCCGAGGCTTGGGCGACGGCGAGGCGGGGACGGCCGGTCGCCGCCTGGACGGAAGTGAAGAGTGGAACCGCACAGGCCCGCAGGCAGGCCCGCAGGGACTGGATCCTCTACGGCTTGGGAGCGGTATTCCTGGTGACCGCGGCCATAGCGGTCGGAAAAGGAGGTAGCACAGTGGACAACGAGGTCTGGCGCTGGTTGTGGACCATCCTCGCCATAGTGATGGCCATCGGGGAGATCTTCACCGCCGGGTTCTTCCTGCTCCCCTTCGCCATCGGTGCCGCGGCCGCGGCGATCTTGGCATGGCTCAACGTGGTGGTACTGGCCCAGTGGCTGGTCTTCTTCGGCGTCTCCATCGTCTCCCTGGCCTATCTGCGCCGTTTCATCGGCCGCCAGGATGAGGAGGCTCAGCCTGCGGTGGGCGCCAACCGGTGGATAGGCAGCGAGGGGTTGGTACTCCAGGACATAGATCCTCACACCGGGGCCGGGATGGTCAAGGTCCTTAACGAGGAGTGGAGGGCAACGGCCCTCCAGCCAATACCGGCCAACACCAGAATAGTGGTGACCGCGGTGGAGGGAGCCCGCCTGTTGGTGGAACCCGTCGAGGACGCTCAGTGAGTTTCGGAGCTAACGGAAAGGTAAAGACATGGCAGGAGTAATAGTTCTATTCGCCGTCCTGGCGGTGACGCTGATAGTCGTCGCTGCCGCCGGATTCAGGGTGGTGAGGCCCTACGAGAAGGGGCTCATCGAGTTCCTGGGCCGCTACCAGAGAACGGTGGACTCGGGGCTTCGCTGGGTGATGCCCTTCGTCAAGCGCCTCATCAAAGTGGACATGCGGGAGCAGGTCATAGACGTGCCCCCGCAGGAGGTGATCACCAAGGACAACGTGGTCGTCACCGTGGATGCGGTCATCTACTACGAGGCCACCGATCCGGTGAAGCTGAAGTACAACGTGGGCAGCTTCATCCTCGCGGTCACCAAGCTGGCCCAGACGAACCTCCGGAACGTGGTCGGCGACCTCGACCTCGACTCGGCCCTCACCTCTCGAGAGGTCATCAACGCCAAACTGCGAGAGATTCTCGACGACGCGACCGACAAGTGGGGTGTCCGTGTGGTCCGGGTGGAGATCCAGCGGATCGAGCCGCCGGTGGACGTCACCGACGCCATGCACCGGCAGATGAAGGCGGAGAGGGACCGTCGGGCCGCGGTGACCGAGGCCGAGGGTCTCAAGCGGGCCGCCATCCTCAAGGCCGAAGGAGTCAAAGAGAGCCAGGTCCTCGAAGCCGAAGGCCAGGCCGAGGCCATCCGTCGGGTGGCCGACGCCGAGAAGTACCAGAAGCTGACCGTGGCCGAAGGTGAAGCCCAGGCCATCGAGCGGGTCTTCGGCGCTATCCACACTGGAGACCCCACTCCGGACCTGATCGCCATCCGCTACTTGGAGGCCCTCCAGGGAATTGCCAACGGCCAGGCGACGAAGATCTTCCTGCCCCTCGACACCTCGGGTGTCCTGGGTTCGGTGGCTGCCATCGGCGAGATCTTCAAGGAAACCTCGGAAACAAGCTCCGAGTAACACAGGCTCCGATTCGGATCCGAGACGGGCCCCTCGGGGGCCCGTCTCTTGGTGATGCCATGCCCAACGAGAACCGAACGGGAGCTCCGGAAGTCGGAGAGTCGACGGAGCGCCCCTAACCGCCCACCCGGTTCATTCCTGCGAGCACAGCCTCCACATCCTTGGGGTTCCAGGGCGGATAGAAGACCATGGTGTAGAGGTCGCAACGCTCCCCCGGCGCCTCGAACCAACCCGCCACCCAGGTGCCGTCGGGGTGGGGACCGACGGCGGCGCGGGTACCGTCGATGCTGACCTCCCCCTTCGGACCCGGCCAGTCCACGGCCGGCAGCGTCCCCCGAATGAGGGCGATGGCCACGTTCCCGTCGGTCCTGCCGATCAGCGTGGAGTGGGTGCCTCCGACTGAGGTCCACACATCGGGTTCTATCACCTCGGTGTCCAGGCTCCCGGTGCCCACGCCGGCTGGCAGGAACTCCAACTCATAGGGAGCGGGGGGACACTGGGGGGGCTTCTCGGTAGTGGTTGGAGAAGACGGGGTCGTAGAGCTGGTTGGAGGAACCGTGGTGGTGGTCCCGAGGGTGGTGGCCGTGCAGGCCGCTACCACCAACAACAGGGATCCTGCCATACGACGCATCGTCGAGATCATATGGCTCACGGGAGCGTGTTCAACGGAAAGCCCTGAGGTAGCCGTCGCGAGTACCCAGGTAGATGGTGCCCTCCCAGACCGCTGGGGTCGCCTCGACGCAGGTTCCCCCCAGGTCGACGGCCCATAACCGCCTTGGGGCTTCGGGTTCGGCCAGGTCGTATCCCCGCAGCTCACCGCTACAGGTCGCCACCACCAGCACTCCGTCCACCACCACCGGCGAGGACCAGGAGTGCCAGCCCACTTCTTCCCTCCAGACGATCTCGCCTGAGGTGCTGTCCACGACCAGCAGCTCACCGTTGTGGGTGTTGACGTAGAGGAAGCCCTCGAAGAGGGCGGGAGTGGCCCAGACGCCGGCATCAAAGCTGCCATCGGTGAGGTCGATACTCCACACCAGAGGATCGCCTTCCGTGTAGGGGTCGAGCTTAAGGAGTTGCCCTACCTCCCGATTGCGGGCTAACTCCACCGGCCCCATCTGGGAGGGCTCGTGTTCGATACCCACATAGAGAAACCCATCGGGGTCCACCACCATGGTGGCGTCGATGTCTCCCCCGGCCCAGAAGTCGAAGACGACGGGCGCCACCCCTTCGAGAATCCGCGAGGTGTCGAGCCCTACCACCCGGCCCCCCGAGTTGGCGAAGTAGACCCTCCGTCCGAAGAGAACCGGCGAGTTCTCGATGGAGAGGTTCCGACCGGACCTGGCGATCAGATCGGCGTCGTAGCCGGGGATGGCCAGCAATTGGACAGGAGCTACCTCCACCAGACCGTCACCGTCGATGCGACGGTTCAGCTGGTAGGCGAAGAACCAGCCGTTCTCACCTCCCTCGTAGAGCACGTCGTCGACGATCACCGGATTCGCATCCCAGTCGTTGTTCCAGATCCCGCGAACCTCGCTGGCATCCAAAGACCACAGAAGGGTGGGCTCGTCCCGGTCAAGGGCGATGATGCGAAGTCTGTTGTCTCGTGACCCGAAGTAGAGGAGAGGAAAGCCGTCGGGATCGAGGGTCACCGAACCCTTGATGATGTCCCCGGTGCGAAAGGTTGGGCGCAGATCGGCACCGGTGGCGGCGTCGACGAAGTGCACCGCCCCGTCGTAGGCACCGAAGATGACTTCGGTGATCCCATCGGGCCTCTCCCAGACCACCGGCTGGCCTGTCCACCCAAGACCACACCACACCTTCTTCTCTCCGCTGCTGATCGAGGTGCGGCACATAGGGGCTTCGGGATAGCGCCACAGTTCGTGGGGTGCCGCCGTCACCGGACCCGTCCCGTAGAAGGTGCGGGTGGGGTTGCCGCGGAACATAGTGACCCCCGGCACGTTCCCCCAGGGAAGACCCACGGTCCAACCGGGGACCGTTCCCAACTCACGGACCACCACCGTGGTCGTGGTTGTGGCTGGAAGTGAAGTTGTCGGCGGCGCCACCGTCGGTGGAACCGTAGAGGGAGGCGGAGTCCGGGCGACGGACACGGTGGTCAGCGCCGCCGTCGGTGCCGCGGTCGGTTCGGGTCGAACGAGGAAGAAGGCGAGGAAGCCCAGGGCAATACCCGCCAGGACCACGACTGCCGGCACGCCGGGCCCCAGGCGTCGTCTCATGGGATCACACGCCAGGCCCGCACTCCGCCTCGCCTGTGATCACCGGACGGCCGTGGGTCTTGATGAACGCCGGGATCATGCAGGCCTCGATTGTGCCGTCCGGATGGACCACGACCCGGGCCACCGCCGTTGTCGCGCTCGGTATCGAATTCTGGGGCCAGATGAAGTTCCCCAAGCCCCAGAAGACCGCGGACCCGTCGATCATCTCCAGGGGGTTGAGCCGGTGCTGATGATGTCCGAGGATGATATCGGCCCCGGCGGCGATCATCGCCTCAGCCCGCTCCCTGTCACCCGGGTTCGGCTCGGTCTCCAGTTCGAAGCCCCAGTGGATGGTGACGATCACCAGGTCGGCTACCTGAGCCGCGGCCTCCACCGCCTCCACCATCTGATCGGTATGGTCACCGTCGCGCATCCCCGGACGGTGGTCATGGGCGTACCAGCTCGGGTCAGGCGCTACTCCCCCGAACCCCAACACCGCGATCGTCCAGCCCTTCATCTCGAAGAGGGCCGGCGCCCCCGCCTCGTCGCCGTCCTTGCCCGCTCCCACCGGAGCCACACCGGCGGCGATGAGCTGCTGTCGACCGTCGACCAGGGCCTCCTTACCGAAATCGCCCGAATGATTGTTGCCCATGTTGGCCACTTCGACGCCGTTGTTTATCAGGGCCGGCAGCGCTTCGGTGGGACAGCGGAACGTGAAGTCTTTGACCAACGGCTGCCCCAGGTCGGAGGGGGTGCACTCCAGATTGACCACCGTGAGATCGTCCTCGAGGAACAGCCCCTCCAGACCCGAAAAGGCGTAGTCGTATCCCTCCGTACGAAAGACCGGGATGTAGTCGGGATCCAGGGCCACGTCACCGGCGCCCTGGATGATCAGGGTCCCCTTGGGGGGAAGGGTCGTGGTCGTAGCGGGGAGGGTCGTCGTGGTGGTCGGCTGGGGAAGGGTGGTGACCGGAGACAGGGTCGTCGTAGGAGGAACAGTGGTAGTAGCCGCCAGGGCTACGGGACGAGGTACCTCAGACGGGCGCCCGGCAGCCCAGACGGTGAAGGAGGCGACCCCGAGCAGGGACCCTCCGATGAACACGACAAGAAACTTGAAGGCGGATCTGGACATGGACGCGGGACAGGCTTACCGGGCCAGTCTGCACGCTTGTACCAGCAAAGTCAGAGGATTTGGCTGAGGAACAACTTTGTTCGCTCCTCGGTGGGACTGGTGAAGAAGTGTTCCGGGGTACCCACTTCGACGATCTGACCGTCCGACATGAACACCACCCTGTCGGCCACCGCCCGGGCGAAACCCATCTCATGGGTGACCACGATCATGGTCATCCCGCCCTGAGCCAGTTCGACCATCACATCGAGCACTTCCTTGATCATCTCCGGGTCTAGGGCGGAGGTGGGCTCATCGAAGAGCATCACCTTCGGCTTCATGGCCAGCGCCCTAGCTATAGCCACTCGCTGCTGCTGGCCACCCGAGAGCTGGCCCGGATACTTCCTCGCCTGCTCCGGGATGCCCACCCTCTCCAAGAGCTGCATGGCCAGCTCCTCGGCCTCGTCCTTGGGCATGTGGCGCACCTGTCGCGGAGCCAGGGTGATGTTGTCGATGACCGTCAAGTGAGGGAAAAGGTTGAATTGCTGGAAGACCATCCCTGTCTCACGACGGATCTCCTGGATGTTGCGGATGTCGTCGGAAAGCTCGATGCCGTCAACGATGATCGTGCCGCGGTCGTGCTTCTCTAGTCGGTTGATACACCGGATGAGGGTCGACTTGCCCGAGCCCGAGGGCCCGATCACCACCACCACCTCCTGGCGGCCCACGTTCATGTTGATGTCCTTCAACGCCTGGAAGTCACCAAAGAACTTGTCGACGTCGATCACCTCGATAATCGCCTCGCCCTTGGCCTTGGTGGCGTCGGAAAACACTTGGGGGGTTCGTTCTGTAGTCATCTGCTCACCCGCAATTTACGCTCCAATCTCTGACTCTCGCGTGACATCGCAAAGGCAAAGGCCCAGTAGCCGATAGCAACGAATACCAGTGTCTCCGCGATTCCCACTGCTCGGAAGGCCTCCTGGGTGTGGACGATTCGCCTCACACCCAGGAACTCGACAATGCCGATGATGAACAGCAGCGACGAGTCCTTGAACAGGGAGATGAACTGCCCGACCATCGCCGGGATCACCGCCCTCAGGGCCTGAGGGAGAACGATGCGACGCATGATGGTCGCTTGGCTGAGGCCAAGGGCCTGCCCGGCCTCGGTCTGACCTGGAGGAAGTCCCTGAAGCCCGCCGCGGACGATCTCGGCTACGTAGGCGGCGGTGAATAGCGTCATCGCCGCGATCGCCCGGGTTATGTCGGAGAGCTGGGTTCCCGCAGGGAGCATCAGGCCGAGGATGAACTGACCCATGAACAGCAGCGAGATCAAGGGGACACCCCGAATCAGCTCTATGTATCCGGTGGCGATCAGCCGCAGAGCGGGCAGGGTGGAGCGTCGGGCCAGGGCCAGCAACAGGCCGAGGGGGAAGGCGAGGACGATCGCCAGCGCAGACACCATGAGGGTCAAGTGCAGCCCGGACCACTCGTCCCACCCGATCCCCGGAGCATCCACCACGGCGTAGACGACCCTTACCGCCACCGCGGCCACCGCCGCCGCGCCTATACGAATCCCGACCCGAAGTGGAGTGGACTCGACCCGCTCTACCGGCACCGAGATGAAAGCAGCAACTCCGAAAATGATCCCCAGGGGAGTCCATCCCCCAGCGTCAAACCCTGACACCACCTGGAAGCCGGCGATCAACAAGGTCAGGGTGAGCAACCAACCAAGGTTGCGAAGCCGCCGCGGTAACCGATGAGCCTGATATCCGACATAGGCTGCTACGGCCACCACCGCTATCACCAGGAAGGGCCCGACCAACCCTCCTGTTTCGTCGCTGGTGGCGAGGAATAGCAGCAGGGCGATAAAGAAGACCAGGGACCACATCCGCTTGAGGGTCTCCACGAGGCTGCCCCGTTCGTAGGGAAGCCCGGCATCCTGGGCTCGATCCTGACTTGCCGCCGAATTCGTTCCCGCGCCCACACCGAAGGCAAGGCCGAAGATGATCATCTGTGCTACCAAACGCCACTGCTCTTCCCGGGGGAAGGTCCCCTGCATAAACAGGGTCAGGTTCACCTGGACGGCTTCCCACTGGCCGGTGACGAAGAAGAAGCGGAAGGCCCTGTAGGCCCCGTACACAACCACCGGCGCCAGCACGACGGTCACTACCCCCGACCACCAGTTCTTGAACAGGCGCACCCGCACCCATTCGGTGGGGTTCTCGCGGATGACAGGGGGAAGCGAGAGCGAGGTCATCGCGTCACCAGTTGCATTCGCCGGTTCACCACGTTGAGGATCGCCGAGATGGACAGGGAGAAGGCGAGATACACGGCCATCAGGATGAGAATCGACTGCACGGCCGGTCGGCCGTTGCCAATAGACGTCTTGGTAAGCGCCGTGATCTCGGCGTAGGCCACGGCGATGCCCAGGGAGGTGTTCTTGACCAGGTTCAGGTACTGGTTGATCGTGGGGGGAAGGGCAATCCGCATCGCCTGAGGAAGGATCACGAAGCGGTACCTCTGAAACCCGCTCAGGGCCAGGGCGTTAGCGGCCTCGGTCTGGCCGTGGGGCACCGCCAGAATCGAGCCACGGATGATCTCGCCTATGTGACTCGCGGTGTAGAGACCGAGCCCGGCGGTCACCGAGATGAAGCCCCAGTTCATCTCAAATCCGCCGTCGATCCGCCGGCGATTCTCCGACAGGGCCGGCCAGGACATGTCGAAGGGCTGGCCGGTGGCGAAATAGCCAACAACAAAGAAACCGAGCAATACCCCGAGGAACCACAGCACGCGGTGATGCGGTTGACCCGTGGCGTCGAAGATCCGGGTCCGCCAGCGCCACACGAAGGCGGCAACGATGACACCGATGCCAAGGACTAGGAAAAAGACACCCAAATCGCCGGCACGGGTGAAGCCGGGGACACCCCAGCGATCGTTGTTGATGATGAGGAGGTTGTCGCCGGAGCCCGGCAGATTGACCTCCCAGCTATCAGCGAAGAGGGGAAGCGGACCGAAGGTGAAAACAGCAAAACCGAAAAAGATGATGATGACCAGGGGAGGGATGTTGCGGAACAGCTCGACATAAAAGGCGGCCAGCTTGGCCACCAGCCAGTTCTCGGAGAGGCGGGAGACACCAACGATGAGCCCCAACACAGAAGCGAAGAGAATCCCGAAGAAACCGGCGAGGAAGGTGTTCTTCACCCCCACCAAAGTCATGTTCCATACCGGCGACCGGGGGTCGAACTCGGAGTTGAACGGAACCTGGAAGTTGGTGGGTCCGAAGAGGAAATCGAAAGAGGTGGAGATACCGAGGCGGTTGAGGTTGTCCACCAGGTTGTTGAAGAGCCAGCGAAGGAAAAGAAAAACGGCAACGACGGCAACGATCTGGCCCACAACGCGCAGGACCCTTACGTCACGCCAGAAGGGCGGGCGCGCCAGTTCCCTTGCTGTCTTCTCCTGCGTCGTCGCCATCTAGAGAAAGGGGTGAGTGGGGGTGACCCTGAGGGCCACCCCCACTTCACTTCTCTTTGACTAGCGGTAAGGCGGGACGTACATCAGGCCGCCGTTGGTCCACAGGTCGTTCGGGCTACCTGCGAGCTGGAGACCGATGGCCGGGATGTGCCGGTTGAAGATCTCCTCGTAGTTACCCACCTGGGTGACGACCTGGATCGCGAAGTCAGGGGAGAGCCCCAGACCCGGATCGAAGTTGTCCTTGCCGAGGAAGTTCAGGATGTTCGGGTCGTCGCCGTTGTAGCCGGTGATATTCCCCGAGGTCAGGCCAAACTCCCACGCCTGGACAGTCGCCATGACAGACCACTCCACGGCCTGCGCCCAGTCGGTGTCGCCATCGGCGACGGCCGGACCCAGGGGCTCCTTGGAGATGATCTCCGCCATGATGAACTGGTCATCGCCGCCTTCGCCTTCGATGGCCGACTTGAACGCCGCGAGCTGGGAAGCGTCGGAGGTCCAGGCCTCACACTGACCCGACTCGTAGGCCGGGCGAAGCTGAGCATTGTCCTCGAACACCACCGGGTTGAACGGAATACCACGGGCGTTGAACACCGATGTCAGGTTCAGCTCGGTAGTGGTACCCGACAGCACACAGATGTTGGCGTCCGCCAGGTCTTCCAGGGTGGTGAACCCGGTGCTGGCCGGAACCATCATTCCCTGACCGTCGTAGAAGGTAGTGAACAGGAAGTTCACACCCTCGTTACCGTCACGGGTAGCAGTCCAAGTCGTGTTGCGGATGAGCACGTCGATCTCGCCTGCTTGGAGGGCAGTGAAGCGAGCCTCCGCGGTCAGCGGAACGAACTCGACAGCGTTGGCGTCTCCGAGCACGCCGGCGGCTACGACACGGCAGAAGTCGACGTCGAAACCGGTGTAGTTACCAGCCTCGTCGACCACACCGAAGCCGGGCAGTCCGTCGTTGACGCCGCAGATCACCTTGCCGCGAGCCCGCACCGTATCGAGGAGGCTTCCCTCCTCGGCCGGCTGCTCTTGTGCCTGGGCCTGGGTGGTGGCGGTGCCATCCTCCCCAGCCGTACAGGCAGCGAAGATGAGCAACAAGGCGGTCAATCCCGCCCAGAGCTTGATTCTTTTCATCTCTCCTCCGTGTTCATGGAAACACGCGTGCAGACAGGTCCACACGCGAAGTGGTCCCGGAACCCTAATCGCTTTCCAGGTGGCACGGCCATAAAAGTCTCTCCTCAGCCAGGAGTCTGTTCGACACTTGGCCAACGGTATTGATACGCTTCGCTCTTACCCGCAATGGAGGCCCATTCGAACATGACCAGAAAACGCAGATTATTCGCCCTAGGAGCGGCGTTCGCCATCGTCGTCGCCGCCTGCGCAGGTACAGGTGGAGGCGGCGATGATGGAGAGGCCACGCAGGCCACAACGGAAGCCGGACTGCCCGACTTAGGCGGGCGCACGGTCACGGTCGGCGTTGAGAACGCCTACCTGCCCTTCAACTACATCCCCAAGGGAGAGACTGAGGGACAGGGCTGGGACTACGACGCCTGGGCCGCCATATGCGAACTGCTCAACTGCAAGCCCGAATTCGTCGAGTCGGCCTGGCCGGCAGTGATCGACATCGTCGCCCAGGGTGACCTGGACACCGCCGCCGACGGGATCTCCATCACCGATGAGCGAAGACAGATCGTGGACTACTCCGATCCTTACATGGTCGTTGAGCAGAAGTTCATCGTCCGCAAGGACGACGATCGCTACCCCACGGCTCAGGCGCTGATCGACGACCCGGACGCCATAGTGGCCACCCAGGTGGGTACCACCAACTTTGAGCTGGCCAAGGAGCTGGTGGGCGACGACCGCATTCAGGCCTTCGATCAGTTCGGGCTCGCTATCCAGGCGTTGATCGCCGGGGATGTGGACGCGGTGATCATCGACGACGCTGCCGGGCTCGGTTATGTGGGCGAGAACGCCGATCAGATCAAGACGATCGACGATCCGCTTCAGTCCGACCCTCTGGGATTCATCTTCCCGAAGGGCTCGGACCTAGTCGAACCGGTCAACCAGGCCCTCAAGGTGCTCAAGGAGGACGGGACCCTGGAGGCGCTGGGTCGAAAATACTTCACCGACGCCTTCCAGGTCACCTACGACGACATCGAAGGCTGATCACCAGCCAGACCCAGAAAACTTAGAGGAGCCGGGCACTCCGCCCGGCTCCTCATTAGTTTCCAGACCCGATGACACACCACGACACTGAAGAGATCCTGCCCGGCCCAGGCGCTGCCCTCTACAAGTTCGACCCCCGGGAGTTCCCGTGGTGGCTGGTGGGACTTCTCTCGATCATTGCCGCCATGACCCTGGCGGTCATCTTCAGTCTGGAGTACAGGGAGGCCTTCACCCGAATCTTTCCGATTCCGATTCGGTTCGCCCAAGGGATTCTCCTCACCTTCTACCTCACCATCGGATCCTTCGTGGCCGCCACCTTCCTTGGCTTGTTCATCGGACTGGCCCGAGTGAGCAAGAACCCTTACATCTCGAACATCGCCGCGGTCTACATCGAGTTCGTGCGTGGTATCCCCATCATCGTCTTCATGTTCGCCGTGGCTCTGGTCCTCGTGCCCGACTTCGCCGACTTGATAAACCTGAGCACACGCTCCATCCCCCAGGCTTTCAGGGCCGCGACTGCCCTCTCCCTCTTCTACGCGGCTTTCGTAGCTGAGGTGTTCCGGGCGGGCATCCAATCGGTTCCCGCCACCCAGTCCGAGGCTGGACGGGCCCTAGGCCTCACCGACCGTCAGATCATGCGCAAAGTGGTGCTTCCCCAGGCGGTGCGGAACATGCTTCCCGCCCTGGGCAACGACCTGATTTCGCTAATGAAGGACACCTCGCTGGTGTCGGTGTTGGCCGTGCGGGAGATGACCCAACTCGCCCGTCTCTACTCGGGTTCGACCTTCCGGTTTCGCGAGGCCTTCTTCGTGTTGATGGTGATCTACGTGGTGCTGACCCTGGTGCTCAGCCTCTTGCTCCAGTGGTACGAACGACGCATCGCCATCCCCGGCCACTGAGTCTTCTCGGAAGAGCTAGATCCTCCCCAGTTGGCCCAGGACCCTCTCCACCACCGACTCCTCGTCCATCCCCACCAGATTGAGCAGATCTGAAGCGGAACCAAAGGGGAGGAAGTCGTCCGGAACCCCGATGCTGGTGATCGCCTTGCCCTCCCCTGCCTCAGCGAACATCTCCATCACTCCGGCCCCGAAGCCTCCCCGTACCACGTTGTCTTCGAGGGTCACGACCAGCCTCGCCTTCGACGACCACCCGACGATGCGTCGGTCGAGGGGTTTGACCCATCGGGCGTTGACCACACCCGCGGACACCCCTCGGCTTTCCAGATCGGCGGCCGCCTTCTCCGCCACCTCCACCATCCTGCCTACCGCCACCAGCAGCACGTCCTCGCCCGCGCCAAGCAGCTCCGCTTCGCCGATCGGCAACGGTGCCACCGGAACGGCTGGAATCGACGCCGCACCCGCCTTCGGGTAGCGGACCGCTATCGGCCCGTCGTGGTCGACGGCGGTCTCGATCATGGCGCACAGCTCGGTGGCGTCTGCCGGAGCCCCTATCACCAGGTTGGGAATCATCCGCAGATAGGACAGGTCGAAGACCCCATGGTGAGATGGGCCGTCGGGGCCAGTAATTCCCGCCCGGTCGATGAGGAACGCGACTGGGAGATCGTGTAGCGCCACGTCGGAGACGATCTGGTCGAAGGCGCGCTGGAGAAACGAGGAGTAGATGGCCACCACGGGACGCCTCCCCGCCATGGCCATCCCCGCTGCCAGGGTCACCGCGTGCTGTTCGGCGATGCCGACGTCGACGACTCGATCCGGATATCGACGGGCCATCTGCTTGAGCCCGGTGGAGGAGACCATCGCCGCCGAGATGCCCACCAGGTCGGGGCGAGAGGCGGCAGCCTCCATCAGGGCCCGGCCGGCCACGTCGGTGAGCTTCAGCTCCGACTTCAGAGCCCTGCCGGTCGAGATGTCGAAGGAGCCAACGCCGTGGAGCTTCTCTTCTTCGTCTTCGATCGCTGGCTGGTAGCCGTTGCCCTTCTCCGTGACGACATGGACCACCACCGGCTCGTCGTAGGACTTGGCCTGGATAAGCGTATCTTCGAGCAGGGCGAGATCGTGGCCGTCGATACGACCGCTGTACTTGAGGTTCAGAGTGTCGAAGACCGTCGCCGGCTCGAGGATCTGCTTGACGGCGTCCTTGACCCGGCCAGCCAGCTCGTCGGCGGTCTCTCCGACCACCGGTATGCCGCGTAATACACGCCCGATGGCCTTCTTTGTCCGTTCGTATCGGGGATCGATGCGGTAGTGGGCCAAGTTGGCCAGCGCGGCCATCCCGCCCACGGTGGGAGCGTAGGAACGACCGTTGTCGTTGAGGACGACGATCAACCGCTCCGGCCTGGCTACGGCGATGTGGTTGAGCGCCTCGTAGGCCATGCCTCCGGTAAAGGCACCATCCCCGATGATGGCCACGGTCCATCCTTCGTAGCCAGCCAGTGCATGCCCGAGCGCGTAGCTGAGGCTGGTGGAGGCGTGACTGTTCTCCACGAAGTCGTGCTCCGACTCGGCACGGCTGGGATAGCCGGACAAGCCGCCGGTGTGGCGTAGCTCATCGAACCGGACGGCTCTGCCGGTGAGGATCTTGTGAACGTAGGCCTGGTGTCCCACGTCCCAGATGAGCCGGTCCCGAGGCGAGTCGAAGACCCGATGCAGGGCCACGGTGAGTTCCACTACCCCTAAGTTCGGAGAGAGATGCCCTCCGGTTTTGGAGACCTTTTCCAGGATGAAGGCGCGTATCTCGTCGCAGAGCTGGTTCAGCTCTTCGATACTCAGTGAGCGCAGGTCGGATGGTTGGGTGATCGACTCGAGCATGATCTGCCGTAGGGGCGCCCCAAAGGCTAGTTGGACTCAGATCTGAGCGGTGGCCCGGGCCAGAGCGAGGTCCTGAAGGGCACCGTGGCTGCCGACTCCCTCTGAGCCGCCGAAGCGATGCCAGGAACCATCGGGATGAAGCTCCCACGCCAGGTCGTCGTCGGCAAGGACCACGTCGAGGATCTCATCGAGGCGGAACTGGAGGTCGGGGTCCTCCACCGGAGTGAGGACTTCCACCCTTCGGTCCAGGTTCCGGGGCATCAGGTCGGCGGAGCCGATGTAGTAGCGACGTTGACTCCCCCGGGCACCAAACCGGTAGACACGTGAGTGCTCCAGGTAACGCCCGACAATGGAACGTACGGTGACGTTCTCCGACAATCCAGGGACACCGGGGCGAAGACAGCAGATCCCCCTCACGATCAGGTCGATGCGGGTCCCGGCCGACGAGGCCTCGTATAGGGCACCGATGATCGTCGGGTCCACCAGGGAGTTCATTTTCATGGTGATGTGACCGTCGGCCCTCGAGGCCTCTTCCCCGATGAGTTCGGTGATCCGGCGGCGTATACCCACCGGTGAAACAGCCAGCTTCCGGTAGGCGGTCTGGCGGCTGTACCCGGTGAGAAAGTTGAACAGGTCGGAGAGATCCGCGCCGATCTCGGGGTCGGAAGTAAAGACCCCCAGGTCTTCGTAGCTGCGGGCAGTGCGTTCGTTGTAGTTGCCGGTGCCGATGTGGGCGTAGCGAACGATCCGGCTGCCTTCACGTCGCATGACCAGCGCCACTTTGGTGTGAGTCTTCAACCCCACCACTCCGTACATGACGTGCACCCCGGCGTCTTCGAGCCGCTGCGCCCACTGGATGTTCCGCTCCTCGTCGAAACGAGCCTTCAGCTCCACGAGGGCCACCACCTGCTTGCCCGCCTCGGCGGCCTCGATCAAGGCCCGCATCACGGAGCTGTCCCGCGTGGTTCGGTAGAGGGTCATCTTGATAGCCAACACATCGGGGTCGGCGGCGGCTTGCTCGATGAAAGCCTGGACAGTGGAGGCAAACGAGTCATAGGGGTGATGGACCAAGAGGTCACCCTGGGCCACTACCTCGAACACATCGGCTCTCTCGGAGGCGGGAGCAGCGAGGCGAGGAGGCACGACACCGGTGAACGGCTCGAACTTGAGCTCGGGGCGGTCGAGCTCGTAGAGGCTCCACAACCCGGAGAGATCGAGGGGTCCTTCGATTCGGTAGACGTCCTGGGTGGTCGCCCCCATCTCTCGCATCAACAGACCCAGCGTTTCTTCAGGAATGTCGGGTTGGACTTCGAGGCGGACCACCCTGCCGAACCGTCTCTGGGTGAGCTCGGACTCGATGGCCATCAGCAGGTCACCCCCCTCGTCCTCTTCGATCTCCAGGTCGGCGTTGCGGGTCACCCTGAAGACGTGGTGGCTCAGGACTTCCATGCCCGGGAAGAGGGAGTCGAGGTGGGCCGCGATCACCTGCTCCAGGGGCACAAACCGCTGACCGTCGGGGAGAACGACGAAACGGGGAAGGATTGGAGGGATCTTCAGTCGAGCGAATTTGGTTACCCCCGTGTCGGGATTGCGAACGAAGATCGCCAGGTTGAGGGACAGGTTGGAGATGTAAGGAAAGGGATGCGCCGGATCGACGGCAAGGGGGGTGACCACGGGGAACACCAACTCCCGAAACTGAGCGTCGAGGAAAGTTCGGTCGCCTTCGCCGAGGGTCATGTAGTCGCTGAAGACGATTCCCTGGGAACTGAGGGCCGGAGCTACTTCAGCCAGGAAGCGCTTGGAGATCTCCTCGTACTGGGCCTCGACCTCCAACCTGATGGCAGCCAGCTGCCGGCCTGGGGTCAAACCGTCCGGAGTGGGGGCAACGATCCCGTGGGCGACCTGTTCTTTCAACCCCGCGACCCGCACCTGGAAGAACTCATCGAGATTACGGGCCCAGACGGCGAGAAACTTGGCCTTCTCCAGCAAGGGAAAGTCGGCTCGGGCGGTCAGAGCGATCACCCGTCGGTTGAAGTCCAGCCAGGAGAGTTCCCGGTTCAGGAAGCGCTTCGGATCCACCACTTCCGAGGAGGTCATCAGCGCTCGGTGCCACCCGGGTAACCGAGCCCTCCCAACAGGAAACTACGGAGTCCGGCCGTAACCTCTTCGAGGCGCTCAGGAGTGTCCTCCCCTTCGATGAACACCTTCGCCGCCGACATGATCGTGTCCTGGATCAAACTCCCGGCGAGCCTCGGGGGCAGCGGCCGGAAGACACCCTCCTCGACTCCCCGACGGTACAGGCCAGCCATCTCCTGGGAGAGCTGCACGTGAGAGTCGATGATCCTCTTCTGAGTGTCGGGGTTCATCCGCCCTGCCTCACGGTGGAGGATCACCCCGAAGACCCGATCCTTGGCGATGAATTCCACCATCTTGGCGGCGAGGACTCCCAACCGCTCGGGCGTGGGGAGGCCTCTGGGGACCTCGGCGATGAGATCGGCCACTACTTTGGGAAGTTCTTCTTCAACCAGAGCGGCAATCACGTCGTCACGGTCGGCGAAATAGTCGTAGAAGGTGGTCCTGCCCACGCCGGCGAGGAAGGCGACCTCCCCGAGTGAGATCTCCGCGGATCCTTTTTCGTCGATCAAGGTGCGCGCCGCATCGAGCAGAGCGCGCCTGGTCAGCGCCTTGTGTTCGCCGATTGAAGACGCTCGGATGCGGGGCATGGAGTCAGGCTATTCGACCTCGTCGGGTTTCACAGCCCCGACGATCGGGAATCCTGTCCCAGCTCTCGGTGAGCGAGAGCAGATCCGACATCGGGCAGGAGAGTCACCACCAGCTGATCTCGTAGGTAGGGGTGTCGGCCGGCGCGAACGCGTAAAACTGGCCACAAGTCGGCTCGGCCCGGTTTTGGATTGGCTCCGGTATGTGGGCAAACTCGTTCTGTGAGCCGAGGAGCAGCGGGAGTCAGGCGCCACCTGGCGACCGAGTGGAAAGAGCAAGCGGCGTGTGCCGCCTATCCCCATGCTCTCTTCTTCCCTGCTCCGGAGGCCTCTGTACGTGAGATCGAACGCGCCAAAGCCATCTGCAGTGTCTGCCCCGTTATCGACGTCTGTCTGGAGTACTCCCTGGAAACCAACCAGCGCTCCGGAATCTGGGGAGGGACCACCGAGGCTGAGCGCAGGTCCCTGCGGCGCAAGTGGTTGGAAAGGCGTCGCCGCACCGCCTAGATGCCGACCCGTTTGCCAGCATCTCATATGATGGAGGGTCCATGAGGAAGCAGGCCGAGTACGTTCTCAGAACCGTCGAAGAGCGCGGAATTCGCTTCATCCGCCTCTGGTTCACCGACGTCCAGGGTTTTCTTAAGTCGGTTTCTATAAGCCCGACCGAACTGGAAGTTGCTTTCGAGGAAGGGATGACCTTCGATGGGTCCTCCATCGACGGCTACGCCAGGATTCAGGAAGCCGACATGCTGGCCAAGCCCGATCCAGCCACCTTCGCCGTCCTCCCCTGGCGTTCTGAGGAGCAGGTGGCTCGCATGTTCTGTGACATCTACACCCCCGACGGCGAGCCCTTCTCCGGCGACCCGCGGGTTGTACTCAAGCGAAACCTCGAACGGGCTTCCGAGATGGGATACACCTTCTACACCGCACCCGAGCTGGAGTTCTTCTACTTCGAGGACTCCGGACCGGAACCGAAGGTCCTCGACCAGGGTGGATACTTCGACCTCACTCCCCTCGACGTAGCTCAGGAGTACCGGCGCAAGACGATCAACGCCCTGGAACAGTTGGGCATACCCATCGAGCACTCCCATCACGAGGTGGCACCCAGTCAGCACGAGATAATCGCCCGATATACCGACGCGCTGACCATGGCGGACAACATCATGACTGCAAGGCTGACCGTCAAGGAGGTGGCCCTCCAGCACGGCATCTACGCCACCTTCATGCCCAAACCTCTGGAGGACTACGACGGCTCAGGCATGCACTTTCACCTGTCGCTGTTCGAGGGTGAGAACAACGTCTTCTACGAAAAGGGCACCCAGGGCGAGCTTTCCAAGGTGGGTCAGGCGTTCATCGCCGGCCTGCTGCGCCACGCCGCCGAACTGACCGCCATCACCAACCAATGGGTGAACTCCTACAAACGCCTCGTGGCGGGGTTCGACGCCCCGATCTACATCTCCTGGGCTCGAAACAACCAGTCTGCTCTGGTGCGGGTGCCTTCGGTAAAGAAGAACAAGGCGTCGTCGGTACGGGTGGAATACCGCGCCCCCGACGCTGCCTGCAACCCCTACCTCGCCCTGTCGGTCCTGCTTGCCGCCGGCCTGGAAGGGATCAAGGAGGGGTACGAGCTTCCCCCGGAGATCAACGCCGACATAACCCAGCTCACGCCGTCGGAGCGAGCCGCACTGGGGGCTAGGCGCCTCCCCGAGACTCTGGCGGAGGCCCTGGACAGGATGGAAGGCTCGGAGCTGGTAGCTGAGGCCCTCGGTGAGCATGTCTTTGACTGGTTTCTCCGCAACAAGCGAGCGGAGTGGGACCGCTACCAGCACCACGTGTCCCGTTTCGAACTGGAAACCTACCTCCCGGTGCTGTGAAGGTCGCCGTCTATCCCGAGGCATACTCCGAGGGCCTCGGCGACGGCCTCGCCCTGGCCAGTGCCGCCGTCGCACCGGTCCGGGAGCTGTCGACCGAAGTCCTGGCATCCCTGGATCCTGATGTCTTGATAGTCGAGCTCGGCGAGCAGCCCCTTCGCCGGCTACGCGAGGTCGACCGCCTGGTGGAGGAGTCGGGGATACCGACCCTGTTGGTCCTGTCCGCGGACCAGTTGGTGCTGGTCGAGAACGCCTCCGGAATGCGGGACTTCGCTCTGATGCCCCTCAACCCTGTGGAGTTGAGGGTCCGCTTGAAAAGGTTGGTGCGCGCCGAGACGGGAGAAGAGCTCCTCCTGTTCAAAGACCTCGAACTCAACCCCCTCACCTATCAGGCCACCCTGGCGGGACGTCCCATGGACCTGACGTACATGGAGTACGAACTGCTCCGGTTTTTGGTGGAGAACCCGGTCCGGGTTTGGTCGAGGGAGCAACTCCTCTCCCGGGTGTGGGGCTACGAGTACTACGGAGGCGCCCGGACCGTCGATGTCCACATCCGACGCCTCCGGGCCAAACTCGGCGAGGAACGGTCGTCCTGGATCACCACAGTCCGCTCGGTGGGCTACCGCTTCGGCTGAGGGGGCACGAGCGTGTGCAGGAGAGCCGCCAGGGGCGGCTCTCCTGCACACGCTTAGGGGCTTGATGCCGGTGCCCCGGGTCCGTAAGCCTTGGGTATGGGCGAAATGCATGAAGTCAACCGGGTCGCCGCCTCCCAACACGGTCTCATCTCCCGGCAGCAGGCTCTGGACATCGGCCTGAGCCGTCACGAAATCCAATATCTGGTTGCGAGTGAGTTGTGGACGCCGATGACGAAGGGCGTCTACGCGATCGCTGGCTCTCCACGCACCTGGGAGCAGCGCCTCCAAGCTGCCATCCTCGGCCACCCGTTGAGCCTGGTGGCCGGCCGATCCGCCGGCTATCTCCACGGCTTCGAGGGCTTTCGCCGTGGCCGTCCCGAGATCCTGGTCCCCTTCACGGGCAATGCCCGGTCGTCCCTGGCCCGTGTCATCAGGACCCGACACTTCGACAATGTGGAATCGAACCAGGTCAGAGGCTTCCCCACTACCACCGTCGCCGAAACGATTCTTACCCTCTCCCTACGGGAGCGTCCCACAACCATCGAACGCATACTCGACAACGCCCTCGCCCGATCCAGCGTGTCGATCCCTGACTTTCACCCCATCCTGGAACGGCTCGAGTATGCCCGGCAACCTGGACTGAAGCCTCTGCGGCGCATCATCGCGGCTCGTGCGGACGACGCCTATCAGCCGCCCACGACCGAGCTCGAGCGCCTCCTCTACCGCCTGCTCGACCGCCCCGAGATCCCCGCATACACCCGTCAGCTACCGATCGCCTACCCCAGGATGGATGCCACCGTCGATGCCTATATCGGACTCTGGCGGACCATCGCCGAGGCCGACGGTCGCCGCTGGCACACTCGCAAGGCCGACTTCGAGAGGGATCGGGAGCGGGACAACGCCGCCGCGGCCGCCGGCATCCAGGTCGTCCGCTTCACCTACAGGATGCTGCGCTACGAGCCTGAAGAGTGCCTGAAGACCCTCATCCAGGTTGGGCAATGGCGCCGCCCGGCTTGAGCATCGAATGCGTGTGCAGGAGTGCCGCCATGAGCGGCACTCCTGCACACGCTCGACGGCACTGGCCCACGCTCCTGCCACAATGGGCTAATGGGATTTCGAACCAAACAGGTCCACGCCGGGGTGACACCGGACCCGACTACGGGAGCAGTCCTCACCCCCATTCACCAAGCCACGACCTTCGTCCAAGAGTCCGTGGACGACTACATGGGTAAGGGTTACTCCTACGCCCGGGGCGGCAACCCCACGGTCCGTGCCCTGGAAGAGAAGCTGACCGCCCTCGAAGGGGGTGAAGACACCTCGGCCTACAACTCGGGGATGGCCGCCACCACAGCCGTCTTCCTGGCCCTGCTGTCCGCCGGGGACAACGTCGTCATCTCTGATGTGGTCTATGGCGGCACTTACCGTTTCGCCGACCAGTTTCTGCGTAAGTTCGGTGTGGACGTCACCTTCGTGGATACCGCCGACCTCGACGCGGTCGCCGCGGCGATTAAGCCTCAGACCAGGCTGGTGTTCACCGAATCGCCCGCCAACCCCACCCTCAAGGTGACCGACCTTGCCGCCGTCTCAGAGATCGCCCACGCCAAGGAGGCCCTCCACGTCACCGACAACACCTTCCTCACCCCCTACTTCCAGCGTCCCTTCGAGCTCGGGTGCGACATCATCATCCACTCCACCACCAAGTACCTCGACGGCCACAACGCCACCCTCGGCGGCGCGGTCGTGGTCAACAACGCTGAACTCCACGAGGGGATCTCCCATGCCCGACTCTCCGCCGGCCTGGTGATGTCGCCGATGGTGGCCTGGCTCACTCTCCAGGGCACAAAGACCCTCAGTGAACGCATGGAGCGCCAGTCCGCCAGTGCGATGGAGATCGCCCGCTTCCTCAAGGGTCACGAGAAGGTGGACTACGTCATCTACCCCGGCCTCCCCTCCCATCCCCAGCACGTGCTCTCCAAGACCCAGGCCAGCGGCTTCGGAGCCATGGTGGCCTTTGAGGTCCACGGCGGGGTCGAGGCCGGGAAGACGCTGATGGACAGCGTCGAGCTGTGGACCCTGGCCGAGAACCTCGGAGCAGTGGAGTCCCTCATCACCCACCCGGTAACAATGACCCACGCCGCCATCCCCCGGGATGAACGCATTGCCGCGGGGATCACCGACGGGCTGGTCAGGCTGTCCGTGGGTCTCGAAGACACCGAAGACTTGATCGCTGACCTCGACGCGGCGCTGGAGCGCCTCTGACGACAAAGCGACGGACCCGCCTGATCGCCGCCGCTGCTCTCCTGGTTTCGTTGCTGGTGGTCCTCTCCCTCACCGGCCCTCAACCCGACACCACAATCTCTGGTGGTATCCGCCGCCGGGGGGGAGTCTGTCTGGAGCTGGAGCGCTGGGCCATGCTGGGCTGGAGGACGGTTGGGCAGAGTTTCACCGTCTCCGACATCCAGACAGGAACATGGCATCCACCGCTCAACGAACCTCCGTGTGCCGAGGTGCCCACAGCCCTCTATCTGATTCGCCTCCCCTTCGATGCCACAACCGGCGTCTACCGGCTCTGCGGTCTCGCCGACGACCAGGCCTGTATCGAGTTCAGGCGGGTTCCCTTCCGCGGGACGCCCGGGCCCTAACCAGGGTGTCAAGGGCGTAGACGACACCGCCGTCAGTTTCTACAGGACGCCGAACCACCCCAGCCTCGGTGATCTCCAGTCCTTCCAGCCAGGAAACGATGGTGTCCACATCCCAGAGGACCTCCGGCACCTGAGGGCCCCCGTGGCCGTGTTCGAGATTGGACCTGTCGTGGCCGATGAGAAAGATCTCGCCATCCCCTGCTAGCCAGGTGACCGCCCTGCGGACCACCTTCTCCAGAGGGTCCTCCGGAATCTGCAAGTAGGCGATCAAAACCAGGTCGTATCGGGTCCCGGACGGCGGCTCCCAACCGAGCACATCCGCCCGCACCCACTCTGCGGCATCGCTCTGTTCCCTCCCCCGCTCGACGGCCACTTCCGAGAAGTCCACCGCGGTCATCTCCCACCCCTGGTCAGCCAGCCAGATCGCGTTGCGACCTTCCCCAGAGGCCAGGTCGAGGCCCCTCCCCGGCCTCACAGGCCGGAGCCGGTCGGCGACGAAGAGATTGGGGCCCTTTGACCACAGCCGTTGCGCGGCGCGGTACTTCTCGTCCCAAGTCCTGGCGTCCATCTAGCCGAACTCGATTCCCTGGGCGAGGGGCAGCTCGTCGCCCCAGTTGATGGTGGTGGTCTGGCGCCGCATGTAGGCCTTCCAGGCGTCGGAGCCGGCTTCGCGGCCGCCGCCGGTCTCCTTCTCCCCTCCAAACGCCCCACCGATCTCCGCTCCGGAGGTGCCGATGTTGACGTTGGCGATGCCACAGTCGGAGCCGGCATGACTGAGGAACTTCTCGGCGTTCTTCAGTGATTCGGTGAAGATCGCCGAAGAGAGCCCCTGGGTGACACCGTTCTGGATCTCGATCGCCTCCTCTAGGGTGTCGAACTCCATCACCCACAGGATCGGAGCGAACGTCTCCTCCTGGGTGATAGACGCATTCTTGGGGACCACGGCGATGGTGGGCTCCACAAAGTGGCCGGGACGGTCGATGCGATTGCCGCCGTAAACGATACGGCCTCCCTGCTCCCTGGCGATCTCCAGAGCGTTCATCATCCTGTCTATGGCATCTTCGGAGATCACCGGACCCATGAGCACACCCTTTTCGAGGGGGTCCCCGATTGGGATTTGGGAGTAGGCCTCCGTGAGCCGGGTCACCAGCTTGTCGGCTACCGCCCGGTGCACCAGGAGTCTCCGCAAAGTGGTACAACGCTGGCCAGCTGTCCCTACCGCGGCGAAGAGGACCGCCCGAACCGTCAGGTCGAGGTCGGCGTCGTCCATGACGATCACCGCGTTGTTGCCGCCCAGCTCAAGGATGCTCCGTCCCATCCGCCCTGCCACGGCCGGACCCACGATGCGCCCCATCTGGCAGGATCCGGTCGCCGACACCAGGGGGATTCGGGTGTCGGAGGTCATGGCGGTGCCCACGGTCTCCCCGTCCCCTACCGCCAGGTTGAAGACTCCCTCGAAGCCGCTTCCGGCCATCACCTCCCCGGCAATTTTGGTGACGGCAATGGCCGTCAATGGTGTCCGCTCGGAAGGCTTCCACACCAGAGAGTCGCCGCAGACGGCGGCGATAGCCGAATTCCACGACCACACCGCCAGCGGAAAGTTGAACGCGGTGATGACACCTACAGGGCCGAGGGGATGCCACTGCTCGTACATGCGGTGCTCGGGTCGCTCCGAGGCGATCGTCTTCCCGTAGAGCTGACGGGAGAGTCCCACGGCGAAGTCGCAGATGTCGATCATCTCCTGCACCTCACCTTCTCCCTCAGGGAGGATCTTTCCCATCTCCAGGGTGACGAGCGCTCCCAGCTCCGCTTTCTTCTCCCGCAGGGCGTTTCCGAGCCGGCGGATGTAGTCGCCTCGCTTCGGCGCCGGCACCTCCCGCCACCGCAGGAAGGCTTCGACGGCGTCCTCGGCGACCTTGTCGTAGTCGTGCCGGGAGGCCATGGTCACCGTGGCCAGGGTCTCCCCGGTAGTGGGGTTATCCACCTCCACCGTCTCTCCGGTCGCCTCCAGCCACTCTCCGGCGTAGACCCCCGAGTTGTGCTCCTCCAGACCCAGGGCGGCGAAAATATCGTCTCTAGTCATCGTGCTGCCACCACCTCTATCTCGACCAGGAAACCTCCGGGAAGAGCGCCAGCCTGGACCGTGGCCCGGGCCGGGGGCTCGTCTCCAAAGCAACCGGCGTAGATCTCGTTGACTGTGGGAAAGTCGGCCATGTCGGCCAGAAAGATCGTCGTCTTGACGATGTCGTCGTAGCCGAGGCCAATATCGCCGAGAATGGCCCCGATGTTGTCCATCACCCGACGCGTCTGCGCCGAGACATCATCGGGGGCCCGCTCACCACTGACGGGATCGATGGCCACCTGGCCGGAGATGAACACGAGACCGGCCGCCTCCGCCGCTACCGAATAGGGCCCTATCGCGGCCGGAGCCGACGGCGTTTGGGGGACTGATTTGGGCAAGGCTGTTCTCTCCTCTCGGATCTCACCAGGAGAGTAACCGGCGCGCGACTTAGCCCGGCGGGCGATGACAGGGTCGGATCGGGTGGGCGATCTAAGTGAAGGAGTTGCCGCAGCCGCAGGTGCGGGTCACGTTGGGGTTCTCGATGGCGAAGCCGGCTCCCATCAGCCCATCCTTGTAGTCGAGAGTCGAGCCTCGGATCATCTCGGCGCTCTGCGGATCCACTACCACCCTGACGTCCTCGAACCCCTCGACGATGTCGTCGGGGTCGATCTGGGAGTCGAAGTACATCTCGTAGGAGAACCCGCTGCATCCTCCAGGACGGACCGCCATACGGAGGGCCAGATCGGGGTCGTTCTCCGCCGCCACCAATTCCCGGATCTTGGCCACCGCCGCGTCAGTGAGAAGGACGGTGCGCTCTGGGCGCTTGGACTTGATGGTGAGTATCTGGGTCATGGGCTTCTTCATGTTAACCCGTACCTGACGAACCGTCATTCCCCCTACGTCGATAGTGCAAATTAGCCTGGAGCCATGGTCACACCGGACCAGGTTCTGAAGACCCTCGAGGGGGTCAACGATCCCGAGCTCGGCGGCAACGTCGTAGAGCTGGGGATGATCACCGACGTCCGGGTCCACGACGGCCGCGTCGAGATTGGGCTGGCCCTCACCGTCGCCGAATGTCCGCTACGAACGCAGATCGAAAACGACACCCGCCGCCGGGTGGAGTCCATGCCGGCTGTGGAAGAGGTAGTTATCCACACCACGGCGATGACCAAACGTCAGCGGGCCGAGCTGATGTCCGTGGCCCGCCGTAAGGCGCGGGAGGACGCCGAGCCCACCCGAGTCGCCTCGACCACCCGGGTGGTGGCCATCGGATCGGGAAAGGGCGGCGTGGGCAAGTCGTCGATGTCGGTGAACCTCGCAGCCGGGCTGGCCCAGCGAGACTTTCGGGTCGGCCTCCTCGATGCCGACATATGGGGTTTCTCCATCCCGCGCATGCTCGGTGTCGAAGGTCGCCTGATGGCCGACGCCGAGTCCAAGCTGATCCAGCCGGTGGAGGTGAGTGGGGTGAAGGTGGTTTCCACCGGTTTGATCATCGAGTCCGAGGAGACCGCCCTCATGTGGCGCGGGTTGATGCTGTCCAAGGCCCTGGAGCAGTTCCTCAAGCAGGTGGAGTGGGGTGAGTTGGACTACCTGGTCATCGACATGCCTCCCGGTACCGGCGACGTCCCCATGGCCCTGGCACGCATGCTCCCCCAGGCGGAGATGCTCGTGGTGACCACGCCCCAGCGAGCCGCCCAGAAGGTCGCGGTGCGCGTGGCGGATCTTGCCCGCCGTTCCCACATGCCGGTTGCGGGGGTGATTGAGAACATGACCGGGGATGTCTTCGGCAAGGGTGGCGGCGAAGAACTGGCAGAGGAGATCGGCGCCCCTTTCCTGGGCTCTGTTCCCCTAGACCCGGCGATGGTGGAGGGGAGCGACGCCGGGCGCCCGGTGATCCTCGATCCAGACTCAGGGCCGGCGGCCACGGCCCTTGCTTCCGTGGTGGAGACATTGGCTCAGGCAATCCCGCCGGCGAACCTGGAGACCTGTACCGGCAGGATCGCCAAGCTCATAGCCGACCTCGAAGACGGAGTCGCCTAGGCGGACTCCCCGATGTACTTAGGCGACGGCCCGTAGCTGTTGGCTCCACGATCGCTGTCCAACAGGTAGAACACCAACAGGACTATCCCGCCAACGATGGGGATGAGGCTGATGAGCAGCCACCGACCGCGCCGCCCAGTAGGTGACTAGTCCTCCTGGGTTACTCCCGAACCGTCCTTTATGGAACAGGGCTCTTCACCGAGAATCAGTGAGCACGTGCCCGAGCATTGCTGGGGCGAGGGCTGGGAGGCCCAACGAGAAGGGGGACCCGCGAGGGTCCTCTTCTCGCGTGTGGTCCACCTTGTGTCGGCGGTACCCGTTAGCCGCACAGATCCTTCACCAGGGGATAGGGGTTTACAGCAGCGCCGCCATCGGGATGCCACTCGAGGTGCAAGTGAGGCAACCAGTCGGGGGAGTTCCCGCTGCTGCCGTTGTAACCCACTACGTAGCCTTCGGGCACGCGCTGGCCCACCCGGATGTCCCCGTAGGAGTCCATGTGGGCGTAGTAGTACTCGTCACCTTTGTCGTCCTTCAGCCAGAGGGCGTTACCCCCAAGATTGTTGATCGAGATCCTCTTGATCACCGCGTCGTATAGGGCCACGATCGGAGTACCCCGAGCGGACATCATGTCCACCCCCTCATGGGTGCGCCCTCCAGATCTCGGAGCCCCCCAGGTGTCAGTAAAGGTAACTGGTCCCGCCACCGGGCACACCCCCTCCCCCGACGATGCCGGAACGGTCGTGGTCGTCGTCGTCACCCCGCCTTCATCCGAAGTGGTGGTAGTGGTGGCTGCCGCCGTCGTAGTGGTAGTGGCCACGGTGGTGGTCGTGGTGGACGGCACAGTGGTGGTCCTCGCCGCCTCCTCCGCAGCCCTCCTCGCCGCCTCCTCCGCAGCCCGCCGCGCCGCCTCCTCCGCAGCCCTCCTCGCCGCCTCCTCCGCAGCCCGCCGCGCCGCCTCCTCTTGTCTGCGCTGCTCGCTTAGCTGGTCGTAGAACTCCTGGGCCTGCTGGAGCTTCTCTTGGAGTTGCTCCGCCGCCTGCTGAAGCTCAATGCTTACGGCCTCTTCCTCGGCCGCGGCAGCGGCCAACTGCTCGGACTGGCGGTCCAACTCGTCACGGAACACCCGAAGCTGGGTGATGACCGAGCCGTCGAACCCGCTCACCTCCTTGAGGTATTGGAAACCGGCACCTACCTCGTCACTATCCGATGTCAGCAGCATCGACAGCGAGGCGGTGGCGGTGGTCCCCATGTACAGCTCGACGGCTACCTCCTCGAGCCGGTCTTCCGTCCTGTTGATCTGGAGTTGAGCGAACTCCACCGAAGCCTGGAGTCGGGTGATCTCGTTCTCCAACTCCGCCTGTCGAGCCCAAGCCTCCTGCACCGCATCACCAAGCTCCTGGGCCTCGGCCATGATCCGGCGTATCTCTCCTTCGGCGTGAGCGAGATCGTCGTCGGTCACCTCGGCTACCGCAGGGACGGCGAGGGACAGGACGACAATTCCGGCGATGATCCTGGCGGTTCGTTTCATGGGCTGGGAGGGATAACGATTCTGTCGCCCTCAAAGGCTATCCGGCCCTCTTCGGCCATCAACCTCAGATGAGCGGAAACCGACCGCGCCGCCAGGGGATGCAACGACGAGTCGACCTCCGAGTAGACCACTTCGACGATGTCGTCCACAGTCAAACACCCGCCTCTGATGGCGGCGAAGATCTCCTTGTGGCGCTGTCTGCGGTGGACCAGGTACCAGTCGATCACGCCTTCGGGGTCGTCCATCTCCTCGCCGTGTCCGGGGTAGAGGCGACGTAGGCCCCTTCCCTTGAGCTTCTCCAGGGAAGAGAGGTAGGGACCGAGAGACTCCACCATCACCGAGGAACCTCCGATGATGTGATCCCCGGTGAACAGAACATCCCCCGCCCGGAAGCAGAGATGGTCGTCGGAGTGTCCCGGGGTGTAGATCACCTCTAAGTCGAGCCGACCCACCGGGAAGGTCGCTCCGTCGAGGAGGCGAATGTCCGGGTCGAAGTGGGGTCCCGGGGCACAACCGACGGCCGCCACGTGCAGGTCTTTGGCGAGGGGATTGGCCATGGGAGCGTGGTCGATATGGGTGTGGGTCACCAGGACGGCCTCCACCCGGCGGCTGCCCACCGTCTTCATGATCGCTCGGGCATGGCGAGTGTCGACCGGCCCAGGGTCTATAACCACCACCGAGCCCCTACCGTCGTCCAGCACCCAGGTGTTGGTCCCGGGACCAGTGTAAGGACCCGGGTTGTTGGCCAAGACACGATCGATACGCATCAGACCTCTCCAGGGAGGTATACCCGGACCAGAGATCCGTCGGGTTCGACACGGGGGTTGATGAGAGTCCGCCCATCGGCCCCCCTCGCCGACGCCACCGCATCCGCGGGGGAGCTTCTTCGTGCCAGCCAGCGGAGATGAGCGAGGGTGGGAAGGATCATGGGCCACTCACCCTTTGAGTATCGGGCGAGAGCTTCATCGGGTGTAGTCCAGGCGTGCTCCACCAGCTCGGAGGTGTCGAGCCGTACGTCCGGCGGGTCGTCGACGACGAGCAGGTAGAAGCGGGCATCGAAGCGGCGCGGGGCACCTATGGGTGTAACCCAGCGAGAGAGGAGCACGAGACTGTCTCCCGCCAGAGACACTCCCTGAGACCGCAGCGCCCGGTAGAGGTCCTCATCGCGGAGGTCAGGAGCCAGGCCTACTCCCCGGGTGGTGATCAGAAGGCCTGTCTCCTCGGCCAGCTCCCGCAGAGCGGCAGCACGGTGAGCCTGATCCTCAGCGTCACCTGAGACCACTCCGAAGGCGAGAGGTGACCGGTCCACGGTGTCGACTCCGCCGCCGGGGAAAACCACCAGGCTCCCAAAGAAGCCCCGATCCCGGCGACGCACCATCAGCACCTCCAAGGAGGCCCCACCAGGACGAACCACGACCACGCTGGCCGCCGGATCAGGGGAAACGACAGGTTCGATCATCCCCCGAATCCTATGAACGAAAACGGCAAGACCTGGCACACTCCCCGTGTGAGCCCAGAAAACCCCTACCGTTCGCTTCCCTCCGTAGACGAGCTGGCTTCGAGCATCGAGGCCCGCCTGCCCTGGCCTCTCCTCGTCGCCTCCGCCCGGCTCGCTATCGAGGAGGCACGTCAGGCCATCACCGCCGGGGACCAGCCCGACCTGATGGCCATGGCCCTGCGTCTGGTCCGTGTACTGGAGCGGCGAGCCGGAGTAACGGTGATCAACGCCACCGGTGTGCTCCTCCACACCAACCTCGGCCGCGCCCCGTGGGCGCAGAGAGCTGTCGAACGCGCCGCCACCGCCGCCGCCCACTACACCAACCTGGAGATAGACATTGAGACTGGAGAGAGAAGCCGCCGCGGCCGGTACGTGACCGAGCTGCTCCGGGCCCTGACCGGCGCTGAGGACGTCCTGGTGGTCAACAACAATGCCTCGGCCGTCCTCCTTGCCCTGGCCGCCACCTCCTCGGGGAAGGCCGTACCGGTGGCCCGGGGTGAGCTGATCGAGATCGGCGGTTCCTACCGGCTTCCCGCGGTGATGGAGGCCTCTGGTGCCCGTCTTGTCGAGGTGGGCACCACCAACCGCACCCGCCTCGGCGACTACGAGACCGCCCTCCAGATCCACGACTGCGGCGCCGTGCTCAAAGTCCACCCCTCCAACTACCGCATCGAAGGGTTCACTGCCCAGCCCGGCCTGGAGGAGCTGGCCGCACTAGCGCAGAGCCGAGGTGTACCCCTCCTCTACGACATCGGCTCCGGTCTCCTCGACGAGTCCGCACCCTGGCTGGAGGAAGGCACGCCGGACTGGCTAGCCGGCGAACCGGCCGCCAAGCAGACCCTCGCTTCCGGAGTCGACCTGGTCACCTTTAGCGGCGACAAGCTTCTCGGGGGTCCCCAGGCCGGGATCATCGTGGGCCGTGCTGAAAGTGTGGAGCGTCTCCGCTCCCATCCCCTGGCCCGAGCCCTCCGCGTCGACGGAGTCACCTACGCTGCCCTGACCGCCACCCTGGAGGCCTACGCCTCGGGGTCGGCAGGACAGCTTCCCTTCTGGCGGATGGCCACCCTCTCCCAGGAGAACCTGGAGCAGCGGGCCCTGGCCGCGGCGGAGGCGGTGGGAGGTGAGGTAGTCGAAGGAGCGGCTGCCGTAGGCGCCGGAAGCGCCCCCGGGATGAGCATCCCCACCCCCGAGGTGGTGCTGGCCGGGGAAGACCACCTCTTCGGTCCACTCCTCGCCACGGACCCACCGGTGCTCACTCGTCGAGAGGGCGGCTCGCTGCGGATCAACCTCCGAACCGTCGATGCTTCCGACGATCCCCTGGTGGTCGAAGCCGTGAAACAATGCCGCTGATCGGAACCACCGGGCATGTCGACCACGGCAAGTCGACGCTCGTCCAGACCCTCACCGGCCGGGACCCCGACCGCTGGGAGGAGGAGAAACGGCGCGGTCTGACCATCGATCTTGGCTTCGCCTGGATGAATCTGGGCGGTGTCGAGGCGTCCTTCGTCGACGTGCCCGGCCACGAGCGCTACCTGAAGAACATGCTGGCAGGCATCGAGGCCATCGACCTTGCCCTTTTCGTTGTCGCCGCCGACGAAGGCTGGATGCCCCAGTCCGAGGAGCATCTCGCAGTTCTCGACCTGCTTGAGGTGAGTCGGGGAGTAGTGGCGGTGACCAAGACCGACCTGGTCGACGAGGAACTGGTGGAGCTAGTGGCCCTGGAGACCGCAGAGAAGCTCAAGGGCACCTCCCTGGAAGGGGCAGTTGTGATCCCCGTCTCCGCTACCACGGGAGCGGGAATCGAGGTGCTGGTGGACAGCCTCGCCACGCTGGTCGGAGAAATCGGCCCCAGCGACCGGGCACGCCCCCGATTGTGGGTGGATCGTTCGTTCTCTGCTTCGGGTGCGGGGACGGTGGTCACCGGCTCTCTCCTCGACGGGGAGCTGGCCGTCGACGACGCGGTGGCGATCTACCCTCGTGGTCGCGAAGCCCGGGTGCGGGGCATCCAATCCCATGAAGAGCCCACCGAACGCGCCTCACCAGGACGTCGTGTTGCCCTCAATCTGGCCCGGCTCGACAGGTCTGAAATAGCTCGGGGAGACATGGTTGGGCTACCCGCCCAGTGGGACATCTCGCAGCGGATCCTGGTCTCGCTTAAATCCGCCCGTTATGTGGACGACCTCAAGCCGAGGGGTGCCTATCAGCTCCACCTGGGAAGCTCCTCCCACGGCGTGACCATCGTCGGACTCGGAGTCGAAGAGGCGGTGCTCCAGACCGACACCCCCCTGCCCGTGGCGGTGGGCGACCGTTTCATCCTTCGGGATACCGGAAGGAAGCTCGTGGTAGCGGGAGGCCGGGTCCTGGACCCGTCTCCTGGCCCCACCCGAGAGGCTCTGACCGTCCCTCCCCCCGACCCTGACAGTTCTCCAGACAGGATCGCCGCCGACCTGCTCCGTCTCCGGGGAAGCGATCTCGCCTGGCGTCTCGCCGCTCACAGCGGAGGAGGCACCCCCGACACCGCCCTCCAGGTGGGCGATCGCCTCTTCGACCCCTCCCGCTTCGACGCCCTCCGCTCCGAGACGGAAGAGGCCGCAGCCGACTACCACCGCCGCCACCCCCTGCGGGAGGGGATGCCCCTGGCCACCCTGGCAGAGAAGCTCGGCCTCGACCTCGAAGGAGCGGCGGTGGTGGTCGAAAACTCCGATCGTTTGGAGCGCCGCGGTCCCGAAGTGGCGATGAAGGATTGGAACGTCGAGCTGAGCCTGGACCAGGAGGAGCAGTGGCAGAAGGTCCGCGTCCGCCTCGAAGCCGACCTGGCGGTGCCCACGGTTGCAGAACTCGGCCTCGATCCTGAGCTGGTTCACCTGCTGATCCGACGCGGCCGGCTGATACGGATCTCCGACGCCCTTGTCTACCTGCCCGACCAGATCGGACAGATCCGAGGGGTGCTCTCCGAGATGCCCCCTGAGTTCACTGTGGCCGACTTCCGTGACGCCATAGGCCTATCGCGCAAGTATGCAGTGCCGATCCTGGAGTGGGCCGATAGAGAAGGACTCACCGTTCGACGGGGCGATACCCGAAGCGCCCGGTGAGTCCGACTCCTTGGTGGGTTGTGTCAGCCGGGGACCAGCATGCTGCGCCGTTCGTTCTCGGTGAGCCCGCCCCAGATTCCGAAGGGTTCCCGAATCTTGATGGCGTGTTCCTGACACGGCTCCTTTACCGGACAGACGCCGCAGATGGCCTTGGCCTTCATCTCTCGTCGCTCCCGCTCCTCCTTCCGCTCGAAAGTCGAGGGAGGGAAGAAGAGGTAGGCGTGGTTCCCACGACACAGCGCACGAAGCTGCCAATCGTCAGAATGGGGCAACCTTGACTCCTCCCGCTTTTGCGACAACGGCGTGGAAGCTACTCAACTCTCGGGTTCGCATCAAGGAAAAAACTGGAAGGCAGCCTTTTTTAGTTTTCGCGAACTGCAGGCTCGACCTCGAGATAGAGGCCGTCAACACCAGTGACCACTACCGGATCACCGGACCGTATCCCTGCCTCGCGGTGGGCAGTGGCCCTCCACCGGGCTCCTGAGACTTCCACTGCACCGTCGGGGTCGAAGTCGACCAGGGCCACGCCCTTCTGTCCAATGAGATGGTCCCGTCCGATGCTATGGGTAGAGAGCCGGGACCGCTGTACCACCGGCATGGCGATGAGATAGAACAACAGCACTGCCAGCACCGTAGGGAGGACTAGCCACCATCGAGGGTCGAGCTGTGCGGCGCCGTCGATGTAGAACGTTCCCGCCACCTGGAGGGCAACGGCTCCCAGCGCGCTAAGAGCGAAGATGCCTCCCTTCTGGTGGGCGGCGGTGAGAAGCACCCATCCGAGGAGCGCCAGGGCCAGGGCCCAGCCACGTACCGGCAGAGTCAACGCCCCCCAACCGCCGAGGAGGAGCGAGACTGCCGCCACCCCGGCGGCGACCCCGGGCCCTAAGGCGTAGAACTCGAAGGCGAGGATGGTCAGCCCCACCATCAGGAAAAGGAAGGCGGCCTCGGGGTTGACCGCCAGCCGGAAGAAGCGAGTTCCTAACCCAGGCTTTCGGAACGTGACCTCTTTCAGGGTGACACCGTCACCGAACTCCTGGAGCGTAGAGACGGTGACCGGGCCGTTTGCCGTGGAGAAGGTCCGGCCGTCAAGGGCCTGGAGGTACTGGCGGAGACTCGGTTGAAGGTCGAGACTGGTGGCCTCGGCGGTGAGGATCTCCCCGGGTTCGGCTGGCTCGGGGTCGACGCCCAGGACCTCCGGTCGGGAGAGGCCGATCTCGGAGCCGGGAGGCGCGATGGCCGCCACCTCGGCCTCGTTGACCAGGACCGCCAGCCCTCCGTAGGCCAGAGCTGGGGAGGGACCCACCCAGACGGCGAGGGGAAGAGGCGGGTTCGCAACCAGCTGACGCAGCCGTTCGTATCCCTCCTCGTCGAGAACTGCCCGACTGTTGACCTGCAACACCGCCAGCTCCTGGCCGGAGGCGGCGGCGGCTTCGATGGATTCGGCCATGAACTCCAGGGCCGAGGCGTCGAGGGGTCCGCTCACGTCGATGACCTCGATCCCGCCGTGCCCTTCATGGGCGGAGGCCACCAGGGGAACGGCAAACAGGAGGATCAGGAGGGCGAAACGGCGCACGGTTCGGCAGGTTAGGACGCGGGATTCGGTACCCCTAAGGCGGACTATCGTCACGGCTCATGCCCAAGGCTCTCCTCATCGCCGACACTCCCTGGGTAGTCAACGAGGTGAAGGCCGCTCTGTCGCTGGAACCCTGGGAGATCGTCGAACTCGCCGACCCCTCCCAGGCAGCCGCCGTAGCCGAACAAACATGGCCCGACGTGGCCATTATCGACATGCAGGTGGACGCCATGGGGGGAATGGCCATCGTCCGGTCCCTGCGCGACGAACTCGACCCCGAAGACCGGCCACGAACGGTACTGCTCCTCGACCGGCCTCCCGACGCCTTCATCGCCCGTCGCGCCGGAGCCGACGCCCATGTCCTCAAACCGATCAACGCCGCCGACCTAAGACACGCGGTCGCCCCCGAAACAGCGCCGGTGGGGGCTGACGAAGAGGAGTAGGGACCCCGAACTCAGGGGGTGACGACGACCGTCGTGCCGAGGTCAGCGAAGTAGTAGAGCTGTTCCGCCTTTTCCGGCGGCTGACGTACACATCCGGCAGAGCGGTACTGGCCCAACTCGGCCATGGTCTGAAGGGGCCTGCCGGACCTGGTGCGGGGTATGGCGTGAAACCCGATGGGGAGATGCCTGCCACGAGCGAAACGGACCATGTGGGTCATGGTCACCCCGTCGTGGCCTGCGTAGGCGAGCGGCGACTTCGAGTACACCCTGTAGGTCCCGGAACGGGGGACGCCCCGGCGACCCGACACGAGATAGCTGTCTACCACTACCCCGTCGCCGTCGACCAGCCACAAGCGCTGCTGTGAGTTCGAGTAGACGACGCGACGTCCTTCGCCCGAGTCCTCGGGCAACGGAGGAAACTCCGCTGACCGGTTCAAGTCAAGACGCCACTCGTAACGGTTGTCGTATTCAGCCCAAGCAGTGAGGGCAGGATCCAGCGACTCAGCAGGGGCAGCGCCCATCGCCGGCCCCCGGGCCGAAGGCGCCATTGCCAGTGATACAACCAGTAGCAGAGAAACCATCCCGCTTGGTATCGGGCGAGAACTGGGGCCTGCTTGAGGATCGCCTTCCGAGGAAACGCCGCCGTCGGGACGACGCAAGCGGTCCACGCCAGCCGGCAACCCGTGTCAGCAACAAAGATGGGAGACTCAAACCTGCGGGTGGCACACCCCGCCGGACTACTCCAAGAGCAGGCAAAGTTTTCTTAGATAGTACTTGACAACGCAAGAACTCGAACGTATGTTCGTAGCTATGGAATGGAAGCCCTCCCCAGAGACCACCGCGGGTGACCGCCTCGCTGTCGAGTTTCGGCGTATTTCGTCGCTGCTGGCGGAGGTCTGTGATCTGGTCGTTGAGGCTGACCGTCATCAGGAGTTCCTCGCCGATGGGGCTCCACACATGGTGGCCTGGCTGACAGCCCGTTTCGACATCGAGGCCTCCGTCGGTCGGCGTCTGATCAAGGTGGCCCGCCGCCTCGAGGATCTCCCTCGGCTTAGGGAACGGTTCCGTTCGGGGCTGTTGTCCTTCGACATGGTGGAGCTGATCTCCGAGGTGGCCACCCCAGACAACGAGGACGCTCTGCTGGCCGAAGCGGAAGGCGCCGACCTGGCTGACGTAGCCAGGCTGGTCCGCCGTGCCGCCCCTCCCACCGCGGAGAATGCTGTCGAGGCCCACCGGCACCGCTGGCTCTCCCTCCAGTGGGACCTCCACCGAACCCGCCTGTTGGTGGCAGGGAGCCTCCCCCGCGACGAGGGCGCAGTCGTGGAAGAAAGGGTCACCACGGCAGCGAAACAGACCCGACCCAACCCAGAGACGGGAGCCCCGGACCCCTGGGATGTTCGCCTCGCCGACGGCCTGGTGGAGATCTGCGCCACCGACAACACAGGCAAGGCCGCCCCAGCCCAGATCACCGTCCACGCCGACCTTGACGCCCTCGCCAGCACCGGCGGC
>JBHHWH010000015.1:0-37733 GCA_046756405.1 Acidimicrobiia bacterium | reverse complement strand
CACAAACCCACCTCCTCAGAAATACGGGATAGGGCTTCTATACGGTCTAAGGAGACTCCGTCGGTGAGGGCTTCCCGCAGGTCGGGACGTTCACAGGTACGGCGCATGGTCCCCACCAGTCTCTTCGCGGTATCCGGACCCACATCCAACCGGGCGGCCACCCACTCGGCCATGCTCCTAGACCCGTCAGCAGTGGCGATCTGACGCCGATCCAACTCCTCCAGAATCTCCAGTTGGCGGGCACGAAGACGGGCCACCAGCTCCTCATCGGAGACGAGCTGCTGTTCCAGTTGGTCGGTGGTGACATGGTCGAAGTCCATACCCGTAGAACATACGTTCCCCCTGGGACAAGAACGCCCGAGAACCGGCTCCGATCCGAAAAAAATCTGCAAAGCTCTCGCTGCCGGCATCAGCCGAGGGTCACTTCGGTGGCCTCGCCTCGACGGATTCGCCAGGCCCTGATGCTGGGTTGGTCTCGCAGGTCAACCACCAGATAGATCCAGGAGGGATCGAGAGCCGAGGCCAGGTCGATGACCGACGGACGGGCAGGGCCATTGGGATGGGAGTGGAACACGCCGCTCAGCTCCCATCCCTGCGCATCGGCGTCGGTCAGGGCGGCGTAGTGCTCGGCGGGGGGAACGGTGTAGGTGACCGGCGAAGGGTCGGCGTTTGCTGTGGGATATACAGCCACGACTCGTCCTTCACCATCCGACGCGATCAGTCCGCATGCCTCATTGGGGAGACCCTCGAGGCAGTGGGAGATGATCCGTCTTCGGAGTTCAGACGGCAGGGCCAGGGTGTCGACCATGGGCATCACCTATCAATTGTGGTCCATCGGCGTTAGACGTCGAAGGTCGAGCCGGCGGTGCCCGGGATGACCTCCAGGTCGGACTCCAGGCCTTCGACGATATCGGCATGCAGCCGGTCCAGCATGGTGTCGGTGTGCTCCGGGTCGTGATGGAAGGTGGCCAGACTCTTCACACCCATCGCTGCGGCTAAGGCCGCCGTCTGACGCAGGGTGGAGTGACCCCAACCCACTCGCTGCTCGTATTCGGCGGTGGTGTACTGGGCGTCGTGGATGAGGAGGTCCGCTCCCTCCATTAGGGCTGTTCCTGAGATCCAGTCGGGGTCGGCCGGGAAGCTGTCCTGGCCGAGCGCAGGCTCATGGTCCGGGATGTAGACCAAGCAACGGTCGTCCTCCTCGATGCGGTAGCCCAGGGTTGATCCTGGGTGGCATACAAGATCGGCGGTGATCGATAAGGAGCCCACCTTCACCTGTTCTGGGCCCAGGGAGCGGACCTTCGTATTCTCGAAGTCCCGCAGCCGGACTGGGAAAAGGGGAGGCGACAGGTACCTCTTCAATCGTTCGGCGAGGTCGAGGCGCCCCACCGGCCCCCAGAGATGGGTCTCGATGTAGGTCGATCGCAGTGGTGGAAAGAACCCGAGGCCCTGGATGTGGTCCATGTGCAGATGGGTCAGGAAGAGGTCGATGCGGGAGGTGTCGGGCTCGATGTTCCGGGTGGCGTGGAGCAGACCGGAGCCGGCGTCGAGGATCACGAGGTCGCCCAAGGCACTGCGTACCTCGACACATGCGGTGTCGCCTCCGTAGCGAACCGTCTCCTCCCCGGATCTCGCCACCGAGCCTCGCGTTCCGTGGAGGGTGACCTTCAAGCCAGCTCCCAGAAGGTGGCCAGTGCCCCGAGGAAGCGGTTGCCCTGACCGACGAGGGGAAGGGCGGTCACCTCGATGGTCCTTGAGGTTCCGTCGAGTCCCTGCAAGGAGACGGCGCGGTGGCTGGGCACCCTTTTGGTGAGGGCGATGACCAGAGGAAGCTCGTGGCTTTGGAGAGGTCGGCCGTCGAGGTCGCTGACCACAAAGAGGTCGGCGAGTTGATCGGCGCCTATGGCTCCGGCATCGTCGAACTTTTCTCCGAGGATCGGTTCTGCAGGCTCGTTGTAGAAGACCAGGTTGCCTTCGGGGTCAGCCAACCAGACCGGGGTCGAGACGTAGCTGGCCCACTGCTTGAGTAGGATCATCTCCACGGGGGCTTGGGCCACGTCAACTCCTCGAGGGTCGCCGCTGCATCCTACGCCTCGGCCCGATCCCCCGCTGGCGGGGGTCAGTGGACGGCCTCAGGTCGCTGTGGATCCCGCGGGGAGGCAGGTGTCGTCGTAGTCGACCAGCAACGGGGGATGGGTGGGGTCGGAGCAGGCGGGGCAGACGGGGTCGCGGGTCACGCTCACGGTGGTGAAGTCCTGTTCCAGGGCGTCGTAGACCAGGAGACGACCCGCCAGGCTCTCCCCGATTCCCAGCAGCAGCTTGATGGCCTCCATCGCCTGGATGGAGCCCACCACCCCGGGCAGGACCCCCAGAACTCCCGCTTCGGCGCAGGAGGGGGCCAGCTCCGGCGGAGGTGGGGCGGGGTGGAGACAGCGGTAGCAGGGCCCCTCATAGGGAAGGAACACCGAGGCCTGGCCTTCGAAGCGGAAGATGGACCCGTGGACCACCGGCACTCTGAGATGGAGGGAGGCGTCGTTGACCAGGTAACGGGTGGGGAAGTTGTCGCCACCGTCGACGATCACGTCATAGCCGTCCATTATCGCCAAGGCGTTGGCTGCGGTGAGCCTGACCCGGTGTGTCTCCACCTTCACGTCCGGGTTGAGGGAGAGAAGTGTCTCCCGGGCCGACTCCACCTTGGGCATGCCCACCCGGTCGAGGTTGTGGAGTACCTGGCGTTGGAGGTTGGAGGTGTCCACAAGGTCGTCGTCCACGACGCCGAGGGTGCCCACCCCGGCGGCAGCCAGGTAGAGGGCGGCAGGCGAGCCGAGGCCCCCGGCGCCCACCAGCAGCACCCGGGCGCCGAGAAGGGCGAGCTGGCCTTCCTCACCTACCTCGGGGAGGCGGACGTGGCGGGCGTAGCGGCTGAGCTGGTCGGTGGTGAGCCCGGTGGGGTCACCCCAGGGCAGGCCTTCTGCCTTCCAGCGGTCGAAGCCACCGGCCAGGGAGTACACGGTCCTGTAGCCCATCTCGAGGAGAGCCGCTGCCGCCAGGGCGGAGCGACTACCGGCAGCGCAGTAGAGGACGACGGGAGTGTCGGGGTCTGAGACCACGGCGGCGATGTCCCGTTCCAGCACTCCCCGAGGAAGGAACCGGGCTCCGGGGATGGCTCCCTGGTCGTATTCGTCGCCCTCGCGCACATCGATCACCACCACCTCGCTGAGCCGGTCGGCCACTTGGGAGGGGGTGAGTTCGGTGACCCTCTCTCGAGCCCGCTGCACCAGATCCTGGTAGGTGGCCATCAGTGGGCCTGAGCCGGGTCGTGGGTATCAGGGTCAATGGAGTAGCGGGAGAAGGCGTCCTCCACCGCGTTGACAGGGACGCGCCCGTTCCGGGCCAGGGCCGACAGTGAGGCTGCCACCACATGTCCGGCATCGGTCTCGAAGAAGTGCCGTAGCGCGGCCCTGGAGTCAGAGCGGCCGTAACCGTCGGTGCCCAGGGTGACAAAGTCCTGGGGAACCCACTTGGCCACCTGGTCGGGCACGAGGGTCATGAAGTCGGTCACGGCCACCACCGGTCCGTCCACTCCGGAGAGCAGCCGGGTGACCAAGGGTGAGTGGGGTTTCTGGTCTGGGTGGAGGCGGTTCCACCGCTCCACGGACAGGGCCTCCTCACGCAGCTTCTTATAGGAGGTGGCGGACCACAACTCAGCGCCGATCCCGTAGTGCTCGGCTAGGTCGGCCTGGGCTTGGCGGGCTGCAAGATTGGCGGTTCCGGAGAAGAGGATGGCCAGGTTCGTGTCGGTGTCGTCGGGGGCGGGGGCCCACCGGTAGAGCCCCTGAAGGATTCCCTCCTCCACGCCTTCGGGGCGGGGAGGCTGGGGGAAGTTCTCGTTGTAGAGGGTGATGTAATAGAAGACGTCCTCGGGTTCGGCTCCGTACATCCGCTCGATCCCGCGCTGGATGATCGTGCCCACCTCGTAGGCGAAGGCCGGGTCGTAGGTCTCGCACACGGGAACCGTGGTGGCCAGGATCAGGCTGTGGCCGTCCTGATGCTGTAGGCCCTCTCCCTGGAGGGTGGTCCTCCCCGCCGTGGCCCCGAGGAGGAACCCCCGGGCGCGGGCGTCGGAGGCAGCCCAGATCAGGTCGCCCACCCTCTGAAAGCCGAACATCGAGTAGAAAATGAAGAAGGGAACCATGGGCACACCCCGAGTGGCGTAGGAAGTGGCCGCCGCGGTCCACGAGGCCAGTGCTCCGGCCTCCGTGATTCCCTCCTCGAGGATCTGGCCGTCCTGGGACTCGGTGTAGGACAGCAGCATGGCGTGGTCCACGGGCTCGTAGAGCTGGCCCCTGGAGGCGTAGATCTTCAGCTCCCGGAACAGCGAGTCCATCCCGAAGGTACGGGCCTCATCGGGAACGATCGGCACCACGTGTTTGCCGAAGCCTTCGGCCCGGGCCAGGTTGCGCAGCAGCCGTACGAAGGCCGCCGTGGTGGCCGCCTCCACTTTCCCCGAACCGGCGAACACCTCCTCATAGGTCTCCGGCCCGGGCAGGGGGAGGGAGACTTCCCGGACGACACGCTTGGGGACGGATCCGCCCAGCTCCCGGCGCCTCTCCATCATGTACCGGTACTCGGGAGAGTCGGGGCTGGGCCGGTAGTAGGGGGGCTCCTTATCGCCGGCGAGGGCTTCGGTGGGGATCTCGTTCTCTAGATGCAGGGTGGCCCTCAGGTCGAGGAGCTGTTTGTTCGTCAGCTCCTTGATCTGGTGGGTCGCGTTTCGTCCCTCGACATCGGGACCAAGGGTCCAGCCCTTGATCGTCTTGGCCAGGATCACCGTGGGTTTGCCGTTGTCCAGTTCGGTAGCGACCTTGTAGGCGGCGTAGATCTTGTGGAAGTCCAGCCCTCCCCGGCGGAGATTCCAGATCTCCTCGTCGGTCATATCCTCGACCAGCTTCAAGGCGCGGGGGTCCTTGCCGAAGAAGTGCTCCCTCACGTAGGCGCCGTCCTCGGCCTTGTAGCGCTGGTACTCGCCGTCCACGGTCTCGTTCATGATCTTGACCAGGACCCCTTCGGTGTCCCTGGCCAGGAGACGGTCCCAGCCGCTTCCCCATATCACCTTGATCACATTCCACCCGGCGCCGCGAAAGAAACCCTCCAGCTCGGTGATGATCTGGCCGTTGCCCCGTACCGGCCCGTCGAGACGCTGAAGATTGCAGTTCACCACCCAGATCAGGTTGTCCAGGCCCTCCCGACCAGCCAGGGAGATGGCGCCCTGGCTCTCCGGCTCGTCCATCTCACCGTCGCCGACGAAGCACCACACCCGGGCCTGGGAGGTGTCGTCGAGACCCCGGTTGTGGAGGTACTTGTTGAATCGGGCGTGATAGATGGAGTTGATCGGCCCCAGACCCATGGACACCGTGGGGAACTGCCAGAACTCGGGCATGAGCCTGGGATGGGGATAGGAGGACAGCCCGTGGCCGTCGATCTCGAAGCGGAAGTTGTCCAGATGCTTCTCGTCGGTGCGGCCCTCGATGAAGGCCCGGGCGTAGATACCGGGGGCGGCATGCCCCTGGAAGTAGATGTGGTCGCCGCCGCCGGGGGCGTCCTTTCCCCGAAAGAAGTGGTTGAAGCCGATCTCATAGAGGGTGGCCGAGGAGGCGAAGGTGGAGAGGTGGCCTCCGATGCCCTTCTCGCGGTGGTTGGCCTTGATCACCATCACCGCCGCGTTCCAGCGGATGAAGCGGCGGATACGCCGTTCGATGTGCTCGTCCCCGGGGAAGGGTGGCTCGTCTTCGGCCGGGATGGTGTTGATGTAGGGGGTGGTGACCACTCCGGGAACGCCGAGCCTCTTGTCATGAGCGCGTTCGAGCAGCCTGGCCAGGAGGTACTGGGCCCGAACCGGGCCGTGGGCCTGGACCACGGCGTCAAGGGACTCGATCCACTCGCGGGTCTCTTCGGGGTCGGTATCGGGGAGCTGGTTTACGTAGTCGTCGCCCAGCGTCTCGCCTGGATGGTCGGCCATGGGTGTTCAGGTTAGTTAGGCGCTGACTTCACGCTCTAGGTGTTCGGCCAGCCAGGGCCGAATCACTCCGAGGGTTCGCACCGGGGCGTCGAGCTGGGGGGTGTGTCCGGTGTCTTCCATCTGCACCAGCTCCCAGTCGAGCCTCAGGGAGCACAACCACTCCACGGAGGTGGGGGAGACAATGTGATCGTCGAGCCCGTGGATGACCAGCGTGGGGGCTTTGATCTTGCGGATCATGGCTACGAAACGGGAAGGTCGCGCCAGATACTTGGCGATCTCAGTCGCCGTGGAGGGGACCGCGTCGGCGGCCCAGGGAAGCTTGACTCGGATCCGGGCTAGGGCGATCAGCTCCTCCACCACCTCCAGGGGCACTCGCCCTGGGTGGCCGGTCACCATCTCCAGGGTGAACCAGACCAACTCGTCGGGGCTATAGCGACGGGCGATCCTCTTGCTCAGGAACTTCCCCACCCCCGGGATCGCCTCCAGTAGTAGACGGCGAGAGGTGGGCCAGTGCCGCCTGGGGTCGGGGAAGCGGGGCGGAGTGGCCGGGCTGATGAGGGCCAGGGCGGAAACGAGGTCAGGCCTGTCGGCGGTGACCATCTCGGTGAGGAGGCCTCCCAGGGAGTTGCCGATGAGGGTCGCCGGCAGACCGATCTCTTCCACGAACTCAACGATCGCCTGGGCGACGGTCTCCAACTTCCAGTCGCCGGCCGGGGGGGAGAGGCCGAAACCGGGCAGGTCCAATGCGACGACGTGCCCCAACTCGATGAGTCCCGGGGCGATGGCGTCCCAGTTGGCGATAGAACCGCCGAGGCCGTGTACCAGAACGATGTTCGGACCCTGACCGCCGTGGTCCTTCCAGTGGAGAAGGCCGGAGGGGGTCTTCATGAATTCGGTCACCCGGGGAGGCTACTTCCCGCACTCCCGTATCCTTGGCCGCGATGAACGTGCTTCTCCTTTCCACCTACGAGCTGGGTCGCCAGCCGATCCATCTTGCCTCACCCGCTGCAGCCCTCACGGCTGCCGGCCATGATGTGAAGGCTGTTGACCTCTCGGTGGAGGAGCTGGACCGCTCCCTGGTCGACTGGGCCGAAGCAGTGGGGATCTCGGTCCCGATGCACACCGCCACCCGGCTCGCCGCCGGTGTGGTTCGCCAGATCAAACAGCTTCGATCCGACCTGCCCGTGGCCCTCTACGGCCTGTACGCGGTGGTGGGTGAAGCCTCAGGAGCCGATGCGTTCTTGGCCGGCGAGTACGAACCCGCCCTCGTGGAGTGGGTGTCTGGAACGTCTGACAAAACCACCGTGGTGCATATTGGCCGGTCGGAGTTTGCCCCACCCGTCCGCGATGTGCTCCCTCCACTGGCCCGCTATGCACGACTTGAACATGATGGCGAGACCAGGCTCGCCGCCGCGGTGGAGGCCTCCCACGGATGCCGCAAGCGCTGCCGGCACTGCCCGGTACCCACCCTCTACGACGGGCGGATGCGGGTCGTTCCCAGAGAGGTGGTACTGGCTGATATCGACCAGCTCGTAGCCGCCGGAGCAAGCCACATCAGCTTTGCTGATCCCGACTTCCTCAACGCCCCCCGCCACTCCCTGGCGATCCTCGAAGCGGCCCACGCCGCCCATCCCAAAGTCACCTTCGATGTGACTGCCAAGGTGGAGTACATCCTCGCTCATAGGGATCTCTGGCCTCGCCTCGCCGAGCTGAACCTGCTTTTCGTCATCAGCGCCTTCGAAAGCGTCGACGGCTCCACGCTGGAGATCCTCGACAAGGGACATACCACCGCGGAGATGGCCGAGGCGGTGGAGGAGGTGCGTGCTGCCGGGATCCACATACGCCCCACCTGGCTCCCTTTCCTTCCTTGGACCGAGGTGGGTCACATCATGGCGCTGTTCCGCTTCCTCGACCGTCATCAGCTCTGGGAGGCCACCGATCCGGTCCAGCTCTCCATCCGGCTCCTGATACCCCCCGGGTCGCTGCTGGAACGCCATCCTGCGGTCACACCCCACCTCCTCCATCTCGACACCGAGAACCTGACCTGGAGCTGGAGGTTCTCCCACCCCGAAGTGGAGGTGCTTCAGAAGGAGCTGGCGGCCATTGCCGCCGCGGCGTCGGACTGCGGTGAAGCGACGACGGCGACCCTGGCAGAGATGCGCCGGGGAGTGGAGCGTCTGACTGGAACGCGCCTCGGGGCCTTGCCCGCCTCCGGCGAGGCGGTTCCCAGGCTCACCGAATCGTGGTTCTGCTGCGCCGAGCCCACCGAATCCCAGACCGACTTCATCCAGATCCTGCCCGGTTAGTTCGCCGCCGTCACGACCTAAGGACCCGCAAAGAAGGCCTGAACACGACCCGGCGGCTCGACCCTCTACCCATTCCATCCCAGTCTTGACGCGCTGGCGCCGACCTGCTCTACTGTCGCTCCACATAGACGCGCTCATCTAGAGCGGCGGAGGGACAGGCCCTGTGAAGCCGCGGCAACCGTCCAACGGTGCCAATGCCTGACCGATGAGCAGCCGAGACGGGTTCTCCCGCTCGCGGCGCTTGGAAAAGAGCGCGTGAACAACAGCGAGTGAAAGGAGAAACGAGGTGGAGCAGTCGATCCGAAGATCGCCGGCGCCCAGCGTCCGTCGATGTCGAATGTCCTGATCCGGGCCTGACCCTCTAGGGCCGCGCCCGACACAGCAACTACCCCTCCCTCGGCGCGCCTGGCGCGCCTGTCACAAAGGACACCGACGAATGACCACAACCACAAACACCCTCAACGAAGTAGACATCGAAGCGGTTGCCGCACTGATCGGCGCCATCCAGCAAGACCCGACAAAGGCCGCCACCACATGGTCCTCGACCGTGGAGTGGAAGGGCGGATTCCGCTCCCAGGCCAAGAGCCGTGAGTTCACTCCGATCCCTTCGGACGAGCCGAGCGCCCTTGGTGGCGATGACACCGCCGCCAACCCGGTCGAACAGCTTCTTGGGGCCTTAGGGAACTGCCTGGCGGTCGGCTACGCGGCAAACGCTACCGCAGCCGGCATCGAGGTGAACTCCCTGACCATCGAGGTCGAGGGCGATCTGGACCTCCACGCCTTCCTCGGGATCGAGGAAGGACACGCCGGTTTCTCCTCGATCACGGCGAAGGTGTCGATCGACTGCGACGCCTCGGCCGAGAAGCTCGACGAGCTGCACCGGAAGGTCATCTCCACCTCCCCGGTAGGTCATACCCTTGCCCATGCCATCCCCGTGAACGTGGAACTGGGCTGAAACAAGGACGGACAGGTTCGGGTTGCACCACTCCCACGGTGCAACCCGAGCCCGATCAGGACCTGAGATGACGACAGACCGCCAATACGGATTCGATACACGGGCCATCCACGCCGGACAGCGACCCGACCCGGAGACCGGGGCGCGTGCGATGCCTATCTACGCCACAAGCTCCTTCGTGTTCGAAGACGTCCAACACGCCGCCGACCTGTTCGCCCTGCAGACCTTCGGCAACATCTACTCCAGACTCTCCAACCCCACCACCGCTGCCGTCGAGGAACGCCTCGCCTCCCTCGAGGGCGGTCTCGGCGGGCTGGTGACCGCCTCCGGGAAGTCGGCTCAGCTCATCGCCCTGCTCACCCTGGCCAGGGAGGGAGACCACATAGTCTCCTCCAAGGCTCTGTATGGGGGCACCTTCACCCAGTTCAACGTCACGGTCCGCCGGATGGGGATCGACGTAACGTTCGTCGACTTCGCCGACCCCGAGCAGGTGGAGAAGGCAATCACCGAAAGGACCAAGGCCCTGTTCGGGGAGATCATCGGCAACCCCGGATGCGACATCCTCGACCTGGAGTTGTACTCGAGGATGGCGCACGACCACGGCATTCCGCTGATCGTGGACAACACCTTCGCCACCCCCTACCTTTGTCGCCCCCTCGAGCATGGCGCCGACATCGTCGTCCACTCGGCCACCAAGTTCATCAGCGGCCACGGCACCGTGATCGCCGGCGCCATCGTCGAGTCGGGCCTCTTCCCCTACGACAACGGGAACTTCCCGATACTCACCGAGCCGTCGCCGTCCTATCACGACCTCAACTTCTGGGAGAACTTCCGCGAGTACGGCTACCTGATGCGAGCCCGAGTCGAGGTGATGCGCGACATCGGTGCATCGATCTCGCCGTTCAACAGCTACATCCTGCTGCTGGGCTTGGAGACGCTTTCCCTCCGGATGCAGCGGCACGTGGAGAACGCCGCTGCCGTTGCTCGCCATCTGAGAGGCCACCCCGACGTTGCCTGGGTCCGGTATCCGATCTTTGACGACAACGAGTGGACGCCGCTAGCGAAGAAGTATCTCCCGGAGGGTCCCGGGGCGGTGTTCAGCTTCGGGCTCAAGGGCGGATATGACGCCGGAGTGAAGTTCATCGAGAACGTTGAGCTGGCCTCACACCTGGCAAACGTCGGCGACGCCAAGACCCTCGTCATCCACCCGGCGTCGACGACCCATCAGCAGGTCCCGCCCGAAGCGCGAGAGGCCATGGGGATCGGCAACGACTTGATTCGGATCTCCGTGGGCATCGAAACCATCGACGACATCATCGACGACCTGGACCAAGCATTGGAGAGAACACGATGACCACGATGACGGTGCCGGACGCCACACCGGTGGAGAGACTCCAGATCATCCAGAACTCCGAATCGGTGGCCTTGGTTGGTGTCTCGGCCAACCCGATTCGCTCGTCGAACTTCGTGGCGTCCTACTTGATCAGAACATCCTTCCGCACTTATCCGGTCAACCCCGCATACGACGAGGTGCTGGGACTGAAGACCTATGACAGCCTCTTCGACCTCCCCGAAGTCCCCGACATCGTCGACGTGTTCAGGCGTTCCGAGGCAATCCCTGACGTAGTTGACGAGGCGATCGAGGTCGGAGCGAAGGTGGTCTGGCTCCAGCTTGGCCTTCGTCACGACGAGGCGGCGAAAAGAGCACGGGACGCCGGCCTGGTTGTGGTTCAGGATCGCTGTCTGAAGATCGAGCACGCCCGTTTCTCCGGAAAGCTGCACCTGGCAGGGTTCAACACGGGCGTCATCTCCTCGAAGCGGCGACGCCCCATCTAGGAGACCCGCAGGGCGGGGCCCACCAGGGAATCCGGGTGGTTCTTCCGGTTAGTCTCGCGCCCCCATGGCCGAAGTCCTCAGAGCTGAAGGTCTGGTGAAGCGCTTCGGTGACCTCACCGCCGTAGACGCTGTTGATCTGATCGTCGACGCCGGCGAGACCTACGGACTGCTGGGTCCGAACGGGGCGGGGAAGACCACCATTATCTCCATGATCGCCGGCCTGTTGGAGCCTGACTCGGGCCAGGTGTCGGTGGCCGGGCAGCCGATCACGACCCGATCCCCCAAGGGCAAGGAAGTCATCGGGCTCGTCCCCCAGGAGCTGGCCATCTACCCCGACCTGACCGCAGCCGAGAACCTGGTGTTCTTCGCTCGTCTCTACGGGCTGGCCGGCACCCAACTGAAGCAGAGGGTGGGCCAGGTCCTCGACGTCATCGGGCTGTCCGAGCGCCGCGACGACCTAACCAAGGAGTTCTCCGGGGGGATGAAGCGCCGCCTCAACATCGGTCTCGGTCTGCTCCACTCACCGAAGCTTCTGATCCTGGACGAGCCCACTGTTGGTGTCGATCCCCAGTCACGCAACGCCATCCTGGAGTCGGTGGAGGCGCTCTCCTCGGAGGGCATGGCCGTCATCTACACCACCCACTACATGGAGGAGGCGGAGCGCCTCTGTGACCGGGTGGGCATCATCGACGAAGGTCGGGTGGTCGCCGAGGGAACCCGCCGCGAGCTCGTCTCCCTGGTCGGTCAGCGGGACAAGGTGTCCATCGGCGGGGCGGGGGATGTGGACGCCGCCGTCTCCGCGGTCGGATCCGTCGCCGGAGTTGTCGAGGTGTCGTCCTCCGACCACACCATCGAGGCGTTGGTGGACGGGGCTTCCAAGCTGCTACCCGAAGTGCTGGCCCGGGCGGCGTCGGCGGGTTGGAGCATCACCTCGGTGGAGGTGGTGGAACCGAACCTGGAGGCTGTCTTCCTTCACCTCACCGGCAAGGCCCTCCGCGACTGATGCGGGCTGCGCTACGCATCGCGGCCAAGGATCTCCGGCTGCGGATTCGGGATCGCTCGGCGGTGATCATCGGGGTGGCCGCCCCCCTCGCCCTGGCCTTCATCTTCAATCTTGTCTTCGGGGGTTCGGTTCAGGGAGGCGTGGATCTCGACTACGGGATCGTCGACCTGGACGGCTCAGAGGTGACTCGGTCGTTCGCAGATGTCCTCGAGGAGATTGAAGCCGAAGGCGTACTAACCGTTACCCCCTACCCGACGCGGCAGTCCGCTTCCGAGGCGGTCGAAGCCGGGGAGATCGACGCCTTCTTCTTCCTCGATGAAGGCTTCGGTGCGGCCGTCGCCTCGGGGGGCCAGACCCGGATGGAGGTGGTCGGGGATGTCGACGCTCCTATCTCGACCGAGATCGCCGCCTCGATTGCCGAGCAATTCTCCATAGGCATTGAGACCGCCCGTCTGGCCATTTCCACCCTTGCTGAGATCCAGGGAACCTTCGTCACCCCCGAATTCCTCGCCTCATTGACCGAGGACCCAGCCAGCGCGGCGTTCTCCTTCCAGATCGTCGAGGGCTCGGCTGCCAACCGCCAGCTCGACGCGGCGACCTACTTCGCCGCCGGAATGGCGGTGTTCTTCCTGTTCTTCACCGTCCAATTCGGGGTGGCGGGTCTGCTCGAGGAGAGCCGGGAAGGCACCCTCGCCCGTCTTTTCGCCGCACCCATACCCCGATGGTCGGTGGTGGTCGGCAAGGGTCTAGTTTCCTTCTTGCTTGGGGTGGTATCGATGTCGGTGCTGGTCGTTGGTACCACCGTCATCATGGACGCCCGCTGGGGTAGCCCCCTCGGTGTGGCTGTCCTCGTGATGGCCGGTGTCGCCGCAGCCACCGCCATCATGGGGCTGGTGGCCGCCTTCGCCCGGACCCCGGAGGGGGCGGGGAACCTGGGCTCGATCATTGCGGTGATCCTGGGCATGCTGGGAGGCACCTTCTTCCCCCTGGGGAGGGGCGAGGATCTGCTCTCCAAGCTCTCCTTGACTTCACCCCACGCCTGGTTCCTCCGGGGCCTGGGTGACTTAGCCAACGGAGCGCCCTGGCATGCCGCCCTTCCCTCTGCTGCGGCGATCCTGGTCTTTGCCTTCGCCTGCGGGACACCCGCAGCGCTCTTGCTTCGACGCAGGGTTGCACCATGAAGGTACTCGCTATCGCCTCGGTGAATGTCAGGCGGATGCTCCGCGAGCGCTCGAACATCTTCTTCGTCTTCATCCTGCCCATCGCGATCGTGTTGCTGGTAGGAGCCCAGTTCGGTGGCGAGTTCCGGCCCCTGCTCGGCGTAGTTGCTCCGACCGACGACGCCCTGGCGACTGAGGTCCTCACCGGCCTCGAAGAGGCCGAAGCCTTCGACGTGCTCATTTACCCGGAACGGTCTGATCTGGCGAGGGCGGTGGAACGCGGTGTGGTCCAGGGAGGGGTGGTGCTCCCCGAGCATCTCGAAGAGACAGCCGCGCGGCTCGAGCCGGTACAGATCGAATACCTAACCCGGCCCGACCAGCAGCAGCTACGGGCTGTTGTCTCCTCGATGGTAGCTCGGGCGATGGCACCTGTGGGCGCCGCCCAGTACGCAGCCCGACAGGCCGATGTGTCCTATGAGAGGGTGATCGCCCGGGCCCGGTCCCTGGTTTCACCCGTTGAACAGGTCCGGGTCGAGGTATCGACCGTCGGGGAGTCTCTGTTCCCGCCGACCCTGGGTCGATTCGATCTGGGGGCCAGCCAGCAGCTAGTCCTCTTCGTCTTCCTCACCGCCCTGGCGGCATCCTCTGCGCTGATTCTCACCCGGCAGCTCGGCCTGAGCCGTCGCATGCTCTCCACTCCCACTCCAGTAGGAACGATCGTCGCCGGTGAGGCGGCGGGCCGTTTCGGGGTGGCCCTGGTCCAGGGGGTATACATCATGGGAGCCACCACCCTCATGTTCGGGGTTAACTGGGGTGACCCGTGGGGAGCTCTGGCGATCCTGGTCGCCCTGTCGGCTACCGGTGCAGCCGGGGGGATGCTGATGGGCGCCGTCTTCGACAACGACCAGCAGGCAGGTGGGATCGGTGTGGTGGCGGGTCTGGGACTCGCCGCCATCGGGGGCTCGATGCTTCCCCTTGAACTGTTCTCGCCTGTCATGCGAATGGTGGCCCATTTCACCCCCCATGCCTGGGCTCTCGACGGGTACGCCGAGTTGGTCCGTCGGGGCGGTTCTTTGTTGGACATCCTCCCTGAACTGGGGGTTCTCGCTGCCTATGCCGCTGCACTTCTGGTTCTGGCGGCATGGAGGCTGCGCGTTGTCATCACACGGCCTTAGGCTGGTTGAATGAGCACGATGCCAGAAGAACGATCCGGCAGCCGTCTGGGGAACGCATTGCGGGCCATCGGGTATGTCTGGCTTGCCCTGTTCTTCGTGGGCAACTTGGTCTTCGTCCCTGGTGTGATCGGAGAGCTGATCCGCTTCTTCAGTTCCAATCTCATCTTCCCCATCCTCCTCATCTTCGCCGGCGCGGTGCTGAGACGACGGGCACGCACCGACCATTCGGAGCAGGGATCGAGCCGTCCACGGCCCTCGGATCTGCCACCGACTTCCTCAGGGCCGTCGCCGGCGCCGTCCCCTTCTCGAACCCGGCCTAAGCCGATGACAGCCAAGCCCAGCAGGTCGACCGCTGCGGTTCACCGTCGCGAAATGGAGGAAATGGCCCGAGCACACCAGGGGATACAAGGCGACAAGCCCGAAGATCATATGAAGGCCGTCGAAGAGATCCTCGACAAGGAAATGTCCTACAAACCGAAGACCTCCGAGGAGATGATCGCCGAGGCCCGCCGCCGCTGGAACCGGGAGGTCTGAACGGGTACTACAGACCCAGTGCCGCCCGCTCTCTAGCGGAGCGTATCGCGGCGGCGAAGGCCTTTCTTCTCTCCTCAACGCCCGGGGCATCGTCGATCAAGTCCCGGTTACGGGCGAGGGACAGCGCGGTCTTGAACAACACCTGACTGGCGCTCTCGCCTGAGATGAGCTGGCCTTCGATTCGGTAAAGGCGTGCCCGCGCCAGACATGCCCGGAAGAACTCCTTCTCTTCGAAGGGTTCCCGCAGATCTTCCAGCTCGTCGCCGACCACCTGGTAGGCGTCGAGAAAGGGGAGGAGCGCCCAGTGGGCCATCGGAGGTCCTAGCTTGGCCAGCACCGCCAGCGGCCCGGCTTTCTGGAGGACCTCTTTCCAGTCGGGAAGGTCGACTTCGATGTCCGCGGAGGCCTCCTTCAGGAATTGATCCCGCTCCGGGAAGTAGAACTCGAACTTGAGCAGATCTCTCAGTTCCAGCATGTGTTGGAAGACGAGGTCGGGATCCCGCTCTCGGGTGTCAGCCACGGCGGTGAGTGCCACCTCGGCGATGGCCCGGGTCACGAAGAAGTGGACCACCACGTTCCGATAGTAGGAGACCCGGATCATTTGCTCGTCGTCGAGCCAGAAGACCCTCCTCCCCACGGCTTCGTGGCTGGAGACGTTGCCGTGCTCGGCGAGGATCTCGAGTTGGTCGGTGAGGAAGCCGGGGTCGGCCACGTTCAGGTCCACGGTGGTAGGGAGACTCCGGTCCTCGATGTACCGGCTTATTCGGGCACACTCCTCACTTAGCTGGGCGACCGTCTTTGCTTCGCCCTGGGCTGCCAGCAGGACGATGCTGACCAGGGCCGTGGAGGTTATGGGTGTCACCCGGCCCACCCGGTGCATCACCTCGAAGGCCAGCTTCTGAAGCCCGAGGGACACCTCGTCGCCCGGGGGTATCGAACTCACCACCTCGGCCACGGACACCGGCTCTCCGAAACGGATGTAGATGTTCCCGTGACGGCGGCGCAGGGAGCGGACCTTTTGCACCAGCCACCCGAAGGACTCCCTCTCCTTGCCCTTTCCTGCCGCCTCCCGGGCGTAGTCGGGGACGTCGTGGATGTGGTCGTAGGCGATGGAGACCGGAAGCAGCTTGATGTCATCGGCCTTGCCCCGGCGCTGCGAATCCACCACATAATTGAGCAGCCCCAGGCGGGGTGGTAGCAGCTTGCCGGTTCGGGACCGACCGCCCTCCATGTACCACTCGAGGGGGAACCTCTTCTCGATCAGGTAGTCGAGATAGGCCTTGAGCACAATCTTGTACAGGTGGTTGTCCCGGAAGGACCGGCGGATGAAAAACACTCCGGTTCGCCGGATAGGGGGTCCTACCGGGAAGAAGTTGAGGTTGATCCCTCCTGCGGTGTGGTTGGGAGGAAGGTCGTTCTCCCACAGCATGAACTGGAGGCTGAGGCGGTCCATGTTGGATCGGTGCGAGGGAAGGAACGCCACCGGGTACTCCGCTTCCAGCTCGGCCACTCGCTCCACCTCGTCGGGGTGGTAGTAGATGCCTCCGTATCCCTGCCGGTAGAGGGCGTGGATGGCCCCGGCGATCAGGTCGATGACGTAGGGGCTGTGGGTGGCGGCGATCTCCCGCAGGTACTTCTCGGCCCTCCTGGCTGTAGAGCACGGGTCGAGGCGGGCCTGTTCGGCAAACCGGTCGAGCTGGTCGATGAACTCCCGTCTGGAGAGGATCGCCTCGGGGACGAACCTGGGGATCTTGAACCGGTTCCCCCGCACCCTTCGCTCCTCGCGTTCGAGAGCCAGCCAGGCTCGCCTGGTGATGAAGGGGACAAGACCGTCGACATCTCCCGAGGCCTCGTAGTCCGCTGCCAGCTGTGAAGCCGGCGCCCCGGGGGCGGCGATCATCCGTACCCGGCTGGGCCGGAAGGTCTTGATCAGCATCGCCCGGATCCGCCAGGGGTCCCGGGGGTCACCTGGTTTGAGGAAGTCCGACCATCCCACCCGGCGCCGACCTCTCTTCTTCGGGGCCAGCCAGACCACGCGCACCGGGATCAGGTAGGGGTCGTCGCCGGCGGTGACGCGATCCTGCAACGCCTCGGGGTCTCCTCCCCGTCCCCGCCGGGAGGAGGTGATCCGGCACGTCTCGGGTCTAGGCCCGACCTGCCTGCGAAGCCAGCGCTCCAGCATGCGGGCCTCTAGGTCGGTGGTTGCGTCGAGCAGGTAGACGGTGGGGTGGCCTTCAGGTCCGCGAAGGTGCGGCTCTGGGTCCGAGGAGCGTCGTGGCACGGCCCCACTCTATTTCGCTGCCACAATCGAGCTCCGTGCGCATCGTCATCCAGAGGGTCTCCGGCGCCGCGGTGAGGGTGGACGGAGTAGAAGTGGCGGCCATAGGAAGGGGGCTGTGCCTCCTGGTCGGGGTGGCCGCCGGAGACTCGCGTCGGGAAGTGGAGGTCGCCGCTGACAAGATCGCCGCCCTTCGCATCTTCCCCGACTCTGAGGGCAGGATGAACCTGTCGGTGACCGACGTGGGCGGAGAGGCCCTGGTGGTCAGCCAGTTCACTCTCATCGCCTCGGTACGCAAGGGTCGACGGCCTTCCTTCACCGATGCCGCAGCGCCCGAGGAGGCCGAGCCCCTGATGGAGGCCCTGGCGTCTGCCCTCGAGGAGCGCGGTACGTCGGCTGCCACGGGACGTTTCGGGGCCATGATGGAGGTGGAGTTGACCAACGACGGACCGGTGACGATCGTCCTCGACGTCAGGGACGGTCGGGTGTTCTGAACCGGGCGTCCCGCCAGTGCTTCGGGATCAGGACTGCTGCCAGTCCCAGCGCGGCCGCCATCAACTCTGCGTCCGAGGCGAACCCCCAGGCGACGGGAAAGTCGAGCCTTGCCCACAGGACGCCGGCGCCCACCAGGCCGCCCAGGGCGGTGAGGGTCGCCACTCCCGAGGAGCGGGTCGCTATCACCACGACCACCAGCAGCGCTAGCAGCGCAGGGAGCACCGTAGGCCAGAGGGCGAGGAGGATCCCCCCGGTGATGCCCAGGCCCTTTCCGCCCGAGAAGCGGTACCAGACGTTGTAGACGTTCCCGGCGGCAGCCAGGACCCCGGCCAGGGTCGCACCCCCCGCACCCGCCAGGGCTGCTCCTGCCAGGACTGCAACAGCGCCCTTTCCGGCCTCGATGAGTAGAACCAGGGCGGCGAGAACAGGGCCTCCCAGACGGAGGGCGTTGTTGGCTCCAGGGTTTTTAGATCCCTGGGCCCGCAGATCAACCCGCCACAGGCGCCCCAAGGCCGCCGCGGTAGGTGCGGAGCCGAGCAAATAACCGGTGATCCCGGCCAGGATGATCACTGTCCCGCCAACCAGTTCTCTCCCACCTCACAGAAGCGAAGGAAGTCACAGCTCCGGCACCACTCTCCCGGAGCCTCGGGGAACTCCCCGCGGTCGATGCGGGCGGTCAGATCCCCAAGGGTGTCTTGGGCCTCCTCCAACCAGGCGTTGTCGGCGGTCACGGTCTCCTCGTGGAGCCCGCCTCCCAGGTAGGCGAAGGTGAGCCGCAGCTCCTCCGGTTTGGGGAGGCCGAAGTCGACCTTGGTGGCTGCCAGCCCGTAGGCCCGGAGCTGGATCATCCGGGCCGGGTCCTGGGAGGGCCGGCCGCTCTTGAAGTCGACCACCTCCCATCGGGGACCGTCGCAGTAGACAGCGTCGATGCGGCCCCTGACCACATAGCCTCCCTCCACCTTGAAGGAGAACGGCGCCTCCACCAACGCAGCCCTGTCCGCGGCGAAACGCGAAGACCGGTAGGCGGCGAAGCCGCCCTCTACCGGGCCATCCTCCCCTACCGAGTCGTAGAGATCGTCGCTGAACTCTTCGAAGGGCACCTGTCCGAGCTGGTCCAACTCGATACGACGGTGCAGCTCACTGCCCCGCAGCGCCGCCGGGTTGGGGCGGCGGGGAAGGGGGTCGATGTCGGTCCAGTAGAACCGCTTCGGGCACTGGGCGTAGGTGACCAAACCAGTCACCGACACGGCTCTGCCCTTCTCGCCGGCGGAAGTCTCCCGGGGCTCGGCCAGCCGGAAAAGCTGTGCCGTGGTCTCTTCGACGATCTGCTCGTACTCCTCGGTCACTCCTAACTCCTCTGCCCGCTGGTCCACCGACCCGGGTTCGGCCATCGCTTCCCTCAGGGCCGCCTGCCATCCTCGCGGGAAGATCGGGTCGGGGGCGGAATCCGACGGGTCGTGGCGAAGTATCTCCGGTCTGGGACCTTCTTCGGCGTGACCGTCGCTGTGGCTGTTGGTGTGGTCGGCGACGATCTCGAACAGCTCCGAGGGTTTCTTCGCCCGTTTGGTGGGCTCGGGCAGCCCGTACCAATAGGCGCCCGAGACCAGCAATCTCTTCTTTGCCCTGGTGAGGGCCACGTAGGCGACCCTCCACTCCTGGGTGTAGTGCCTGCTGCGGAGGAACTGCTTCCTCTCCTCAGGGTCGTCGGGCAACCGTTCGTGGTCTCCGTCGATCCGCAGCTCGACGGGCACCTCGTCGGGAAAACGGGCCGGGTCGGGAAACTGGTAGGAGCGGGAGGGGAAGTTGTCGTGTACTACGGCCGGGATGGCGACGGTGTCCCACTCCAGGCCCTTGGCCCGGTGCACAGTGACCAGGGTGACCGCCTCCTCCCCGGAAAGGTGGGCCGAGTCCAGTTCATCCGCCGGCTCGTCCTCCATCGCGTCGAGGTAGGCCAGGAACGCCGCCAGGGAAGGTCGTCCCTTGAGGGGGCTCCAGTCCTCGGCAAGGTCGAGGAAGCGGTAGACGTTCAGCCGGGCGGTGAGCCTGGCGCTGGCGGGGAGGGCTTCGATGTCCTGCCAGGCCCGGGTTGCATCGAGGATCAACCGGCAGATCTCCACGAGGGAGAGGCCCTGACTTTCGGTGAGGAGCTGCCGGTAGACGCCGCGGAACCGGACCAAGGCCGCCACCGCCTCAGCCCGCAGCCCTTCTATCTCCTCCACCGCGTCGATGGCCTCTAGCAGGGTTACCGGTTGCGGGTCCTCGGAGTCGTCGCTGTCCTCGGGTCTGGCCGCCCACCGGGTGAGGGGCGCCAGATCGGCGAGGCCGAGGCGGAACCTGGATCCGAACAACACCTCGGCCAGGGCCGCGGAGTCCTCGGGGCGGTCGAGGACCGTCAGCCAAGCCCTTAGCTCCGCCACCTCCGGCACCGACAGCAGACCTCCCACGTTGGCCACCTCCACCGGGATCTCGTGGCGTTTCATCGCCTCCACCACCACCGAGAAGTCCCGGTTCTTCCTGAACAGGACCGCCATCTGCGACCAGGGAAGCCCCGACTCGTGGAGCTGTTCGAAGCGCCGGGCGATCCATTCCGCCTCCTCGAGGGCGTCCCGGGCCCAGAAGGTCACCACTTCTCCCGCGCCCGCCTCGTCCACTGCCTGGAGAGCGTCGGATTCCGGATTGGCCCTCTTCCTTACCTCATTGGCTATGTCCAGGATCTCCTGGCAGGACCGGCGGTTGAGGGTCAGCCCCCTCGGGTGCGCAGGGCCTCCGTCCGGGGTGGGGAAGTGGTGGGGGAAGTCGGCGAAGTTGCGCGGGGTGGCACCCCTCCACTCGTAAATGGTCTGGTCTTCATCGCCTACGGCGATCACGGGGAAGCCGTCGCCGAAGATGGAGGTAAGGAGGATCCGCTGTGCCGGGTTGGTGTCCTGGTATTCGTCGAGGATCAGGGCCCGGTAGCGGTCCCGGATCGTACGGGCCAGGTCGGGGTGGGTGGTGACGATCCTGGTGGAGAGAGTGATGAGGTCGGCATAGTCGACGACCCGGAGACGGCGCTTCTCCTCGGCGTAGGCGAGGAGTGTTTCCGCCATCTCCTTCCGCTGTGCCCACACCTCGTCGTCTTCCCATCCCTCGCAGGCGCGGAGGACCATCTCCGGTTGGAGGAGGTGGTCACCGAGTCGGTTGCCCAACCCGCGGACACGGTCGAGCGTGCCTCTGTAGGTGATGTCCAGGTGTTCATAGCGCCGGTGGAAGAAGGTTTCGCTGACGAGCTGACGGGAGTAGGTGGGAGTGATGACCTTGGAGCGGTTGTCAACTCCGGCCAGAGGCCCGAATTCAGCAAGGATCTGGGCGGCGAAGCCGTGGTAGGTGTGGATCTCAGGCTGACGGGCCGGGTCGACATCCTCTCCGAGCATCTCCCGGACCCGGTCGGCCAGTTCGGCGGCGGCCTTGTTGGTGAAAGTGATGCCGAGGATCTGTTCCGGTTCGATTCCGTGGCGGTCGATCAGGTTGGCGATCACCATGGCCACGGTGGTGGTCTTGCCGGTGCCGGCCCCGGCCCTGACCCTTATCGAGTTGAGGCCCAAGTCGAGGATGGTCTGCTGTTCGGGGGAGGGGACCAGGCTCACGGCAGGAAGGCTCCCTTCCCCTCCGGCCAGGCGGGACAGACCCGGAGGAAGAGACAGCGTCCGCAGTGGTTACCCACCTTCGGCTCCCAGTTCTCGGCTTGGATCTCCCGGGTGATGCGGGCCATCTCCTCCAAGAGGGTGTCGAGGTTGTCCATGGCGAATCTCCGGATCGTGACCGACTTCGCGGAACCGCGGGGGAACCACATCTCGGCGTCGACCACCAAACGTCCGGCATGGTTGAGGGCCGCGGCGTAGAAGCCGAGTTGGATCGAAGCAGCGGCGTCCTCCCGGGTCGGCGCGTTGGTCGAGGTCTTGTAGTCGACCACCCGCAAACCCCGGGGCGTTTCTTCGATACGGTCGATAAACCCCACCCACCGCACTCCGTCGATGTGGGTTGCTACCCGCTCCTCGAGTCCCACCGGCACCCCACCATGGGCAGGCCAGTTCTCATAGAGTTTGATGATCAGCTCCCGACCCTTTTCGAGCCATGCCGCGGTGAGCTCCGGAGTGCCGAAGTCGGCCTCCTCCCACACCTCCTCCAGGTGCCGTAGGGCATCGTCGAGGTCGGCGTGGCGGCGACCTGTGCCCACCACGCCACCCTCCGCTCGCTGGAGGGTGGCGTGGATGAGGGAGCCAAATTGGGCGTAGGGGGAATCAGCATCCCCCAGCCGTAGCCTCCTCTCCAATGCGTAACGCCGGGGGCAGGTGGCGTAGCTGTCGGCCTGACTGGGGGAGAGGCGAAGGGGCCCACTGATGAGCGGCGCATCGGGTCCGGCTTCGGCTACGCCGGCGAAGGCAAGCGCACTCCACCAGAGGCGGGGCGGACGGGCGAGAAGACGAACCGCGGCGAGGCGCTGCGCTGCGCCCACCACCGGGTCGAGCAGGTCGCGGCGCAGCCGGATCTCGGCTTCGGCCAGGGTCACGGCTTCTTGTCTCCCCTCCTCCGGGGGGCTTAACTCACCGAGCCCGCTGACACCGGCCGCCGCCACCAGGAAACGGGACGGCCTCCGCTCGCCCTGGTCGACTCCGGCGTCGGTGGCGGTCCAGGCGACTCGGAGACGAGCCCTGGTCATGGCGGTGTAGGCGAGGCGCATCTCCTCCTGGAGCTGGAACAGGTGCTGGGCGGCTGGGTCAGTGGTCCGCTCCGGGGAGAGCAGCTCGGGGCGGAGCATCCGCCGGCTCCGTCGCAGGTCCGGGAAAACCCCTTCGACGGCGTTGGCGATGAAGACGATGTCGAATTCGAGGCCCTTGGCCTGGTGGAGGGTGGTGAGGGTGACACGGTCCTCTTTGGGCTGGTGGGAGAGCAGAGGAGTGGCCTCGAAGTCCTCCTCGCCGGTAAGCTCGAAGTAGCGAGCCAGGGTCACCTTCGGGTCACGTTCGGCCTGGCGGGCCAGGACCTGGGCGAATGCCGACCAGGTTTGGCGCCACTCGCCACGTTCCGGGTCCGAGACCAGGTCGTTGATCCCCTCCAGGGTGGACCAGGCGTGCCAGAAGCCGTCTACGGCAGGTCCGGTGGTGGCCCACGCCGAGTCGGAGACAAGCGAGGCCAGCCCTTCCAGGTCGGGACGTTCCCTCGCCAGGAGTTCTCCCCAACTCTCCTCGGTGGAGCGCCGCCGGCGGATCAGAGACCTTTCCTCCCCCAGACCAAGCCGAAGCAGGGGGCCGAGGAGGACCCGTCGCATGGCCCGGTCGGCCTCGGCGGCCTCAACACCACCGGTTTCATCGGGTGCTCCTCCCAGGAGGGCAACGGTCACCAGGTCGGCGAAGAGACGCACCGCCGGATGGTCGACGAGGCGGGTGTCGGGGGCGTCGTGGGGAATGTGACGCCGGCTCAGGGCCCGGGACAGCTCCCCGAGGAGTTCCTTCTTGGAGCGCACCAGCACGGCGATGGCTCCCAGCGCGACGCCGTCTACCTCGATGGCGTGTTCGACCTCCCTGGCTATCCACTCGGCCTCGGCGGTCTCCTGGTCGAAAACGTAGGCCTCCACTCTCCCCCGGTGGGGCGCGGGCTCCACAGGTCCAGCGGCCCCGGGAAGCTCCCCGGGCGATACCACCCGGAGGGCGGCTTCGAGTATCTCCGCGGGGACTCTGAAGCTCTTGCTGAGGATCAGCCGGCTCGCATCGGGGTGGCTGCTGGTGAAATCGTCGATGTTGCGTAGTTCGGCTCCCCGGAAGGAGTAGATCGACTCATAGGGGTCGCCGGCCACGGTCAGGTTGCCGGAGGGGGCAGCGAGGAGATCGGCCATCCGGGCCTGGGCAGGGCTGGTGTCCTGGTACTCGTCGACGAGCACGTAGGCGTAGCGGGACGCCAGGGCCCGTCCCTCTTCTGTCTCGAGAAGTGCCACGGCCTGGGTGAGGAGCACCCCGTAGTCGGTGCGCCCGGTTTCGTGGAGGCGTCCCAGGTAGCGGCGGTACAGGCCGGCGAGCCCTCGCCAGTCGGCTCGTCGTTGCGCCCGCTCCTCGAGATCTTCGGGCGTGAGAAGGCGCTCCGAGCAGCGCATCAGAAAATCGGCCACCTCGCCGGCGAAGGCGGGCGAGGTGAGGATGCCGCGGTAGGTCATCGGCCAGTCCCCCGGGTCTTCTTCGGTAAGCAGGTCCGTCACCAGCCCCACCTGTTCCGGGGTGGTGAGGGGGATGGGCCGTTCCCCTCCTGAAGTCTCCAGAAGCCGCAGGGCCAGGGAGTGGAAGGTGGTGACGTCCACTGGTACCCCCTGGGCGCTGATCCGGCTCTCCATGCGTTGCCTCAGGTCGGCGGCGGCACGACGGGAGAAGCAGAGCACCACGATCTGGTCGCGACGGGCCAGGCCCGAAGAGACCAGGTGGGCGACGCGACGGACCAGGAACTCGGTCTTGCCGGTTCCCGGCCCGGCCACCACTATCTGGTGGCCGTCGGTGTCGGCGAGCGCGCCCTCCCACTGTCCGGGATCGATCCTGATCTCTGCGGTATGCATGGATGGCGATCGTAGGGTCAGGCGGCGAGGTCTACCTCGACGGTGGCCACCAGCTCGGCCTCGATCCCGAAGGCGGCCAGGTAGGACACTGGTTCGGCGAATATGTCGGTTGTCGTCTCGTTGATCTCCATGCTCACCAAGGTATGGGGCGGGTGTGACACTTTCCTCAGTGCCCTGCCTGAATTCCCAGAGGGCTTAGGATTCGCGGTGACCAAGCCGAGGAACGGAGGCACCGTGGATACGGTCAACGAATTCGACTCGCCCATGTATCGGGAGGCTGTGGCGCAGTTTGATCGGGTGGCATCTCTGATAGGTCTCGACCCCAATGTGGCTGACCGTCTCCGGGTGCCTCAGCGGTCCACCGTCGTCAGCTTTCCCTTCCGCCACGACAACTACGCCGACGTGGAGACGATCTTCGGATACCGGGTCCAGCACCTGACCACCATGGGACCCACCAAAGGAGGTATTCGCTTCGCCCCCGACGTGGATCTCGGCGAGGTGGCCGCCCTGGCCATGCTGATGACCTGGAAGTGCGCCATCGTTGGACTCCCCTTCGGAGGCGCCAAGGGTGGGGTGCGGATCAATCCGATGGAACTTTCCCGGGCGGAGCTTCAGCGGGTAACCCGACGGTTCACGATGGAGATCATCAGCGTGATCGGCCCCGAACAGGACATCCCCGCTCCCGACCTGGGCACCAACGAGCAGGTGATGGCCTGGCTGATGGACACCTACTCCCAGCACGTCGGCCACGCGGTGCCGGCGGTGGTAACCGGCAAGCCCCCCGCCCTGGGCGGGAGCGTCGCCCGAAGAGAAGCCACCGGTCGGGGGCTCATGTTCCTGCTGCCCGAAGCGGCCCGGGTCATCGATATGAACCTTGAGAACGCCACGGTGGCCATCCAGGGTTTCGGAAACGTGGGTCGCTACGCCGCCGTGGCCGCCCACCAGATGGGGATAAAAGTCGTCGCGGTGTCGGACATCTCCGGAACCGTCTATAACCCCCACGGCCTCGACGTGGAAGCTGTCGGCAAATGGGTCGACGAGCAGCGTTACCTCGAGGGCTATCCCGATGCCGAGTTCCTCACCGGCGAGGAGATCGTCACTCTGCCCGTGGACGTGCTCGTTCCTGCCGCCGTCCAGGGTGTGATCCACACCGGCAACGCTGCTGACGTCAAGGCCCGGGTCATCATCGAAGGGGCCAACAACCCGACCAGCCTCGCCGCCGACGGCATGCTGCGGGAGAGAGGCGTCTTCATCGTTCCTGACATCCTGGCCAACGCCGGAGGCGTCACCGTTTCCTACTTCGAGTGGGTCCAGGACGTCCAGAAGTACTTCTGGACCGAAAACGAAGTGGTGGCCCGTCTTCGCGAGATCATGATCCGGGCGTTCCACGACGTCTATTCGATCGCCACCAACGAGGGGGTCGACATGCGGACCGCCGCTTTGATCCGCGGCATCAGGAGGGTGGCCGACGCCAAGCTGGTGCGGGGGATCTTCCCCTAGACCTCGTCTTTCCAGGCGGGACAGAGGTCCCGGAACGAACACCAGTTACAGAGGGGCCCGCGGCGGGCGGGGAACTTACCGACGGCCAGGGCCCGGTTGATCGCCGTCCACAGGGCCCGGAGCTGGGCGTCCATGCCATCGAGCTGGTTGTCGTCGATGGCGAGCCGGTAGAGGGTGGGTCCGTTGAGGTAGAGGAGGCGGACCTCCTTGGGAGTTTCTCCGAGCCGGCGGCGAATCAGTAGGGCATAGATCTTGAGGGCGAAGAAGGCGGGAAGGGAGTAACGCTCCGGCGGAGCCTTTCCGGTCTTGTAGTCGGTGATGACCAGCTTGCCGTCATCGTCTCGGTCGATGCGATCGAGGATCCCCCTGATGACGATGCCATCGAGATCTTCGAGCATGTCGAGCTCGCGGTCCTCGGGATCGAAAGCAGTGGGATCCTCTACGGCGAAGTAGTTGGCCAGCAGCTCCAGGGACTCGATGCCCCAGGCTCGCTCCTCTTCTTCGCTGGAGAAAAGGCTCCTGAACTCTCCACTACCCCGGACTTCGGCCCAGGCTTCACGGAACAGGTCGTAGAGGCGCTCCGGGGTTCTGGCCGCGGCGGGCTCGTCGAAGAGGTTCTGTAAGGCGAGGTGGGCGGTGGTTCCCCGGGCCTGGTAGATAGACGGTGGTTCGGGAAGGCGGTCGATGGCGCGGAACTTAAAGAGCTGCGGGCAAGTCTTGAAGTCTCCGGCCCGGCTGGGGGAGAGGGTCTCCAACTGAGGTGTCTCGGTTTCGACCGTCATATTGGCGATCATAGGGAGAGGGTGGGACACTTCCCGGAAGCGCGAAAAAACAGTTGAGGACGCGAAAACAAAACGGTGTTTCGACCTTGACGACCAGGCTCGGCTTGCATACTTTTCTTAGTGCCGGACCGGAGGCAACTCCGGACCGGTATCGAAGAGACTTCGGTCTCTTCGATCGCCACCCGATCCGGGGCCCGCTTCCGGATTGAGTGGCAGAGAACCCCGAGAGGGCTGAGGCTTCGGCCAAAGCTCCCTCGGGGTTTCTCGCGTCAACAGGCCTCCGTGAGCCCGCGAAAACTCTGCGCAAGTCGCGAAAAACAACAAGCCCTTCGGCTTGTCCTCCCCCACCCCATGGTCTAGCTTTCCATTCACGCCGGCGGGGAAACCCACCGGCTGGGCCAACCGGCGGGAAACCGCTGGGGGGTCCGGGCCCGAGGAGCGGGAAACCGTCCCAAAGGTCCACCCCGACGACTTCGGGAAACCGGAGTCGGAGGGTCGGCCGAGGACCGACCGGGGATCCTTCGGGATCGTCGATCGGACCAAGGCCAGGCAGGCCGCAAGGCCTGCCACCCCCCGGAAACGGGGGTAGCGGCACCGGACCGCAGTGGCTTTAGGGCTGCAGCGATCTAGGACCGCACCGCCGCCGGCTTCGGCCGACGGCACCCCGGCCCGACGAAGAACGGGACGAGAGCCCCGAGAGGGTTGAGGCTTCGGCTAAGGCTCCCTCGGGGTTTCTCGCGTCCTGGAGAGCAAGGGGGCTCGTGGGCTGGGTAGTGTCTCGGCCCATGGGATACCCGCACCGGCTTCTCAGCGAAGGGGAAGAGATCGCCGCCGAGTTCCGCCCCCACTGGTTTCGGATCGTCACCGAGATCCTGGTCCTTATCGGCGCTTTGGTCTTGGTGGGATTGATGGCGGCGAGGGACATCGACGGTCGCATCATCCTGGCGGTGGTGGTGGTCGCCCTAGCGGTGGTGGCCCGAGGGTTGATCCGCTGGTACACCACCCATCACGTGATCACCAACGAGCGGCTTATCTACCGGGAAGGGTGGATCGCTAAACGAGGCAAGGAGATCCCCCTGGAGGTCATCAACGACGTGGCCTTCAGTCAGAACATGCTGGAACGCATGCTCGGCACCGGAGACCTGCTCATCGAGTCCGCCGGCACCCACGGCCAGTCCCGCTACCGGGACATACCCAACCCCGAGGATGTCCAGACGCTCATCTACAGGGTCCGGGAGGAACGGATACGGGCCCTGGGAACCAATGAGACCGCCACGACAACCGTGGTCGAGTCCACTGCTTCCCAGCTGGAGAAGCTGGCCCGGCTCCATGACCAAGGAAAGCTCACCGACGAAGAGTTCGAACGGGAGAAGGCCAGATTGCTAGGAGGTAACTGATGCCGCACATGCAAGACGACTTCCCGCTTCTGCTGTCCACGCTCTACGACCATGCAGTCTGGATTCATCCCGACCAAGAAATCGTCTCGGTGGAAGCGGATCGTTCCCTCAGCCGGCACACCTACTCCTCCACTGACGCCCGGGTCCGCAAACTGGCCACCGCCCTGGACCGCCTTGGACTCGGCGTCGGCGACGCCGTGGGCACCTTCGCGTGGAACAACCAGCGCCACCATGAGCTTTATTGGGCCACGGCCAACACCGGCCGGATCTGTCATACCCTCAACATCAGACTCTTCCCCGACCAACTCGTCTACATCATCAACCATGCCCAGGACAGGGCAATCTTCGTCGACCCCGATCTGGTTCCACTGATCGCCCCGCTGGCCGACAGGCTGGAGACGGTCGAGACCTGGGTGGTGATGGGGGATCAGGCCAGCGATGCCCTTCCCGGCTCGATCGCCTACGAGGACCTCATCGCCGACGCCCCGGAGTACGGGAGCTGGCCGATACTGGACGAGGCCTCTCCGATGATGCTCTGCTACAGCTCGGGCACCACCGGCAACCCCAAGGGGGTGGCCTACACCCAGCGTTCCACCTACCTGCACACCATCTCCAACCTGGCCAACTTCCCCATCGAGCCCACGGACAATGTCCTCCCCGTGGTTCCCATGTTCCATGCCGCCGCATGGGGTTATCCGTTCATGGCGGTGACCCGGGGTGCCAAGCTGACCTATCCGGGCCCGGACCTCAGCCCGGAAGGCCTGGTGAACCTGTTTGCGTCCGAACAGGTCACCTTCAGCGCCGGAGTACCCACTGTGTGGCTGGGGATCAAGCAGTATCTGGAGGCCAACTCTGACGCCGACATGTCGTCGATCCGGGCCTTCCTGTGCGGAGGGTCGGCGGTTCCTAGAGCGATGATCGAGTGGTACTGGAAGTCCCAGGGGATCCGCGTTGTCCAGGGCTGGGGCATGACTGAGACCAACCCGGTGGCTTCGGTAGCGGTCCTCAAGCCTCACATGGAGGACTGGGATCTCGACGACCAGCTCGACCGGATGGAGACCGCCGGCATTCCCGTTCCCGGCCTCCAGGTGAAGATCGTCGACGAGGCGGGCAACGAGCTGCCCCACGACGGGGAGGCCTTCGGTGAGCTGCTGATCCGCGGTCCTTGGATCGCAGGGGAGTACTACAAGGACGAGCGCACTTCCGAGTCCTTCGTGGATGGATGGCTGCGTACCGGTGACGTCTGCAAGATCACCCCCGAGGGCTACATCAGGATCACCGACCGGGCCAAGGACGTGATCAAGTCGGGCGGGGAGTGGATCTCGTCGCTGGATCTAGAGAACGAGTTGATGGCTCACCCCGGGGTGGCCGAGGCCACGGTGGTGGGACTGAAACACGTCAAGTGGCAGGAGCGTCCCGCCGCCTTCGTGGTTCGGGCCCCGGGCTCGGAGGTCACGGAGCAGGAACTTGACGAGTATCTCGCCGACAAGGTTGCCAAGTGGTGGGTGCCCGACAAGATCGTGTTCGTCGACGAGATCCCCAAGACCGGTACTGGCAAGTTCGACAAGAAGGTGGTTCGGGACCAGTACTCCGACCTGCTGATGGAGGACTGAGGCGCGTTAGCCGCTGGGGCCGATCGGTTCGCTGCTGACCTCGATGGTGCAGGTGTTCCCCGCATAGCGGATGGTCATGGTGACCTTTTCCTCCGGTACGGGAGTCCACGAGGAGGAGCACTCGGCACCCAGGCGGGGAAGGTCCACCATTTCGTCGCCCTCGACCTCCTCGGGGCAGCCGCCACTTCCGCATTCGGTGACGAACCCGATCACCGTCACAGCCGTGGGAAACCCTTGGAGGGGGGAGAGGTGGGCCCACTCCGCCCAGCCGTCGGGGTCGAAGAGAAGCGCCCCAGCGAAGTCGCCGGTCCAGGCGAGGACGTTGGCGGTTCCCGGTGCCGGCGGATCCCCGCCGACGCCCACTACAAGGACACCGTCGGCAGGTGGGGGAGGCCAGGGCAGGTCCCGCCCCGGGTAGATCGACATGTCCTTGATCGCCCTGCTTCCCAGCGGCGCGTCAAGTTCCACGGTGATGGGAAACGCCGGGTTGGACTGGCAGGTTTGGACGTCACCCTTAGGGCGTTCGACCAGCAGGATGATCTCCACCGTCTCAGGTGTCTCCGCCACCAAGGTCTTGATCTCGCGTCCCTGCGGCAACTGCCCGCTGGCACAGGCGCGCTCGGTGGCAAGAAGATGCAATGTCGTGGTGCCGGGCTCGGGTGGGTTATCCCGGTCAATCTCGAAGGTGGCGATGCCGAGACCTTCGCTCACGACCTGTATCCGGCACCCTCCCCATCCTCGGGCCCGCCACTCGCCGTCGATTACCTCGAAGCTGGCATAGGCGAATTGGGGTTCGTCGGTGTAGCTGGCACTCTCCTGGCCGAAGAGGACCAGCTCGGTCTCGGTCCGTTTGGCGATCGACCAAGCGGTCGACTCCCACCAGGCGCGGGAGGCCTCGTACTCCTCGACGGCGCCCTCGTGGATGAGGTCGTCGAAGTCGCCTTCGAAGGGAGGGAAGACGTCCAGGTCGGTAACCGGCCAGTCGAAGCTGACCGGACCGCAGGCAGCCTTCAAGCCCGACGATGGCCCTTCAACGGTGGTGGGTGGCACCGGCTCGGTAGTGGACGTCGTCGAGGGCGGTGTGGGGACGGGAAGCGGAGCCTCTCCCGCGGGCGTGGGGTTCCCGCAGGCGGCAACGATCAGCCCCATACCGACAGCAAGCAGACCGAAGCGAACCGGCATCGACACGACTCTATGACGCCCCAGGGAGCGTCAGCGGTTCCCTCTATCTGCGAGCCGGCGATGTTCCTACTGGCGGACATACACGGGGCCGCGCCCCCGGGAACTCGAGGTCGAATCGGCCCACATCCAACAGGGCTGACCCGGGTCCTAGATTTTTTTCTGAAAACCCCTGTTTTTTGGACCCTTTCTTGTCACTCCCTCCCCGTACGTTGTCCACCATGGAGGGAATTACTCCGGATCAGTTGGAACAGCGCCTCGTCGAGCTGGAGGCCACGGTTGCCCGGGCCCGGGCGGAGCAGTTGATGCTGTTGCAGTTGGCCGATGCCTACCAGCTCCCCACCGCTGACGGGTGCCGCAACATGCGGGAGTGGGTGGCGGGCCGTCTCGACGTATCACGGGAGACCGCCTATGCCCTTACCACCATGGCCAAGCGCCTCATGGACTCCCCGGAGCTGTCCTGGAGCCTTGCCGAAGGAGATATCACCTTCGACCGGGCCGAGGCCACCTCCCGGATCCCCGCCATCCACCACGACGACTCCCTCCGCGGTCTCGACATCCAGGGTATCCGCCGGGTGGCAGCCCATCACCGGCGCCGCCGCCGGGTCGACGACCACGAGGCCCACCGGTCCCAGCACTTCACTCTTCAACCCAACCTCGACGAGTCGATCTGGGACGTGTGGGGGCGCCTAGACGGCTACGCAGGACCGGTGGTCTTCAAGTCGCTCACCGAGGAGGGCGATCTCATCCCCGACCTTCCCGACGGCACGCGCCTCGGGGCTGGCTACCGGCGGGCGATGGCCCTCACCCGGCTGTGCGAAGAGCGCTCCACCGGATCCCGTTCCACGCCTCTGATCACCGTCTTCGTCGATGAGAACGGAGCCGAGTCGGAGGCGGGGACGCCGGTGGGGCACGAGACCCTCGACCGCCTGGCGTGCACCGGCAGGGTGGAGACCATCGGCCTCCGCAACGGGAAGCCCCTGGCCCTGGGGCGTCGCAGCCGGGTGATCAAGCCCTCGATGCGACGCTTCATCCTCCACCGCGACGGAGGATGTACCGCCGATGGGTGTTCGAGTCGTTACCGGCTCCAGGTTCACCACATCATTCCCTGGTCAGAAGGGGGTTCCACCGACCCGGAGAACTTGACAACCTTGTGCTGGTTCCACCATCAAGTAGTTGTGCACGGCTGGGGCTACCGGATCGATCCCAGTCTGGGACCGGGGCGGATACGGTTCATCGCTCCCAGCCACGATCCTCCCTGACCCGTCCCCGCTCCCAATTCCCCTCCTATCGTGACCTGATGTTCAACGTCGACACCGGCGAAGACGGCCTGCCCCGATGCTGGTGGGGCTGCTCGCCGCCCGAATACGCCCGATACCACGACACCGAGTGGGGTTATCCGGTGACCGACGACCGCGTCCTCTTCGAGAAGCTCTGCTTGGAAGGCTTCCAATCAGGACTGTCGTGGCTGACCATCCTCCGCAAGCGAGACAACTTCCGTGCCGCCTTTCACAACTTCGACATCGCACAGGTGGCAGCGATGGACGGAGGAGATGTAGAACGCTTACTCCAGGACCCTGGGATCGTCCGTCATCGGGGCAAGATCGAATCCACCATCAACAACGCCCGCCGCTGCCTGGAGTTGATCGAAGAGCAAGGCTCCTTCGCCGCCTTCGTGTGGCGCTACGAGTCGGAGACGTCGGACGTCCGGGACACCAAGACCCCTGAGTCTGAGGCTCTGGCTCGGGACCTGAAGAAGCGGGGCTTCACCTTTGTCGGTCCCACCACCGCCTACGCCTTCATGCAGGCCATGGGACTGGTCAACGACCACCTCGAAGGCTGTCACGTCAGGGAACTGGTGGCGGCGGCAAGGGAGGCCCTCGCCAGGCCGTGAAAGGTCAGACTTCGAGAAGCTGGCCGGAGGTCAGGTCGAGGACGAACTCCTTTTCGGACCGGGAGTCGGCGATGAACTCGGCCAGCCGGGCGCCCTTGCGACGGACGATCCACCAGGCGTAGTCGGCGGAGCCGTTTTCCATGAATGCCCGACGGGCATCCCGGGCGGCCTCGACCGCACTCACCTCGTCGGGGAACTCGCCAAGCACCACTTCCCCGGGCTCGAAAACGCCTCTTAGCTCAATGAACTGGACCGCCTCGAACATCCTGGCACCTCCTTCACCACGAATATTATGGTGCCAGAGCGGTTTCTCTTTGGCAATCCCTATGCTCCTCGCCGTGAACGAGATACACAGTGTCTGGGGATACATCGCCGCGGGCGTCAGCGGACTGGTCGGGATCTGGGGGGTGGTCATCCGCAACCGCAACCCGGTACCCCGTCCCTTCTACTGGAGTGTCGGGGTGGCCATAGCCGGTCTGCTGGTGCAGGTCGTCCTCGGCGTCATGAGCATGAGCCTCCTCGGTCTCGACCCCGGTAACCAGCATGTGTTCTACGGTGTCGTAATAGCCGTGACCTTCACCTTCACTTACATCTACCGGGCCCAGTTCCGCAAGCGCCCGGCCCTCTACTACGGGCTGCTGCTGCTGTTCACGATGGGGTTGAGCATTCGTGGCATCATGACCTTCGGAAACAACTTCTGATGCTGCTGGAAGGAAAGAAGCTCGTCATCACTGGGATCCTCACCGACGATTCCATCGCCTGGCACACGGCTCGGATCGCCCAGGAGCAGGGCGCCGAGATTATTGCCACCGGGTTCGGTCGGGGACTCCGCCTGACCGAGAGGTCCGTGCAGCGCCTCCCCGAACCCTGTGACGTCCTTGAACTAGACATAAACAACCCCGAGCACATCGCGAACCTCACCGCCGATCTGACCCGACGATGGGGCAAGGTCGACGGCGCCCTCCATGCCATCGCCTTCGCTCCTGCCGATGCTCTGGGCGGCAACTTCTTGAACACGCCCGCCGAGTCGGCGCAGACCGCCTTTCTGACCTCGGCGTTCTCCTACAAGACCCTCGCCGTGGCTCTGCTGCCGCTGATGAAAGAGGCCGGGGGAGGGGCCCTGGTGGCCATGGACTTCGACAACACCCAGGCTTGGCCGGCGTACGACTGGATGGGCGTGGCCAAGTCGGCCCTCCAGAGTGTCACCCGGTACCTGGCACGGGACCTCGGTCGCTACGGGATCAGGGTGAACGCCGTGTCGGCGGGGCCGTTGAGCACCGTGGCCGCCAAGTCGATTCCCGGTTTCGCCAAGTTCGACCAGGTATGGGCGGAACGGTCGCCGCTGTCCTGGGACACCACGAACCCCGATCCGGTGGCCCGGATGGTGTGTGTCCTCCTCAGCGACTGGTCACCCATGACCACCGGCGAGGTGGTCCACGTCGATGGAGGTTTCCACGCTGTGGCCGCCGGCTCCGAGCCGGAAGGGTCCGACTAGGCGTCGATCGAGACCGTCCGGGCCACTGGCAGTTCCACGATGAAGGTGGCGCCGCCGCCTTCGGTAGCCTCGATCCGCACCGAGCCCCCCATCACTTCGCTGAGGCTCTTAACGATGGACAGGCCCAGACCGGTGCCTCCCTTGGCGCGAGTGTCGGACTGGTCGAGTTGGGTGAAACGCTCGAAGACCTTCTCCCGGGCCTCCTCGGGAATCCCGGGACCGTGGTCCACCACGGCCATGAAAGCCCGACCTCCCTGGTGCCAGCCGAACAGCTCCACCGGGCTGCCAGGGGCGTACTTGGCGGCGTTCTCCACCAGGTTGATCATGATCCGCATCAGATGGTCCCGGTCTGCCCGCACCGCCAGGTGTTCCGGGTCTATAGCGATGGTCGGTTCGATGGACACGGTGCGGTTGACTTCGTCGAAGATCTCCTTCAGAGGAAGGTCCTCGGGGTGGACCGGGATCGCTCCACGGTCAATCCGGCTCACCACCAGCAGGTTCTCGATGAGTCGCTGGAGCCGTCCGGCCTGGCGGCGGGCGCTCATCAGAAGCTGCTGCGAGGTAGGCTCCTTTGGAGCCAGCTCCGGTCTGCTCACCGTGTCCAGGGAGCCGATGATCGAAGTCAGAGGGCTGCGCAGCTCGTGAGAGACAGTTGAGACGAAGTCGCTCTTCATCTGGGCCACCTCCTCCAGCCGGCGTGCCATCTCCGCCTGGGCCTCGTAGCGTTCGATCTGGCTGAGAACTAGTCCGGCTGGGGCGGACAGCGACCCGAGCTGTTCGAGCTGCTCCTCGGTGAACTCGCCGGTGTAGGGATCTCCGATGACGATTACCCCTACCCGCATCGACTCCACCTTGAGGGGGGAGACCAGGGCCTGTTTGAGTCCCAGTTCCTTGAGCAGGGTGTGGCTGTCCGAGTCGGGGTCGACGTGGCGCACCAGGATTGGTCTGGTGGCCCGGTAGGTTTGGGCGACGACGCTGGGTGCCTGGATGTTCACGGCGATCGGATCTGTCTCCAGCGGGTAGCCGTTCACCCAGATGGGACTCATAACCTCCAGGCGCTGCATGTCAGGATCGTGGAGGAGCACGACACCGACCTGGGCATCGAGGTACTTGCAGATCGTCCCCACCAAAGGGGGCACGATCTCCGAGAGCGACTCGGCCCTGGCAAGGGTCGCCGAGACTTCGTAGAGGCGCTCGAAGTCGAGACGCTGACCTTCCAGTTCTTTCTCGCTCTTCACCGAGACCAGGGTCTCCTTCTCAAACTCGAAGCCCAGCAGCGCTGTGGCGGCGGCGACCACGGCAACGGTCACCACCGGGGCGATGACGTCGGGGATGGCGTCGGCCTGGCCGAGCTGGAAGGAGAGGACTCCGACAGCCATCGCGATGGCCACGGTGAGAAAGGCATGAGCCCACCAGGTAAGGAGCAGGCCGGAGACAGCAGCGGCGCCAAACAAAATGGGTTGTGCGGTGGTGGCCAGCTCGGGGATCGTGCCCAGCGAGGTGATCCCGCCGATGAGGAGGAGCAGCCAGACCGTGGCCAGCCACGGCGCCACCCGGGTCCTCATCAGCCGGTCCCAGCGGGTGGCGGTGGAGATCACCAGCAGCCCGGCAATGCCCCCCATGGGCAGGTAGAACTCCCTGAGCATGAAGACCTGGCTCCTCACCGCCTGGGCGCCGATGATGATCAGGGGCACCCACGCCACCGCCGAGGCGCGCCGAAGTAGCGACGCCCGGAAACGGGCCATCGCCTCGTGAACCGTGGGTTCAGGAGCTTCGGCGGTCATAGGTCCCAGTCCTCCACCTGTATTCTCGGCGTTTCTCCCTCCCAGATAGAGGATTGATCTTGGCTTTGCGTTCTTTTGTCGAAGGTGCCCTCTTCGCCGAAGTCTTTGGTGAAGACCCACCGCGGATCCTGGCCCTCCACGGGTGGGGCAGGAGGGGCCGCGACTTCTCTCCCAGTCTCGACGATCTGGAGGCCTTGGCGCCCGACCTTCCCGGCTTCGGGTCCTCGCCTCCACCGGACGAGGTGATCGGGGCCGAGGGCTACGCCCGTATCGTCGCCAAGGTTCTACCTGTCTTCGCCGAACCACCGGTAGTCGTAGGTCACTCCTTCGGAGGTCGGGTGGCCGTCTGCCTAGCCGCCCAACATCCCGATCGTGTCGGCCCTCTGGTCCTCACCGGCGCACCCCTGGTGCGGTTGCAGGCTCCGGGAAGACCCTCCCTTGGATACCGGGCGATCCGAGCCCTGCACCGCAAGGGCCTGGTCTCTGACGCCACCATGGAATCCCTACGCCAGAGGCGGGGCTCGGCGGACTACCGGGCAGCCAGTGGCGTGATGCGCTCCATCCTGGTCAAGGTGATCAACGAGAGCTACGAAGATCAGCTCAAGGTGTTCAGCCGCCCGGTGAGGCTGCTTTGGGGTTCGGAGGACAGGGAGGTACCCGTCGAGGTGGCTCGGCGGAGCGTCGAGCTGCTCCGGGAGGGGGGCAGCGAGGTGGAGCTGCGGGTCGTAGAGGGCGTGGGCCATCACCTTCCCTTGGAAGCTCCGGAAGAGCTGCGGAGGGCCATAAAGTCTTTCCTGGCATGAGCTGGCTCCTAGCCCTCGCCGCTGTTGCGGCCTCGATCCCCGCCGGGATTCGCTGGCTGCGTATCGCCCAGAGGGAGCACTACCTGGCGCCAGCGGCCACCCGTTTCGCTCTTCGCTGGTGGACGATTACCCCGACCAACGTGATCCTTCTCCTCCTCGCCATAGCGGGAGTGCTAGGTAGCCTCGTCAACCCCTGGCTGGCGTTTCTGGCCGTGGTCGCCCAGGTGGGGCCCATCGGCCTGGGCATCAAAGGTGTCACCTCTCCTCTGGCCTGGACCTCCCGGCTGCGGCGTCTTGCCGCCGTTAGCGGTGTGCTGGCCCTGGCGGTGTACGGGCTCGGTGCGGGCCTGGACGTTCCCGCCTTGATCGCCGGAGGCCTGGCGGGTCTTCCTCTCGTCGTCGATCTGGCCCTGGTCCTGGTCGAGCCCTTGGAGGGACGGCTGGGCCAGAAGTGGGTGGATCGCGCCGCCCGCAAGCTCAAAGTCGCGGACGTCGAGGTGGTGGCGATAACCGGCTCCTATGGGAAGACCACCACCAAGGCCTACGTGGCCCACCTCCTCTCCGGTGTCCGCCGGACCCTGGCCAGCCCGGCTTCGTTCAACAACCGAATGGGGCTGGCCCGGGCCATCAACGAGAACCTCACCCCCGACACCGAAGTGTTCGTCGCCGAGATGGGCACCTACGGTCCCGGTGAGATCGCCGCCCTCTGCCGCTGGATCCCCCCCAGGGTCTCCGCCCTGGTTGCCGTGGGACCGGTGCATCTGGAGCGGTTCGGGACCGAGGAGCGCATCGTCGAGGCCAAAGCGGAGATCTTCGAGAAGGCTGAGGTCGGGGTGATCTGTGTCGACGATCCCCGCCTCGCCGCCCTGGCCGCCCAACTGGGGGAGGCCATGGAGATCGTCGAGGTCTCCACCGGCGACCGGGGGAGGGTGCGGGTCACCTCCGAGGGGA
>JBHHWH010000014.1:0-37970 GCA_046756405.1 Acidimicrobiia bacterium | reverse complement strand
CAGGCTTTCGCCCATTGCGCAAGATTCCCTGCTGCTGCCTCCCGTAGGAGTCTGGGCCGTGTCTCAGTCCCAGTGTGGCTGATCGTCCTCTCAGACCAGCTACCCGTCGTAGCCTTGGTGGGCCATTACCCCACCAACTAGCTGATAGGCCGCGAGCCCATCCCACAGCACCAAAGCTTTTCCTCGGCTGGACCATGCGGTCCGTCGAGGGTATCCGGTATTAATCCAGGTTTCCCTGGGCTATCCCGGTCTGTGGGGCAGGTTGCTCACGTGTTACTCACCCGTTCGCCGCTCCGTCATACCAGTGGGTTACCCCTCCGGTATGCGTCGCTCGACTTGCATGCATTAGGCACGCCGCCAGCGTTCATCCTGAGCCAGGATCAAACTCTCCATCGTACATTCAAGGTCTCCGTCCAAGGACGGAGACCAATCCTGTCATGAAGTGCTTGCAATCGGGTCCCGGGACCCCAAGGGGTCCCCAGACTGTATATGCGTATGCACCACTTCCCCCAAAGGGGGAGTGTGCGTGCTGGCTATTAGCACATTGTCCAGTTGTCAAGGAGCCCAATGCTCCGCGCCCCGAGTTTTCAGGTCGGGCGGGCCTGCCATTATATCGCGGCCCAGCGCAGACAACGATTCCGGCGCGACTCCCTGCGAGCCCCGCCAGCTCATGCGCGGCCGGGGTCCTGTGACCACGACCGAGGCGAAGCATAACGCGCCCCCGCCCCAATGCGAATCACTTTCCGATACGGACGAAACGGCGTTTCCCGACCCGGAGCACCCGGCCCACCAGCTCCGACCGGGCCACTTCCTGGTCTCGGACCACCTCCCCATCGACCCTCACAGCCCCCTGTTGAAGTAGACGCCGGGCCTCGGCTCCCGAGGTGCCGAACGCCTCCCGAATCAGACCCGGCAGATTGACGGGGTCCTCTTCGGGGAGGGCCACCTCCCCCATCTCCTCGGGCGCTTCCCCGTGTTTGAAAACCCGATCGAAGGCCTGTTCAGCCACCTGGGCCGCCTCTGCTCCCCAGTAGAGGCTGACCACCTCCCTAGCCAGCCGCCGCTTGGCCCGGTTGGGGTGCAGCTCACCGGAGGCCAGGGCCGCCTCTATGGCCTCGACCTCCCCGGGGTCGAGGTCGGCGGCCAGTCTGAACCACTGGCCCATCAGCTCGTCGGGAATACTCATCGTCTTGCCAAACATCTCATCGGGTGGGTCCGTCACCGATATGTAGTTGCCCAGAGACTGGGACATCTTGTTCACCCCGTCAGTGCCCACCAGCAGAGGCATCGTCATGGCCACCTGGGGTTCCTGACCGTATCGCTCTTGGACGATCCGGCCCATCATCAGGTTCCACAGTTGGTCACTGCCCCCCAACTCGACATCGGCCTCCACGGCTACCGAGTCGTAACCCTGCAGCAGGGGATAGAGAAACTCCATCACCGAGATAGGAGTCCCCTCCCGGTATCGCTTGGCGAAGTCGGCCCTCTCCAGCATCTGGGCGACGGTGGCTGAACTGGTCAGTTCGAGCAGCCCGTGCATGTCGAGGGCAGCCAGCCATTCGGAGTTGCGCCGGATTTCCAGGTTCTCCTCGAGCAACACCCTGCGGAACTGGCCCAGGACGACCTCGGCGTAGGCTTCAACCTCCCCTTGGGTGAGCCTCTTTCGCGTGGACGACCTGTCGGACGGATCTCCCACCTGGGCGGTGAAGTCACCGACGATCAGCACAGCCGTATGACCTAGCTCCTGGAAGTGGCGCAGCTTGCGGAGAACGACCGCCCAGCCCAAGGTCACCGCTGGCGCGGTGGGGTCGAGACCTAGCTTTATCCGGAGGGGCCTGCCCAGCTCCAGCTTTTCGGCTAAACCCTCTTCGGGCACCACCGCGTCGGTGTAGCGAAGTAACAGCTCGAGCTGGTCGGTAATAGGCACGTCCGGTCGATGCTAAACGGGCCCGACAGGAACACAGACCGGTTCGGTCGAGGTGATTGGAGTCCTCGATCAGAAGGAGAAGTGTTTTATGGACTCGCCTCCCACGGCGATGTCAGTCATGGCGGATATTCCCAAGTCGAGGTGATGACCGGTCCAATCGGTGGTGACCTGCTCGTCACTTGCTTCGGTCTTGATGCCCTCTGGTGTGGTCGGCACATCGGACACCAGCAGCAGGGCACCTCTGGGTATCCCGTTGTGATGGCCTACGACGAAGATCGTCGCTGTCTCCATGTCGATGGCTATCGCTGTCAGCCTGCGTAGGCGCTCGAGGAAGGCCAAGTCGTGTTCCCACACTCGGCGGTTGGTCGTGTACACCACACCGGTTCGATACTCAAAGCCCTGCGCCACGATCTTCACGGATACGAACTTGTGCAGCTTGAACGACGGCAGTGCCGGAACCTCCGGCGGGAAGTAGTCGTTGGACGTCCCTTCTCCCCTTATCGCGGCGATAGGGAGGATGAAGTGGCCGATCTCGGTAGATCGTTTCAAGCCGCCGCACTTACCCAGGAAAAGCACCCCCTTCGGCCTCCGGGCCGTGAGCAAGTCCATGATCGTGGCGGCGTTGGCAGTGCCGATGCCGAAGTTCACGATCGTCAATCCCTCGCCGTTGCTGGCGGCCTGCATCGGTCGGTCGGTACCGGGTGATCTCACAGCCGAAGCGTTCGGCGAAAGCGTCTACATAGCTACGGAAGTTGGTGAGCAGGATGTAGTCACCGAAGGACTCCACGCTGAGCCCGGTGTACCGGGGCAGCCAATCCCTAGCGATCTCTTCCTTGGAGACGTGCCGCCCCTCGTTCGTCGCTGACGCCTATCGGAGCACGACCGTGCCAATTGGGGATCACCGACGCGCCGTCGCCATTGTGGCCGCCACGAACCGCCAGGGGCGATCCTTGGCCTTGGTGATTCCAACCCTGGGAGTGGACACCACTACCTCCGGGGAGTCACCTTGTTCCAGGCGTATTGGTGAGTCGGGGGCCAGGAGGTAGAGCCCGTCATGGCTCAGATCGACCCCCAGAGCCTGACAGAGCTTTCCAGGTCCGTCGGCCAGATCGCTGTCTCGTCCCCGCCGCTCGCGGACGATGGCCTCGCCCTCCACCACCTCTCCACCCCGGAAGAGGATCCCCCAGCCGGTGCCTGCCGGCCCCGCAGAAGTGTTGGCACAGTTGTGGACGCCGTAGGAGCGGTAAACGTAGAGGGTGCCTGGTCGGGCGAACATGGAGCCGTTGCGGGGAGTGGGACCACGATGGGCGTGAGAGGCGGGATCGTCGGCGCCTCGGTAGGCCTCTACCTCTTCGATCCGCACCCTCACCCGCGCCCCACCGATGTCGGAGACGATAACGCTGCCCAGAAGCAGAGGTGCGCCCTCTTCGGGGGGGAGAACCAGGATCTCCTCCAACAAGCTCACTTAGCCCCCCGGAGCCGTGCTCCTACTCCCTCTGCCGCCTGGATCATGGCCTCACGAACAGGCGCCACCTCCTCATTGCTGAGCGTCCTGTCGGGAGCCCGCAGCCGATACCGAATGGCGACCGCTCTCTCTCCATCTCCCAGACCCTCACCGCGGAACTCGTCGAAGACCCGACTGGACTCCACCAACCCTCCCGCCGCCTCGGTGGTCACCCGGATCACTTCTGCCACCGGGCTGTCAACAGCGATCACAAAGGAGAGGTCGAAGTCCACGGGCGGATAGGGAGAGGGCGGTTTCAGTTGGGGGAAGGGCACCGGACTCACCAGCGGGTCCAGGGCCAACTCGGCCACAGCCACCCTCCTGGAGATCTGATAGGCCCTCGCCGCCCGCGGGCTCAGCTCCCCCACATGTCCGACGACCTCTCCGCCGACGCGGATCTCGGCGGTGCGCCAGGGGTGGAGGCCGGGGACCGACGCCGGCACGACTTCATAGTCGGTTATGCCCAGACTGCGGCCCAAGTAGCTCCAGATGGCCAGGGAGAGGCGTCCATCGGCTTCCAAGGTGCCCGCTTCGAGGGTCCGTGGACCTAGCTTCCCCACCGCCGCCCATCCCAGCTGCCGCGGCTGGGCAGGCAGACGCGGATCTTCGGGGTCCGGATCGGTTAAGAACACCCTCCCCACCTCGAAGACAGCCACGTCTCCGGCACCGCGGGCCAGGTTGTAACGGAGGGTCCGCAACAATCCGGGAACCAAGGAGGGCCGGAGGATGCTTTCCTCCTCACTCAACGGGTTCCTCACCCTCAATAGATCTCCCTCGCCTACCTCCCAGTCGAGATCCCTCATGTTCTCGACGCTGACGAAGGGAAGGTCGATCACCTGATGCAGGCCAAGGTCGGCAAGGAGGCCCACGAGCTTCCGCAGACGGGCTTGTTCAGCAGTCAGCCCCCCCGCCGATCCGGTGGGTAGGGTCGCCCCGAATTCGTCGAAACCGTGGATGCGGGCGATCTCCTCGACCAGGTCGGCGTGCCGGGTCACGTCGGGACGGAAGGTGGGAACTGTGACCTGCAGCGGATCGTCGCCCGCAACCTTCATGCCGAGCCGGTCCAGGATCGCTCGGACCTCCTCGGCGTCGATGCCGGGACCAAGTAGCCTCTCCACGTCCCGGCGGCTCAGATCCACCGTCCAGGGGTCGAACGTGGCAGTCGCCTCATCCACGTAACCCTCCACCACCTCTCCCCCAGCGAGATCGGCCACCAGGGCGCTGGCCCGGCGGTTGGCGAACTCGCTGAGGTTCGGATCGACCCCCCTTTCGAAGCGGATCGAGGCTTCCGAGAGCAGCTTGTGGCGCCTAGACATGAACATGATCGTGGGCGGGTCCCAGGAGGCGGCCTCCATGATGACCCTGGTAGTGATGTCACGCACCTCGCTTCGCTCCCCTCCCATGGTCCCTGACATCGAAGTGGGTCCGGCTTCGTCGTAGATGATGAGGTCCTCGGGGTGGAGCGTCCTCTCTTCCCCGTCCAGGGTCACCAGCGTCTCCCCCTCAGAAGCCCTACGGATGATCAGCCGCTCGCCCTGGATCTGGTCGGCGTCGAAGGCGTGGAGGGGATGGCCGAGCTCCACCATGACGTAGTTGGTGATGTCGACCACGTTGGAGATGGAGCGGAATCCCGCCTTGTGGAGGCGGTGGCGCATCCACAAAGGTGCCGGCCCTGGAGACACGCTGCGGATCTCCCTCGCCACAAAGCGCCGACATCCGGTCGGATCTTCGATGGCCACTTTGAGGGTGGTCTCACCGGGAGTCGTGGTCAGGTTGACCTCAGGAAGGCGGTACTCGGTGCGGTAGAAGGCGGCCAGGTCTCGGGCTATGCCGAGGATGGACATCGCGTCGGGCCGGTTGGAGGTGATGTCGAGATCGAATACCACATCCGGAAGCTCCACCACGTCAACAAACGGGCGCCCTACTTCGAGATCTCCGTCCAGGACCAGGATCCCGGCGTGATCGTCACCCAGGCCCAACTCCCGTTCCGAGCAGATCATCCCCTTCGACTCCACTCCGCGGATGGTGCGCTCTCCGATCTCCAGGTCCCCGGTGAGCACAGCCCCGGGCCGGGCTACCGCCACCGTCGCCCCAGCTTCGAAGTTCCACGCCCCACAGATGATCTGGGTGGGACCCCATCCGGCATCGACCCGGCAGACGCGGATGCGATCGGCATCGGGATGAGGCTCCACCTCCAGCACCTTCCCCACATACACCTCGGTCCACTGGGGCTCTAGCACCTCGACGCCTTCGACACCCTGACCGATCATGTCTAAGACGTGGGCCAGCTCCTCCGGAGCCACCTCCGGGAGCTCGACTAGCTCACTCAGCCAGGAGAGAGGGACCCGCATCAGAACTGCCCCAGGAAACGAAGGTCGTTCTCGATGAAGTACTTCATCGAGTCGATCCCATGTCGCACCATGGCCAGGCGTTCCACTCCCATCCCGAAGGCGAACCCGGACACCTGGTCGGGGTCGTAACCGACGGCGCCGTAGACGTCAGGGTCAACCATGCCGCAACCCAACAGCTCGATGAAGCCGGAGCCTCCACAGACTCGGCACGATGAGTCGGCTCCATGGCAGCTGAAACAGGAGACATCAAGCTCGGCGCTGGGTTCGGTGAAGGGGAAGAAGTGGGGTCGTAGCCGCACCGTCGTCTCCGGGCCGAAGAACTCCCGAGCGAAGTGGAGCAGGGTTCCCTTCAGGTCGGAAAAGGTGATGTCCTCGGCCACGGCGAGACCTTCGATCTGGTGGAAGACGGGAAGGTGGGTCGCGTCAATGGTGTCGTTTCGGTAAGCACGCCCCGGAACGACTATGAACACCGGCGGCTCGTGGGCTTCCATCCACCGGGCCTGAACCGGGGAGGTGTGCACCCGGAGCAGCACCTCGTCCTCAGGGGCACCCCAGTCGAGATACATGGTGTCGGATTCGAGGCGGGCCGGATGGGTGGGTGGAGTGTTCAGGGCGTCGAAGTTGTACCAGGCGAGTTCCGCTTCAGGTCCATCTGCCACCTGGTAGCCGAGACCTACGAAGATGTCCACGACCTCGTCGATGGTCTGCTGGATCAGGTGCAGGGATCCCCGGGGAAAAGTGATCGCTTCGAGGGTGACGTCGATGGCCTCGTCACGAAGACGACGTTCCTCCTCGCCCTTCTCCAACTGCTCCCGCCGATGGGCGACGAGTTCGTTGATCAGCCGCGTCACCTCCTGAAGCTTGGCTCCCACCTTGGGGCGATCCTCGGCTGCGAGCGAGCCCATAGCCCGGCGCACTTCGCCGAGACGCGACGACTTTCCGAGCAGGGAGCTCTCCGCCCTGTCCAGCTCTTCGACGGTCTTCGCCTCGGCGATCACTACCGGTGCCTCGGCGGCGACTTCCTCCAGGACAGCAATGGGGTTCATTGTCGGCGGCAGGTTAGACCTCACCATCCCCTTCTCCTCCGCCTTTGGTGAGCCGGTTCACCACGATGCCCGCTGCAACCGCGGCGTTGAGGCTCTCAGCGTTCCCCGGCATGGGAACACTGAGTCGCACGTCCGCCGACGATACGACCTCTCCGGGAAGCCCAGCCGCCTCCTCTCCCACCAGCACGGCCACCGGGCCGGGGGCAGGCCGCACCAACCGCTCTCCTCCCGTGACCACGGTGGCGACAGTGGTCCAGGCGTCGAGCTCGGCCAGGTTTTCGATCCGGGCCACCGGCACATGGAGCTGCCCTCCGGCCCCCGCCCGCAGCGCCTTCGGAGACCAGGGGTCCGCCGAGTTGGGCGTGTAGGCGTAGCCCCAGTCAAAGGCCCAGGCTATTCGGAGCAGGCTCCCCACGTTTCCCGGGTCGGAGACTCCCCAGGAGACGAGTAGGTCCTTTTCCGCGTTGAGGCGTTCCTCTGGGATCTGCACCACGGCCACCGGCCCTCGGGGCGACTCCGTGCCGGCGAGTCTCTTCAGGGCGGCGGCGTCCACCAGCAGGGGCTCCAGTCCCGCCCGGAGCGCCAGGTCGGCTCCCCGCTCATCGTGCACGTGTACGAACACCGCGCTGACGGTGAGTTCGGCCTTCACCGCTTCCTCGACCAAGTGGGGGCCTTCGACGAGCGTTTGGCCCCGTTGATGTCGGACGCGAGCACGATGGAGCCGGGCCGCATCCACGACGAGTCTGCTCCGGTGGCTGCGGACCGGTTCCATGGGATCAGACCAGACGGTAGTTTCAGCTCTTCTTGGAAACCTCCACGAGCTGGGCGAAGGCCTCCGGATCGTTCACTGCCAGATCAGCCAGCATCTTCCGGTCCACCTCGATCTGGTGGGCCTTCAACCCGGCGATGAACTGGCTGTAGGTGGTGCCGTTCTGTCGTGCCGCGGCGTTGATACGGCTGATCCAAAGCTTGCGGAAGTCCCGCTTGCGCGCCCGCCGGTCCCGGTAGGCATCCTGCATGGCGTGCATCACCTGCTCATTGGCAGTGCGGTACCGGCGGCTACGTGCCCCCTTGTATCCCTTGGCGCGATCGAGCACCTTCTTGTGCGACTTCTTGGCGTGTACCGCCCTCTTCACTCGTGCCATGACAAACCTCCAACCAACTTCAGCGACCGAGCTGTTTCTTGATGACTTTGGCATCGCCGGGAGCCATCTCCACTTCGCCCTTCCGACGGCGGAAGGTGGCTTTGCCCTTGGCGAGACGCAGATGGCCGCGTCCCGACTGCCGGCGCATGTACTTTCCGGAGCCGGTCACTTTGATCCTCTTCTTCGCACCGCTGTGGGTCTTCATCTTGGGCACGGTCTTCTCCTATTCCTCTTCCTGCTTCTCACTGCTCACCTCGGCCGGTTTAGGACGCCTGACCGGCGCCAGCACCATCGTCATCGAGCCTCCGTCCAGCTTTGGCGGCTGCTCCACCGTGGCCACATCGGCTAGACCTTCTGCCAGCCGGTCGAGGAGCTCCTTGCCGAAGGCAGGACGCTGGTTCTCCCGTCCGCGGAAGCGGACGGTCACCTTCACCTTGTCGCCGCTATCCAGGAATTCGCGGGCCTTGCGCTGGGTGATCTCGAAATCGTGATCGCTGATCCGAACCCGCATGCGGAGCTCTTTGATGGTGGTCCGACTCTGCTTCTTGCGGGCTTCGCGTTGTTTGACGGACTGTTCGTACTTGTAACGGCCGTAGTCCATCAATCTGCAGACGGGGGGGTTGGCGTTGGGTGCCACCTCGACCAGATCGAGGTCGAGCTGTTCCGCAAGCCAGAGTGCCTCGTTGAGTTTCTTTACTCCGATCTGTTCCCCGTCCGGGGCTACCACCCGCACCTCAGGGGCGCGTATGGCTCCGTTCACGCGTAGTTCGCTGATGCCTTTACCTCCTTTGGTAAACATCGAAAAAGCAGCAGACGAAAGCCTGCTGCTAGGGCCGGATCAACCGGCTCGGTGACGACCTCGGCTCGCAACCTGGATTCGGCGCGGCCGGGTGGGGAAGCAGCGGCTTCCGCTCTTGCCTTGTCTTGTGCCCCTAAGGATACCAGGCACTGGTGGTCAAACGGCATCGGCGTCCCTTACCAGGCGGTTCAGGGCAGTGGCGGTGAGGATCGCCGAGTCCACCGCCTCCACACCCTTGTTCACCTCGCCGGGGCCGGATCTCTCCAGCGCCTGCTGGTAGTCGTGGACGGCCAGGATCCCGTTGGTGACCGGGACTCCGGTGTCCAGGGCCACCCGAGCTACTCCCCCGCTGGACTCCCTCACCACGATCTCATAGTGGTCGGTCTCCCCCTTGACCACCGCCCCCAGCGTCACCACCGCGTCACAGCCCGCTTCAGCGAGTGCCCGGGCGGCCAGGGGCAACTCGAGGGCCCCCGGCACCCTGACCACTGTGACCTCTTCGACCTCGACCTCCTCACAGCGTTCCACCGCCGCTTCGAGGAGCCGGTCGGTGATGTTGCGGTTCCAGTCGGCTACCGCGATGCCGATGTGGAGGCCGGTGCCTTCGGTGGTGCCTTCGACGAACCGGGTCACTCGCCCTCGTCGAAGTAGATCTGATGGCCGAGACGAGTCGCCTTCGTCTCCAGATAGGCGCGGTTCTCGTCGTTGGGATCGACGGTGAGCGGGAGCTGTTCCAGGATGGATAGCCCATACCCTTCGATAGCGGCCCGCTTGGTGGGGTTGTTGGTGAGCAGACGCATCGAGCGCACCCCGAGGTCGTAAAGGATCTGAGCGCCGACGCCGTAGTCTCTCGAGTCGACGGGAAGACCCAGGTTGAGGTTGGCGTCTACGGTGTCGAAGCCTTCGTCTTGAAGCCGGTACGCGGCCAGCTTGTGGAGGAGCCCGATGCCCCTGCCTTCGTGGCCCCGGATGTAGAGGACAACACCCCTCCCCTCCTCAGCCACCCTTTCAAGGGCCCGGTCCAGCTGATCACCACAGTCGCAGCGGAGGCTCCCGAACACGTCGCCGGTGAGACACTCCGAGTGAACCCTGACCATGACTCCTTGACCATCACCGAGGTCGCCCATGATCAGCGCCACATGCTGGCGGTCATCCACCAGTGACCTGTACCCAACCGCGGTGAAGGTTCCGTAGTCGGTGGGGATCCTCGCCTCCACGACCCGTTCGACGAGCCTCTCCTGCTCGCGGCGGTAGGCGATCAAATCGGCGATGGTACCGATCAGGAGGTCGTGCTCCTTGGCGAAGCGTTCCAGCTCGGGAAGCCGAGATACGCTGCCGTCGTCGTTCATCACTTCGGCGAGCACTCCCGCCGGGTACTTGCCTGCCAGACTAGCGAGATCCACAGCGGCTTCAGTGTGTCCTGCCCTCTTCAGCACACCTCCCGACTCGTAGCGGAGGGGATACATGTGGCCCGGTCTGGAGAGGTCTTCGGGTCTGGTCGCCGGATCCAGGACGGTCTTGATAGTCCGGCATCGATCGGCAGCGGAAATCCCGGTGGTGGTCCCGTGGGCGGCGTCGATGGACACGGTGAACGCTGTCCGCCTGACGTCGGTGTTCTTGGCCACCATCATGGGGAGGTCGAGCTCATCGAGCCTCTCTCCAACGATGGGGAGACAGATGATCCCTGATGTGTAGCGGAGCATGAACCCGATCTTCTCCGGGGTGGCGTCTTCGGCAGCGAGGATGAGGTCGCCTTCGTTCTCACGGTCCTCGTCGTCGACCATGATGACCATCTCGCCATGGCGGATGGCATCGATTATCTCTTCAATCGGGGCGAAGGTCACTGTCCCGCTTTCAGGAGTCGTTCTATGTATTTGGCGAGGATGTCCACTTCCAGATTTACGGGGTCCCCCGGTTTGCGCAAGCCCAAAGTGGTCACCTCCAGGGTATGGGGCACCAGGGCGACGCTGAAACCGGTATCGGTGAGACTGGAGACTGTGAGGCTCACTCCGTCTACTGTGACCGAGCCTTTCTCCACTATGTAGGGCAGAAGCTCCGGAGGTGCGTCCAAGGTCAGGGAGACCGCTCCACCTTCCCTTCCGAGGGCCTGCACCCAGCCGACGCCATCGACGTGACCCTGAACTACGTGACCGTCGAAGCGGCCATCGGCCCGCAACGGACGCTCCAGATTGACCTCGTCGCCGATCTTCAGCTCCGCCAGGGTGGTCCGGCTCAGGGTCTCGGGAACAATGTCCACCGTCACCTCCCCTCCTTCCACCGCGACGGCAGTCAGGCATACCCCGTTGACGGCGACGGAGGCGCCCACCGTCAGGCCCTCGAAGCCTGGAGCGGTGATCACGACACGGCGGACGGCGCCGCTATCTGCTATCGAGACCACCGTCCCCTTGCCTTCAACTATTCCGGTGAACACGTCACCTCCGTTCGAAGTCGATGCGAATGTCGTCTCCTAGGGTACGCACCCGCTGGATACGAACCTCCCCCGCGTCCTCGATGGTCTCAAACCTCCCCGCCAGCGGGCTGATTCCCGAACCTCCCGCCATCCGGGCGCCCACGTAGACGACGCCCCGGGCCACCACACCCGCTCTCCACCAGGCTGCGGCCAGCTTCGGCCCTCCCTCGACGAGTACATCGAGGTAGCCCAGCTCGGCCAGGGCCCGACAGGCAGCTACCGGTTCTGGCAGGCCCTCGTATCCCTCGACCTTCACCAACCGTCCGTTGGGGAGATCGAGCGAGCCGGCAGAGATGATCACCGGCTCCCTCTCCCAGAGGCGGGCCGAAGCCGGTAGCGGGCTCGTCCCGGCAACCACCACGGGAACCGGTTGGCGACCCTCGTAGCCCTCTAGGCGCACCGTGAGTCTGGGGTCGTCGGAACGGAGGGTCCCGGCCCCGATCACCACCGCGTCGGCTTCGGACCTGAGAAGATGGACGTCCCGGCGGGCCTCCTCTCCGCTGATCCATTGAGATGTCCCGTCCAGGGCCGCTACAACCCCGTCGAGGGTCATGGCGTATTTGAGGGTCACCAAGGGGAGTCCGGTCTCCCGATGGTGAAAGTAAGCCGGGTCGAGCTCGCGGGCCTCGTCCGCCCCGACACCCTCGACCACTTCGATCCCGGCGTCGCGGAGCTTGGCCACCCCGTCTCCCGACACCCGTGGGTCGGGGTCCGTGGCAGCCACCACCACCCTGGCTACCCCGGCGGCGATGATGGCGTCCACGCAGGGTGGGGTCCGCCCATGGTGGACACAGGGCTCCAAAGTCACATAGAGGGTCGCACCTCGTGCCGCCTCGCCCGCTCTGGACAGCGCCACCACTTCGGCGTGGTCCAACCCGGCCTGACGGTGTCCCCCTTCTCCAACCACTTCACCCGAAGGTGAGACCACCACCGCCCCTACACGGGGGTTGGGATGGGGATGATGGTGCCGCGCCAGGCCGAAGGCGCGGTTCATTATCCGGGGATCAACCACCTAAGCCGTTCGACGGTCGATGCGGTAGGTGGAGCCTGGTTGCTTCTTGGCGAACTCCTTCATTTCCACCGCGATCGCCGACGCCTCCCACTGGGAACTGACCTCTCGCACGTGGGTAGACGCTACTCCGAGGGAGAGCGAGACCACAGGGAAGGCGTACCGCTCGCCGCGGCGGTCGACCACCTCTATGTAGCCGCGAAGCGCATCAGCGGTGTCATAGAGGTCGAGGATGCCGTCGTCGAAACGCTCCACGACTTCCTTGCAGAAGGGCTCGGCCATGTCGGGGGGAACCACGGCGACGAAGTCGTCACCGCCTATATGGCCGATGAACGCGTTGGAGATTCCCAGACTGTCGGCGGCCTCGGCAAAGCAGCGGGCGCAGAAGCGGATCACCTCGTCTCCACGGAGGAAGCCGTAGTGGTCGTTGTAGGCCTTGAAGTTGTCCAGGTCACCGTGAACCAGCGCGAACTCGCGCCTCTCCTGAATGCATTTTTCGATCTCCGCGGTGATCTGGAAGTTGCCGGGAAGCCCGGTTAGCGGCGAGAGGCCACGGGCCGCTTCGGTGCGCCTCAGCACAGCACGGACTCGGGCGGCCAGCTCGGTGATGTCGAAGGGTTTGGTGATGTAGTCGTCAGCGCCCAGCTCCAGTCCCCGAACCCGGTCCTCGGGTAGGCCGCGAGCGGTCAGCAGCACGATGGGGATGTTGGCGGTCGTAGCCTGGCTACGAAGACGATGCAGCGCGGTGAGCCCGTCCATCCTCGGCATCATGATGTCGAGGATGATCACTTGGGGCGGGCCGGCGGTGGCCTGGCGGAGGGCGTCCTCTCCATCCATGGCGGTCTCCACCTCGAAACCGTCCAGCTCGAGGTTGACCTTGACAATCGCCAGGATGTCGGGATCGTCGTCCGCTACTAAGACCTTCTGACTCATCTGCTCTCTACTGCCCTTCTCAATTCCATCACGGCCTGCGGAGGATTGTCGGCCCGGAACACTGCGGAACCGGCCACCAAAACCGTGGCACCGGCTTCGACCACATCACGGGCGTTCTCTGGTGTTATACCTCCGTCAACCTGAATATCGGCCGGTAGGCCTCGGGACTCAACCCATTCTCTGGCCTGTCTCACTTTGGGAAGAACCTGGGGCATGAAACGCTGTCCACCGAAACCCGGCTCCACCGACATGACGACCAGTACGTCGCAGAGCCTGGCGAAGGGCGCAACCGCCTCGAAGGGAGTGCCGGGGTTGATGACGAGCCCGAAGTCGAGACCGAGATCCTGGGCTTGGCTCGCCGGGCCCGTCGGGTCGGGTACAGCCTCGATGTGCAGGGTGACGAGGTTGACGCCCGCCTTGGCAAGCTCCACCAGATAGGCCTCAGGGTTGGTGGTCATTATGTGGCAGTCGAAGTAAAGACCCGTCACCGGCCGCAGGCTCTCTATCACCGGAATGCCGAAGCTGATGTTGGGAACGAAGTGCCCGTCCATGACGTCGAGGTGGAGCCAGTCGACATGCTCTTCGATTGCCTGGACCTCCTCCGCCAGGCGGCTGAAGTCCGCCGCCAAAAGCGACGGTGCGATCTTGACCGTTCTCACCACCGTCTGAGTGTATGAGACTTTGCCCCAGCTGCCAGGTAGCACCGGAGGGGTTCAGCCAGCCGTGCCACCGTCTGTCCTGGTTCCCCGGAGCCACTCCTCCCCCAGCAGAACTCGCTTTCCCGGGGGTTGGAGACGGACGATCTCCACACCCTCACCTCCGACGGCGACCACGGGGACGCCGTCGACGGCCTGCCATGTTCCCGGCTTGGGGACAAGGGGATGGGGCCGAGCCGCGAGGATCTTGTGGGGTTTGCCGTCGATTTCGAGGACCGCTCCCGGGGACGGAGCCAACGCCCGAACCCTGGCGATGAACTCTGCGACGGAGCCTTCAGTATCGAGGACCCTATCTTCCCGAGATATCTTGGTGGCGTACGTCGCCCCCTCGTCTACCTGCGGCACGGGGGTGAGTTCCCCGGAGAGGTAGAGGGGGATGGCGTTGACCAGCATCCGGGCCCCCAAACGGGCCAGCCGCGCCTTCAGCTCCCCGCCGGTTTCCTCGGGGCCGATGTCCACAGCCTGGGCGGTCAACACCGGTCCGGTGTCCAATCCTTCGTCGATGCGGATGATGGTGACCCCAGTCATCCGGTCTCCGGCCATGATGGCCCGCTCCACGGGGGCTGCGCCTCGCCATCGGGGAAGCAGGGAGAAGTGGGCGTTGAGTATCCCCCGTGCGGGCACCTCCAAGACCTCGGCGGGCAGGATCCGCCCGTAGGCGACCACTATTCCCAGGTCCAGGGGGCGTGCCCTCTCTAGAGCCTTCAACAGCTCGCCGCTGTCCTCCGGCTGGGCGACGTCTAAACCGAGGTCGCCGGCTACTTCCTTGACGGGTGAAGGCTGCGGACTGCTGGATCGACCCCGGGGCCTGTCAGGCTGGGTGATCACCAGCGTTACGTCGAACTCTTCGGCGAGGGCCTGCAGGGCGGGGACCGCCTCTTCTGGAGTCCCCATGAACGTCAGACTGGTCATCCCGGCCCCAGCGCTTCCTCCCGCAGTTCCTTGAGGGCGCGCTTGCGTTCCACCTTGTCGAGGCGGTCGATCAGCAGGTGGCCCTCCAGATGGTCGATCTCATGCTGGAGGACCCTACCCAGGAGGCCGTCCCCGGCGTATTCGACCTCATTTCCCTCCAGGTCCAGGGCCCGGACCCGGGCAAATCCCGGTCGTACGATCTCCCAGTAGCGCCCGGGCACGGACAGGCAGCCCTCCTCGTAGGCCCACTCACCGCTAGTCTCGACTATCTCAGGGTTGATCATCACCCGGGCCCCCAGGTCGTCCTGGGCATCGAAGACGGCGATCCTGCGGGACACTCCGATCTGGTTGGCTGCCAGGCCCACCCCCGGCGCGTCGTACATGGTCTCGATCATGTCCCGGACCAGGGCCCGCACCGTTTCGTCGATCTCGGTCACGGTCTTGGTTTCCATGCGAAGGACCGGGTCACCGAAGGTTCGAATCGGGTAGATCGCCATCTCAGGGTCTTAGTAGGGGTTCTGGCGTGGCAGCGTAGAGCGTCTCCGCCCCTAGATCTCAATCGGATCGGCGTCAATCCGTACCGTGGCACCGGCCTCCCGCCACCGCCCTACCTTCGGTCGCAGCGCCAGCCGAGCCTTCCCCAGCCGGCCGGCGAGCAGCCACCGCTGCCCCCCTTCTATCTCCACCGGGCCCAACAGGGTGGCGTCCTCCAGCCCGCCCAGCTCCTCGGAAACCCCGGGCGGGATGTGCTCTCTCAGCTCGATGGCCATCATCTCGACGGCAGGGGGGAGTCCGTCCCGCGCCCGCTCCACCAGCACCTTCTCCAGGTAGGGGATGGGATCTCCCCTGGTGAGGGTGGTGATGAGGTCAGAGCCGGGGTGAGCGGTCTGGACCATCATCCTCCTCCCCGGACCCCTCTCCAGGGAGTTGGCGAGGCGGGCCAGCAAGCGTAGGGCCTCCTCGGAGGCCCTATATCCCGGAGCCATGAGCAGCCCGTCGGCGTCTGCCGCCACCACGAGGCCCATCGGAGGAAGCGCCGCCAGATCCCGCTCCGTTCCCACAGATATGGGGGATTCGGTGGGGTGAACGGCCGCCGCCTCCCGTCCCAGTCGAGCGTTTATCTCGGCGGTCAGCCGGGAAGGGACGGTGCCCAGCTCTTCGAACTCCGTAGCTCGACAGGAGACACACGCTGCTGGTGCGTCGGCCCCGCAGCGGCGACAGACAGGTCCTCGCCCTAGAGGAGAGCCACAAAGGGTGCATGATCTCAGGGTCCGACACCTTGTGCATCTCATGGCGGCGCCGCCCCTTCGCCGGTGGGTGAACACGAACGCCCTGGACCCGGATCGAGCCGTGGCAGCCAGGGCGTTCATGACCCTCTGGGAGAGGAATCCCGACCCCGGGGGCTCCTCGCTGCGGTCCACGACCTCGACCAGGGGCCATGCCCGGGAGCCGACGCGAGTGATCTCCGCCCCGGAGGCGAGGTTCTCAACGCTGGGGGTCGGGCCCAGAAAAGCGAGGGTGAACCCTTCCAGCAGCGACCGGGTCCGCATCACCTCCCGAACGTGCAGCGTGGGAGTCTGGCGTTCCTTCATGGCCCGGCGGTTCTCCTCCAAGACCACCGCCAGCCCCAGCGAGGAGATTCTCCAGACTGCGAGCCGCGGTGTGCCGACAACGAGCCGGGCAGCCACCTGCGCCGACTCCCAGGCCCTCGTCAGGGCTGCGGCCGCTCCGTGGGCGAGGACGACCGTGTCGCCGAACAGTTTGCGTGCCTCCCCGGCGACCAACTCGGCTTCGGCGACTGAGGCGCAGATCACGGCTACGGAGCGTCCGGAACCGAGAGCCGTGCCCAATCCAGGAATCCAGGCGACGTCGCGCCAGGGGCCGACCAGGGCCTGGACGGGGCGCCGCTTTCCCTCTGCCACCTCGCCGGCAACCGAGGCGAGGGGATGGCCCCCGGCATCGACTGGTCGGGTAGTTGGTAGCGCTGGAATCGACTTAGGCAGGTTGGGTGGGGTTGCCTTGGCCAGAAGGACCGAGATCGGGGCCACATAGTGCCGGGCGGCCCAGCGCAGAGCTTCTAGCTGCGGTGACTCGAAGACAGGAACCGCGGAAGAGACCCCGGCGATGTCTTTGAGACGGTCGGGGTCTCGAAAACCGAGTTCGACCACCCAGCCCCGGACTCGGCGACCTGACAGGGGTACGCGTACCAGGGATCCCGGCACAATCTCTGCCGCCAGATGGGAGGGCACCGAATACCAGAACCCGTCATCCACGGCGAAGGACGGGACCCTGGGGATGACGCGGGCAGCGAGAACGCTCAGAGCCCCGCCGCCGCCTTTATGTCCTCGACGCGGTCGAGCTCTTCCCAGATGAAGCCGGGTCGCCCGAAGTGGCCGTAGGCTGCGGTGCGGCGGAATATCGGCTTGGTCAGCTCAAGCCGGGCGATGATCGACGCCGGTCGGAAGTCGAAGACTTCAGCCACCACATCCTCGATCTTCTCCGGATCGACTCGCTCGGTACCGAAGGTCTCCACGTGGATAGAGAAGGGCTCTGCCCGCCCGATGGCGTAGGCGAGCTGGATCTCCAGCTTGTTGGCCACGCCGGCGGCCACCAGGTTCTTGGCCGCCCAGCGTGCGGCATAGGCGGCGGAGCGGTCCACTTTGGTCGCGTCCTTACCGGAGAAAGCGCCACCGCCGTGACGGGCGTAGCCCCCGTAGGTGTCGACGATCACCTTGCGTCCGGTGAGACCGGTGTCGGCTACCGGTCCCCCGATCTCGAAGTTGCCCGTCGGGTTGAAGAGGAACTCCATTGTCGGCGAGCGCAGTCCTTCGGGTATCACCTCGAAGACCACCAGCTCCTCGACGTCCGCCTTCATCCGCTCCTGGGGGACGTCGGTGGCGTGATGCGCCGAGATGAGCACCTTCTCCACGGCCACCGGATTGTCACCCTCGTAGCGCACCATGACCTGGGTCTTCCCGTCGGGGCGGAGATAGTCGAGCTTGCCTGTCTTGCGCACCTCGGTCAGCCGCTCGGCGAGCCGGTGGGCGAGGTGGATAGGCATGGGCATCAGCTCTTCGGTCTCGTCGACTGCGAAGCCGAACATGAGTCCCTGATCTCCTGCGCCCTCACGGTCCACTCCCTGGGCGATGTCGGGACTCTGACGGTGCACCTTGTCCCAGATCTCGATGGTGTCGGCGGCAAACCCCGGATCGAAACCGTCGTAGCCAATATGGCGCACCGTCTCCCGCACTGTCTCCTCGATGGGAGGCTTGTGTCCCTCGGAGATCTCGCCTCCCACCACCGCCAACCCGGTGGTAACGAAAACTTCGCAGGCCACACGGGCCGTTGGGCTGAAGGTCAGCGCCGCGTCGAGGACACTGTCGGATATGGCATCCGCGACCTTGTCGGGATGACCCTCGGTTACGGACTCGGAGGTGAAATACCAGCTTCGCATGGACCGAGTGAGGTTACCCGAGTGAGCCCAGCTCGGCCACGATCAGCTTGATCAGACGTTCAGCAACGGCCGATTTGCTCATCAGCGGCCACGGGTCGGTGCTGCCTTCGGAATCGATGATCACCACCCTGTTGGTGTCGGCCCCGAAACCGGATCCGGGCTCGGTGACATTGTTGTAGACCATCAGGTCGACCCCTTTGCGCCGGGCCTTTTCCACGGCCCGATCCACTTCTCCGGTCTCGGCGGCGAAGCCGACGACGAAGGGACGTTCCGGGCGTTGGATCAGCGAGGCCAGGATGTCCGGCGTCTCTTCGAGTTCCAGCGAAGTCGGCCGCTGGTCGCGGGGGATCTTCGTCTGCTTGGTCTGCCGGGGACGGAAGTCGGCGACCGCAGCAGCGAGCACGGCGACGTCGGCCTCCACACTGTCTACCGCCTCCAACATCTCCGCGGCCGTCTCCACGTGTACCACTTTCACCGAGGGCAGGGAAGGAAGTTCCGCGGTGGTGACCAACGTCACCCGATGTCCCCTGGCTGCGGCAGCGTCGGCAAAGGCGTGTCCCATCTTTCCTGAGGAGCGATTGCCTACAAAGCGCACCGGATCGACGGGCTCTCGGGTACCTCCGGCTGTGACCAGGAAGGCCAGACCAGACTCCCGGGGAGAGAAGATCGCCTCGGCTGCCTCGAGGATCTGCTCCGGCTCCACCATCCTGCCCGGGCCTTCGTCACCGCCGGCGAGGGGCCCTGAGGCAGGGCCGGCGAATAGATAACCGAAGCTCTTCAGCGTTTCCACGTTACGCCGAGTAGCAGGGTGCTCCCACATCTCGGTGTGCATGGCCGGAGCTACCAGCACCGGCGCCGTGGTCGCCAGGAGGGTGGCAGCAACGAGGTCTGAGGAGATCCCCTGGGCCAGTTTGCCGAGGGTGGCAGCGGTGGCAGGCGCCACGATCGCCAGCTCGCACCAGCGGGCAAGTTCGGTGTGGGGAGACACACGCTCGTCGCCGAAGAGCTCAGTGTGGGGATGCCGGCCGGTTATACCGGCGAAGGTCTGGGGTCCGATGAACTCTAGGGCCGCTTCGGTGAGCACCACCTCCACGTCGGCGCCGGCCTCGACGAGACGCCTAGCCAGATAGGCCGACTTGTAGGCGGCGATCCCTCCGGTGACGGCGAGGAGGACCCGCCGGCCCCGCAACATTACTCCTCGGCGGTCTCGACGGTGACCTTGCCCTCGGCTATCTCCTCCATGGCAATGGTCAGCGGCTTACGAGAGAGGGTGTGCACCTGGGGAGGTACGAACTCGCCGTAGCCGGCCCCCAACTGATGGAAGTAGGCGTTTATCTGGCGGGCTCGGCGAGCGGCGACCACAACGGTGGCGAACCGGTTGCCGATCCTGTCGATGACGTCTTCGATCTTCATGGATCTCCGTTCGAGGGGTCTGGGACCGTCAAGGGTACCTCACCTCCTGGTGTGCGCCAGATCACTCCTCGGGAAGGCTCCCCAGGATTCTCTCCACCACCTCGTCGATGGTCAACTCCGAGGTATCGATGACCAGGTCGTACTGGGAGTGGTCGGTGTAGTCGATGCCGTAGTACTCCTGGTATCGCCTGGTCTCCGACTCAGCTCGTGCCTCTATCGCCTTGAGGGTCGCTTCCAGATCGATGTTCTCTCTCTCCGTGCCTCGACGGGCCTCGTAGATGCGTCGCGCCGCCACCTCTGGTTGGACGTCTAAGAACACCTTGACGGACTCGGGGATGAAGTACCAACCGAGCCGGGCGTCGATCACAAAGTCTTTGTTCCGCTCCGCCAGATCCGCTGAACGCGCGTCGATCTGGCGGTCTATCGACTCGTCCTGTTCAGCAAGCCGCGAGAGTTCCAGAATCGATACCCCGCGCTCGGCGGCCATCTCCCGCATGAAATCGCCGGCTGATACATGCGGTATCCCGAGGGCTTTGGCTACGCGGGAGGCGACAACGCTCTTTCCAGAGCCAGGCCGACCCGAGATGGCAATGATCAATTCAGGAGAACTCTGCTAACAGCGCTTTTTTCTGCCTCTCGCCAAGGCCGCGGATCCGGCGGCTCGAAGATATGCCGAGCCTTTCCATGAGCCTCTTCGCCTTGATCTTGCCGGTGCCGGGCATGGCGGCTATCAGCGCCTCTACCTTGAGTCCGGCGACAATGTGGTCGTGCTCGGCGCGCTCGAGCAGTTCAGAGAGACGAAGCGACCCTGTCTTGAGCAGCTCCTTGACCTCGGCCCTCACCCGCCGGGCCTCGGCCGCCTTGGCCAGAGCCTCTCGACGCTGCTCATCGGTTAGTTGGGGTGGTTGTGACATCCGAACCTCGACTCCTCCATCCGGGAACCTGGACATGCCAGGGATCAAGGACCGACCATAGCCTTTTGTAACTTCGAAACCTGCTCTTTACACCGGTCCTAGCGGTCCAACTCCCACGCCAACCTGTCCACCACCGCCGCCGGATCGGTCGCTGCGGTGATGGCCCGACCCATCACGAGGAGGTCGGATCCTGCTTCCAGGGCAGCCCTCGGGGTGCCGACGCGCCTCTGATCGTGGAACTCTCCCCCTGTCAACCGCACTCCCGGCGTCACCACCATCAGGCCTGGAACCCTCGATTTGACCAAGCTCGCCTCGGCCGGTGAGCAGACGACGCCCTCGGCTCCGCCCCGTCTCGCCACTTCTGCCATGCGGACCACGTGGTCCGTCAACGGCTCGGCTATACCCATCGCTCGCAGATCTTCGTCGTCGAGGGAGGTCAGGGCGGTCACCACCAGAACTCCGGTCTCACCGTCCGTCACCTCGGCCATCCCCGTCACCGCCGCCGCCACCATCTGGTCACCTCCCGAACCGTGGACCGTCAACCATCGGGCCCCAGCTGAAGCCAATTGACGGGCCGCCGCCTGCACTGTGTTGGGGATGTCATGAAGCTTGGCGTCGGCGAAGACCGGAGCCCCAAGGATCGCGATCCTGTCCACGGCCTCGGCCCCATGACCCATGAGGAGTTCCAGACCCACCTTGAACCCGGCCACCTTTCCCAGCAGACGCCGCGCTAGGGCCTCAGCATCGGTGAGGGAAGCGAAGTCGAGGGCGACCAGGACCGGAATCACCACGGGCGCACCGATCCGACGATCTCATCGAGACTTCTCACTCCCAGCCTGGCCAGGGTCTTTGTCAACTCCTTCGCGATCCGTGCTCCGGCGCGGGGCTCGGCAAAGTGGGCCGTCCCGATCTCGACGGCGCTAGCACCCGTCATCATGTACTCCACGACGTCGGCGCCGGTCATGACCCCACCGCAGCCCACGACCGGAAGTCCGGGCAGGGCCCGGGACACCTCGTATACACAGCGCAGTGACAGTGGCTTCAACCCGGGACCGCTGTATCCCCCTATGCCGCCGGAGATGAGGGGCCGACGGTCGGTGAGGGAGACTCCGAAGCCCCGAGCGGTGTTGGTCAAGACCACGAAGTCGGCGCCGGCTTCCTGGCATGCCGCTGCTACGGCAACGATGTCGGGAGTGTCCGGAGAGAGTTTGGCTCCAACGGGGAGACTGGTGGCGCCCTTGAGGGCCGCCACGACCTGGGCACTGCGACGAGCATCAAAGGAGAACATCTCACCGTCGTCGAGGTTGGGACAGGAAAGGTTGGCCTCGATGGCCGCCACTCCCCCGGCCTCGAGCCCCACAGCCACGGTGGCGAACTCTCCTGGAGTCCCTCCTACGGCGGAGCCCCATACCGCCACGTCGAGGCCTCTGATCCGTGGAGCGATCTCCGAAATCCAGGCGTCGATCCCGGGATTCTGGATCCCGATGCTGTTGAGCATTCCCACCGGGAGGGGTGCCAATCGAGGCGCCGGTCGTCCCTTCCACTCCACAGGGGCCACAGACTTGGCCACTGCGGCACCGTAGACGGTCAGGTCGGTGACAGGGGCCCACTCCCAGACGGAGCCCACTGTTCCCGACGCGGCGATGAGCGGTGAACGGAGAGCCAGCGGCCCGAGGGAGGTGCTCAGCGTGACTTCAGCCATTCCTGGAGGCTTCTCGGCCGGTGGATGGCTCCCGGTCCGGCGCGGAGGCTGCGAGCGACGGCCAGCGCGCCGGGAATCGTCGTCACGCAGGGCACCGCGTGGTGGCGCGCCGCCTGGCGGATCCTGGTGCCGTCGCTGCGTGCTCTCCGCCCCCGTGGGGTGTTGATGACGAGCTGGACTTCGCCGTTCTTGAGGCGCTCCCCGATATCCCTCGGCCCTTCTCCGACCTTGTCCACCACCTCGGCGGGAACGGCGTGGTAGTCGAGGAACCGGGCTGTTCCCGGTGTGGCCAGCAGGTCGAAGCCCAGCATGGCGAAGGCCTGAGCGACCGCCAGACCCATGGGCTTGTCGCGGTCGGCGAAGGAGAGGAATACACGACCCCGATCGGAGAGCACATGCCCGGCACCCAGCAGGGCCTTCCCGTAGGCGACGCCCACATCGGAGCCGATTCCCATGACCTCCCCGGTGGCCTTCATTTCCGGTCCGAGCACCGAGTCCTCCTCCGGGAAGCGATCCCAGGGAAGCACCGCATCCTTGACCGCCACGAAGTCAGGGCTGGCCTCGGCAGAGCGCACCAGATCCTCGTTCCTCAGTTCGGCGAGACTCGAACCCATCATCACCCTTGCCGCGATCCTGGCCAGGGGAATCCCCCGCGCCTTGGAGATGAACGGCACCGTCCGGCTGGCCCGCGGGTTGGCTTCGAGGACGAACACCTCATCGGCCTTCACCGCGAATTGGATGTTGATCAACCCCCGCACTTTGAGGGCGGCAGCAAGCTCCCGAGTTGCCCGGAGGATCTCCTTCATGGCCTCGTCACTGATGGTGGGCGGCGGGGTGATGCACCCCGAATCCCCGGAGTGGACCCCGGCTTCCTCTACGTGCTCCATGACTCCTCCAACCAGGAGTTCGTGGCCGTCGTATACCGCGTCGACGTCCACTTCGACGGCCGACTCGAGGAACCTGTCGATGAGGATCGGGCCGTCCGTCACCTCGGGATCACCCTCCCCATACACCTCGCGCAGGTAGTCGCCCAGTTCCTCCAGGGAGTAGATCACCCTCATCCGCCGTCCCCCGAGTACGAACGAGGGCCTGACGATCACAGGAAACCCAATGTGGTCGACAACGTCTTCGGCTTCGGCGGCCGAAGTGGCCGTACCCGCGGGAGGCTGACGGATCCCCAAGTTGCGACAGAGTTCTGCGAACTGTTCCCGGTCTTCTGCCAGGGCGATCGAGGCCGGTGAGGTCCCGGCGATAGGCACTCCCGCCGTTGCCAGACCCTCCGCCAAGTTGAGGGGAGTCTGACCGCCGAGCTGAACGATGACTGCCTCGGGTTTCTCGGCGTCGATCACCTCCAGGACGTCCTCAGCGGTGAGGGGCTCGAAGTAGAGGCGGTCCGAGGTGTCGTAGTCGGTGGAGACGGTCTCCGGGTTGCAGTTGATCATCACCGTCTCGTACCCGGCGTCGCGGAGTGCGAGGCTGGCGTGGACACAGCAGTAGTCGAATTCGATGCCCTGTCCGATCCGGTTGGGCCCCGACCCCAACACCACAACCCTGGGCTTGGTAGCGGGACGGACTTCGCTCTCCTCTTCGAAGGTGCCGTACATATAGGGGGTAAGTGCTTCGAACTCGGCGGCACAGGTGTCCACGGTCTTGTAGGTACGGGCGATGCCGGCCTGGAGACGTCTCCTTCTCACCGTCACCTCGCGTCTCCCCGCCAGGTGGCCGATCTGGGCATCGGAGAACCCATACCGTTTCGCCTCACGGAGAAGCTCATCGTCGAAACCCAACTCCAGCCTCTGCCGCACTTCTATGACTTCCGCCATCTGGTCGACGAACCACGGGTCCACCTTCGACAATCCGGCGACCTCCTCGGTGGTCCAGCCGCGGCGTAGGGCTTCAGCCATGGCGAAGACCCGGCCCGGAGAGGAAGTCGACACCTCCTTGGCCAACTCTTCGTCGTCGAGGGCGAGGAGGGCGTGTTCACCGGGATCAGCGTTCAGCCCGGTCCTCCCGATCTCGAGACTGCGGAGAGCCTTCTGAAGGGCCTCGGGGAAAGTGCGACCGATGGCCATTGCCTCCCCGACGCTGCGCATCGTGGTACCCAGGATCCTCGGAGCCGAAGGGAACTTGCCGAAGTCGAAGCGGGGAGCCTTCACCACCACATAGTCGAGGGCAGGCTCGAAGGAGCTGGGAGTGGCCCCGGTGATGTCGTTGCTGATCTCGTCCAGGCTGTATCCGACGGCGAGGAGCGCTGCGATCTTGGCAATGGGAAAGCCGGTGGCCTTCGAGGCCAGGGCGGAGGATCGGCTGACACGAGGGTTCATCTCGATGACCAGACGCCGACCGGTGTGGGGGTCGACGGCGAACTGCACGTTGGACCCTCCGGTCTCCACTCCGATCGCCTCCATCACGATGAGCCCGTCGTCCCTCATCGCCTGGTACTCCCGATCGGAAAGGGTCTGGATCGGGGCGACGGTGATCGAGTCGCCGGTGTGAACCCCCATGGGATCGAAGTTCTCGATGGAACACACGACCACGGCGTTTCCCCGGCCGTCGCGCATGATCTCCAACTCGAACTCCTTCCAGCCGTAGACCGACTCCTCGACGAGGATCTCTCCAACCGGGGAGGTGGTCAGCCCGTTGCGGGCGATCTCGACGAACTCCTCCTCGTTATGGGCGATGCCCGTGCCACCACCGCCGAGGATGAACGAGGGCCGCACCATGAGCGGATAGCCGAGGTCGCCGGCGATCCGAAGCGCCTCGGCCATGGAGCGGGCATAGCCTGCTTTGGGAACCTCCAGCCCCACAGCCTCCATCGTCTCTTTGAACAGTCCCCGGTCTTCGGCACGGCGGATGGCTTCCATCCCGGCGCCGATCATCTCCACTCCGTGCCGATCGAGGACACCGCTTCGGGCAAGCTCGGTGGCAACGTTGAGGGCGGTCTGGCCTCCCAGGGTGGCGAGGAGGGCGTCGGGTCGCTCACGGGCGATGATCTCCGCTACAAGTTCCGGGGTGATCGGCTCGATGTAGGTGGCGTCGGCGTATTCGGGGTCGGTCATGATGGTGGCCGGGTTGGAGTTCACCAGGACCACCCGATACCCCTTGGAGCGAAGAACCTTGGTTGCCTGGGTTCCCGAATAGTCGAACTCGCAGGCCTGGCCGATGACGATGGGACCGGACCCGATGATGAGTATCGAGCGGAGGTCTTGCCGACCCGGCATCAGGAGACCTCCTCGACTATCTCGGTGAACCTGTCGAAGAGGCTGCGGGCATCGCTGGGTCCCGGCGCTGCCTCGGGGTGATACTGGATGGAGAAAGCCGGGACGTCGAGGAGAGCCAAGCCTTCGAGGGTGCCGTCGTTGAGGTTCTGATGGGTGGGGACGGCCGCTCCGAAGGGTGTATCCACCACCTCGGGTAGCAGATCCCGCCCCACCAGGCCTCCACCAGGCGGAGGCGGGGGCGCCTCACCCTTGAGGGACCACAGATCGACACAGAAGCCGTGGTTCTGGGCGGTTATCTCCACCGCTCCGTCGGAGAAGCGGCGCACCGGGTGGTTACCCCCGTGGTGACCGAAGGGAAGCTTGAAGGTCCGGGCCCCCAGGGCGAGGCCGAGAACCTGGTGGCCGAGGCAGATACCGAAGACCGGTGTCTTTCCCAGCAGGTTCTGGAGGTTGGCAACCACCCGGGTCAGCGGCTCCGGGTCGCCGGGTCCATTCGACACCACCACTCCACGAGGCTCGAGAGCAAGGATCGACTCGGCGTCGGTGTTCGCCGGGACCACCTCCACCTCGAAGCTCCGAAGGGTGAGGTTGCGGACTATGTCGGCTTTAATCCCCAGGTCTATGGCCACCACCAGTCCCCGGGTCTCTCCTTCTGTCTCCACCCGGTAGGGCTGGTCCGTGGTCACCCTTGAGGCCAGGTCCTGACCCTCCATGGGGGGCGCCGAGGCGGCAATCTCCCTCAGTTCGCCTTCGTCGATGCCAGCACCCATAGCCACCGGCATCGCCCCTCTGTCTCTGAGATGTCGGGTGAGGCGACGGGTGTCGAGATCGGCAAGGGCGACGACCCCTGACTGGCGCAGGTAGGAGCCCAAGGAGCCTTCGGAGCGCCAGTTGGAATCCCTCCGGGACAGCGCTCGCATCACGAAGCCGGCCACGGCCGGACCTCGGGACTGGGAGTCGAGGTGATTGACTCCGTAGTTGCCGATATGGGACGCGGTCATCACCACCACCTGGCCGGCGTAGGAGGGGTCGGTGAGGATCTCTTGGTATCCGCTCATGGAGGTGTTGAACACCGCTTCGCCCACTGCAACCCCGTCCGCCCCCACGGAACGAGCTCGGAACACTTCGCCGTCAGCAGTCACTAGGAGAGCAGGTTCACTACGGCTCACCCGGCCACCTCCAACTCGAATACGGGTCTCCCTTCATGGAGAGTCGTTACCACCCGACCTCGGAGAGTCTCGCCCTTGAAGGGACTGTTCGCCGACTTGGAACGGAAGTCTCCGACCACCCATTCGGCCTCCGGGTCGAATATGACCAGGTTGGCTGGGGATCCGGGGCCAAGGGGACGGCCCTGACGTTTCATTCCAGCGATTCGACCAGGATTGAGGCTGAGGACGCGGAAGAGAAGCCCGGGATCGCGGGTAACGGTGAATACTGCAGCGGCGGCTGTCTCCAGGCCGATCACACCCCTGGGCGCTTCGCGGAAGGGGGCTGCCTTTTCCACTTCGGTGTGCGGGGCGTGGTCGGTGGCTACCGCGTCCATAACCCCGTCGAGCAGCGCCCCCTGAAGCGCCGCCCGGTCGCCTGGGGCGCGTAGCGGCGGGTACATCTTGAAGTCGGGGTTTAGATCCTCCACCGAGCGGTCATCGTAGAAGAGGTGGTGGGGTGTCACTTCCGCGCTGACGTCCAGCCCGCGGAACTTCGCTTTCCTGATCAGGGACACGGTGCCCCGTGAGGACACGTGCTGGCAGTGGTAGGCGACCCCGGTCTCGGCCACCAGGGCCAAGTCTCGGGCCACTACCTGCTCCTCTGCCGAAGACGGTGAGCCGCGCAGTTCTGCCGCCGCTGCCACGGTTCCGTCGTGAAGATGCCCGCCCGCCGACAACGCGGGGTCTTCGGCGTGTTGAGCCAGTCGCGCTCCCGGCAGGCGGGCAAGGCGAAGCATCGCTTCTCTGAGGAGATCAGAGTCGTTGAGACAGTCGCCGTCGTCGCTGAAGAGGCGCACCCCGGCTTCGTAGAGACCCTCGAAGTCGGTCAGGTCCCGGCCGGCTCTGCCCAGAGTGATTGCCGCTGCCACCGTGACTTCGGCTAGACCGAGACGTCGGGCTCGGTCCACCAGGTCGGAAACGGTCTGAGGGTTATCCAGGGCGGGCTCGGTGTTGGGCATCGCCACCACCGCGGTGAATCCGCCCGCCGCCGCCGCCGTCAGCCCCGAGTACAGGTCCTCCTTCCACGTCTGACCGGGGTCTCGCAGGTGGGTGTGCAGGTCCACGAAACCCGGCCCTACCAGACAGCCATGAGCGTCGATGACCCGCTCGGCTTCAAGATCAGACCCCATGGCCACCACGAGGTTGTTCTCGACGAGGACGTCCGCGGGTGCGAATCCGTCGCCGGTGAGTACCAGGCCACCCCGGATGACGATCATGGTGTCTCCCCTGCCAGCGCCGCCAACGTGGCCATGCGGACAGGAACTCCACAGGCCACCTGCTCCAGGATCAGTGAGCGGGGCCCGTCAGCGACCTCGGAGGCAATCTCCACGCCCCGGTTCATCGGACCAGGATGCATCACCACACAACGATCGCCGAGACGTTGGGCACGGTCTCGGGTCATCCCGTAGCGAAGGTGATAGTCGTCGTCGACTCTCCCTCCCCGCTCCCTCTGCACTCGAAGCACGTAGACGACATCCAAACCCTCCAGGACCGCGTCGAGGTCGGTGGACACCCCGATCCCGGCCGGTCGTGTCGGGGGTAGCAGACTCGGCGGGCCAACCAGGATCAGGTCGGCCCCTAGGGTGGGAAGGGAGCCGATGAGGCTGTTGGCGACTCGACTGTGGCGCAGGTCACCGACTACCGCCACCCGCAGGCCGTCCAGATCGCCGAACCGTCCCTTCAGGGCGAGGGCGTCGGCCAAAGCCTGGGTTGGATGCTCCCCGGCCCCGTCCCCGGCATTGATCACCGCCAGCCCTGTCCAGTCGTGGATTCTCTCCGGGATCCCCTCCTCGGCGTGGCGTACGACTAGGACATCCACCCCCATGGCGGCGATCGTCCGCACGGTATCGGCGAGGGACTCTCCTTTGAGCGCCGACGACCGGGACGGGTCGAAGGTGATCACGTGTCCGCCCAGGCGGTGCACTGCGATCTCAAAGGAGGTCCTGGTCCGGGTGGACGGTTCGAAGAACAGGTTCACCACGATCTTCCCCGACAACACTCGAGGTATGGGCTCTCCTTTGGAGAGGGAGTCCCGATAGGAGGAGGCTGAGGTGATGAGCGTCTCCAGCTCGGCGCGTCCCATGCCGCCCAAGCCAAATAGGACCTTCATGCCGCTGCCGCCTTCTCGATCCAGACCCCCTCTATGCCGTCCACTTCCCGAAGCCTGACTCGCACCGTCTCGGTCCGGGAGGTGGGAAGATTCTTGCCTACGTAGTCGGCTCGAATCGGCAGCTCCCGGTGTCCCCGGTCCACGAGAACGGCAAGCTGGACGGTGGCAGCCCGGCCGAGGTCGGAGAGGGCGTCGAGGGCAGCCCTGGCAGTGCGACCGGTGAAGAGGACGTCGTCCACGAGGATCACGTTCCTTCCGGTTACGTCCACAGGCACGACCGTCCCCTTGGGAAGGATGTCGTCTCGAATGTCAAGGTCGTCCCGGTAGTGGCCCACGTCGAGCTCCCCGGCGGGGACAGGCCGCCCCTCGAAGGTTTCGATGGTCGCGGCGAGGCGGCGGGTGAGGTGAACGCCACGAGTGTGGATCCCAACAAGGACCACCCGATCGACCCCACGATGGGTCTCCAAGATCTCGTGGGAAATTCGGCGCAGGACCCGGTCGATGTCGTCGGCGGTCATGACCTGTGGCATGACACCGCAGGTCCGTCAGGGGTGCAACCCATGGTTCTCCTTCCCGGCCTCACCGGACCGTCCTTAAAGGTTCCACGCCACCCTAACGGGCGTTCGGGCCCAGGTCTAGGCAAGGCTGCGAACGGACTTGGCCAGGGCTGCCAGCACTCCGTTCACGAAGGATGCGGAACGTTCCGTGGAGTAGGTCTGAGCCATCCGCACCGCCTCGGATACGATGACTGCCGTCGGCACCTCGGGCTCCGACTCCAGCTCGAAGAGTCCGATACGGAGAATGTTGCGGTCGACGATGGGCATCCTGGCCACCGTCCAGTGTTCGGAGACCTCTTCGATCATCGCGTCGAGGCGGTCGAGGTCCCGCACCACACCGAGAGCCAGCCGTCCAGCCCGTCCCTCGGGAACGTCGCTCAGCTCGCCGCGGGTCTCGAACTCGTAGAGGAGCTCCAGGGCCAGGTCCCGAGGCTCGACATCCAGCTTCTCCCCGAACCCCCGGCCGAGGGCTACCGCGGTCTCCCAACCCAGCACATGGTCCGGGCCATCCTCCTCGCCCTGTTGGTGAAGGACATCCTGGACCTCCTCGAGGCTCCTTCCCAGAAGCTGCGCCAGATCAGCGACGGTGATACGGGCCGGGATGGTGGTCCCTTCGGACCCGGGTCTGGTCATACCCGCGTCAGGTACTCCCCGGTCCTGGTGTCCACCTTGACCCTGTCGCCCTGCTCCACGAAGAGCGGAACCTGGATCTCGAGTCCAGTCTCCAACTCGACGGTCTTGGTCGCCGCCGTGCGGGTGTCGCCCTTTACTCCCGGCTCGGCGTAGGTGACCTCCAGCTCCACCGCGGCGGGCAGGTCCACCCCAATGGGTGTCCCCTGGTAGGTGGTGAGGGACACCGTGGCCCCTTCCACCAGGTAGGGGGCGGCGTCGCCCACGTCCTCCGGAGTGAGGACGATCTGTCCGTAGTCGGAGAGGTTCATGAAGTGGTAGCCGAGGTCGTCGGAGTAGAGGTACTGGTAGTCACTGCGGTCGATGATCGCCTGGCGAACGTCCTCATCGGCGCGGAATGTCCTGTCGAGGACTTGGCCCGTGTCTAGCTTCTTGAGCTTCATCCGTACGAAGGCCTTGCCTTTGCCCGGCTTGACGTGCTGGTACTCCACGATGGTGAAAAGGCCATCGTCGAGTTCCAGGGCCATCCCGGGTTTGACGTCGTTGGTGCTGATCATCTCTGGTCGCTTCTCGGTTGCGGCGAGGACGGTAACCGTCTCACAGGCCTATGGCTTCCATCGCGACATCGGCCTCGGGAACGGTGACATGACGCAACACGGGCTCCCCAACCCTACGCAGTAACACCATGCGCAGCCCCCTGGCGTCGCGTTTCTTGTCGTACCCGAGCAGGTCCCTCACCCGAGCCCTTTCCAGCCCTTCCACTCGCGTGGGGAGACCCAGGGCAGCGACGGCGGCCTCCACCCTCGCCGCCTCCTCAAACCCCAGGAGCCGCTCCGAAAGCCTGGCTGCTGCGATCATGCCCAGCCCGACGCTCTCCCCATGGGAGAGGGCCGACGCGAACTCGATGGCATGGCCGATGGTATGGCCGAAGTTGAGGTAAGCCCTGACGCCGGTCTCCCGTTCGTCTTCGCCCACGATCCGGGCCTTGACGCCCACGGCGCGGGTGACCACTTCCTCGAGCGGGGCTCTCTGGCCCTCCTGGACCATCAGGGAGAACAGCTTCTCGTCTCCCACAAGACCCGCTTTCAGCGCCTCGGCCATCCCCTCCCGCCGAAGGTAGGGGGGGAGGCTACGGAGAAGGCGAAGGTCGATGATGACCCGGCTCGGGTGCCAGAGGACACCGACAAGGTTCTTACCTCCCAGATTCACCCCCGCCTTGCCGCCGACGGCCGCGTCCACGGCAGCCAGCAGCGTCGTGGGATAGTGCACCACCTCTATCCCCCGCAGCCAGGTACCGGCTACGAACCCGGCGAGATCCGTCACAGCTCCTCCGCCCACACCGATCACGGTGTCGTCGCGGGCGAGGCCGAAGCGGGCGAAGGCCTCGTATACGGACTCGGCCACGGCGAGGGTCTTGGCTTCATCCCGGTCGGGGAGCCCGATCACTTCGCAAGCGATCTGCCCGTCTCGTAGGACTTCCACCAGTTCGAAGGCGTGGTCGGTGGCGCCCGGCTGGGTCAGCAGGGCGGCGCGGACGCGACCGAGCCGAGGGGGAAGGAGCGGCTCGGGCATGCCCTCGCCGATGATCACCTCGGTGACACCAACGACTACGAGCCGTTCCATACTTCTTCGATCCGTGCAGCTACTTCTTCGACCGTCATGGTGTCGGTTTGGATCCGGTGCGTCGCGACCTCGGCGTACAGCTTCGCCCGCTCCTGCAGATGCTGGGCCAGGACCGACTCCCTCTCCCGATCCAGCACGACCAGCAGCGGCCGACCATCGGAGCCTTCGAGCCGCCCGGCGAGGACAGAGGGTGGCGCTTCTAGCCACACCACGGGACCGGTGGCAACCATGGTATGGCGGTTCTCCGCGTCCAGCACCACTCCCCCTCCGGTGGCCACTATTCCCTCCCGAGACGCCAGCTCCCTGACGGCGACCTTCTCCATGTCCCGAAAGGCGGCTTCACCCAGCTCCCCCCAGAGCTGGGCTATCGAACACCCCAAGCGACGCGCCACCGCCTCGTCGGTGTCCGCGAACTCGATCCCCAGCCTCTCTGCTGCCACACGGCCGGCGCTGGTCTTGCCCGAACCCATCATGCCCACCAGCCAGAGGGTCATGGCCCTAACCGCTGGTCGACATCCCCCCGGTACTGGTCCACTCTGCGACTGAACTCATCGACGGTGTCCCCGCCGAACTTACGCTGGAACTCTCGTGCCAGGGTGATGGCCACCATCTGCTCGGCGACGACGGCCGCCGCGGGCACGGCACAGACGTCGGAGCGCTCCCGGAAAGCCTGGGCCTCTGAGCCGTCCGTCAGATCGACGGTGCGCAGCGGCTGCATGAGCGTGGACAGAGGTTTCATCGCTCCCCGCACTCGGATGGGCTCACCGTTGCTCATCCCACCTTCAATTCCTCCGGCCCGGTTGGTAGGCCGTCCCACGCCGTCCTCTGTGGACACGATCTCATCGTGGGCTACAGATCCGGCCATCCCTGCCACGGCGAAACCGTCTCCGATCTCCGCTCCTTTGATGGCAGGTATGGAGACCAGGGCGGCGGCAAGCATGGCGTCGAGACGCCGGTCGTAGTGGACGTGCGAGCCAATTCCCGGCGGCACTCCGTAGGCCAGGACTTCGACTACCCCCCCCAGCGTGTCTTTCTTTTCCTGGGCGCGGTCGATGGCAGCGATCATCTCCGCTGATGCTTCCGGGTCGAAGCAGCGCACCGGGTCGGCGTCTACGGCCTCTAGGTCCGAAGGCCCTGGGACGAGCCCTTGAGCCACTACCTCCCCGATGGACACCACATGACTGACCACGTCGACAGCGGCTTCGGCGAGGAGTTTCTTGGCAAGGGTGCCAGCGACAGTCCGCGCCGCCGTTTCCCTCGCCGAAGCCCGTTCCAGGATGTCCCGGGCGTCTTCGGTGTCGTACTTGATCATCCCGGCCAGATCGGCGTGGCCGGGCCTCGGTCGGGTGAGTTCTTTCCCTGCCTGCCCCGCTTCGATACCCATCACCTCCTGCCACTTGGGCCATTCGGTGTTCCTCACCACCACCGCCACCGGGGAGCCGAGGGTCCGCCCATGCCGTATGCCGCCGAGAATCTCGAGTTCGTCGGCTTCGATACCCATCCGCTGGCCCCTCCCGTATCCGTGACGGCGGCGAGCCAACTCGATGGCGAAGTCGTCTTGGGACACGGCCAGCCCCTTGGGAAGGCCCTCGACGATGGTCACCAGGGCGGGGCCGTGGGATTCTCCGGCGGTAAGGAATCTCAGCATCGGAGGGATGCTACGACGCTCAGGGCCAACCGAGACCCATCAGGGCGATCGCCAGCCAGGAACCAAGGATCATCGGAGGCCCGTAGGGCAGTTCGGTCTTCCCGCTGGCCTTCCCCGATGCCAGGAGACCAAAGGCGACGATGCCCCCGATCATCGCGGTGAAGAACGCCGACCAGCCCAGGGTTCCCCAGGAGACGTAGGCTGTGAAGAGACCGATCTGGGGGGCCAGCTTCACGTCGCCACCGCCGAAGCTCCGCCCACGGGCGATGAGCCAAAGCGTGAGGGCGCCGGCGAAGTAGAGGCCGGCCCCGGCCAGGCCCCGCAGCAACGCGAGGTACTCCCCCGTCGCTATCGCAGTGACCCCCAACAGGGCAGCGATGATCGCCGAACCCCGGAGGTTGAGCCGGTCCACGATGCGGAAGTCCTCCAGGTCGGTGACCAGAAGGGCTCCACCCAGGAGCAGGAAGGCGGCGTAGGCGATGAGGGGCCAGTCGAGGCCGATGGTCCCGACGAACCCGGCTGCGGTCCCGGCGGTCACAAGGGCTAGGAGAAGCTCGCGGGCGCGGACCCTGAGGCACTGGCTACACCGGAGGCGGAGCCAGCCGTTTTCGTGTCCGCACCGGGGGCAAGTCCCGACGAAGGGTCTTAGGGCAAGGTCCTGGCTCAGACCCTGAACACCTAGGTCATGGGCAGCTAGGCCGAGGACAGCCCCCATCAGAAGTGTGAGTGTGAGCAGCACCGCCGCTGCAACCTAGCGGGAGCGGCGCCAGCGGCGAGTGAGCTTCAGGACTCGTCGACGCCGTCGCGAAGGACGCCCATGCGCCTCCGGCGCAGCAGACCGAAGCCCTCTTCCTCGTCGGGTTCGTCGGAACCGCCCTCCAGCTCGGAGAACACCTTCTCCAAGAAGGCCTCAGTGTCCTCTTCGACGTCACTGGGCTCTTCGCTCCCCGCCAGGGGACCGCCGCTGATCTCGTATTCAGCCGGCTCGGGGCTCGGGATACCCTCTTCCGCCGGGATGTCGCCCGACTCTCCGGCGATAGCCTCTTGACTGGCGACTGTTTCCGGTTCCTCGCCGCGCTCGGGCTCCTCCCACCACGACTGGTTGGGATCGAACTCTTCCGTCTCCCTGGGGCTCTCGTCCGCTGCGGTGGGCGCGACCGGGGCCCCGTATTCGACGACAAGAAGCTCGTTCTCCACCAGGTCGGCAGCCACCCGTGCCGTCCAAAACTCGGTGGTGCCCAGCTTCCGGGCCATCTCCCGTACTGAGGAGCCTGCTTCCACCTGGGTGAGCACACGCCAACCGTCCCGGGGTATCTCCACCGTGTCCCGGGATCCGAGATCCCTGGCGAACCGCACGATGGCCCCCATGTCGGGGATCACCCTGGCGACCTCGGCCCACTCCGCCTCGCGGCGGTGAGCATCGGTGAGCAGAGCCTCAAGCTCGTACCCCTCGGGAGCGGCGTAGGGAGTCGTCTGCGCCTCGTAGACCTGGAACACCTCTCCCTTGCCCTGGAGCTGGTAGAGGCTCTCGACAGCCATTTCGCGCATGAGCGCCTGGAGCGCGTCGACGTCGGTAGCGATGTCAGTAAGGGTGGACTCCCCTGCTTCTACGGTCTTGAACTTCGAATCGTCAATGATTCGTGACCGCTTCAGATGCTCACGAAGGTCACCATCGTCGAGGGTGGTGGCCAGATCGATTCCGTCACTCGCGACGAAAACCCTGCCCGTGATGCTCCTGCCACGCACTTCGACGGCGCCCCGCTGTCTCGAGCGGATCAGCAGCCGCAGCACTTCGTCTAGTGAGACGAAGCTCAAATTCCCAGAAAGAGACACTATTGCTCCTTGCCTCCGAGTAGTCCTTCTCCATTTCGGCCTCATCCGGGTACTCCTTTAGAGACTTCCTCGGGCGGCTTCGAGCAGCAATTCGAAGTCTACGGAGCGGCCGGTCCACCGTTGGAAGGAAAGCGCCGCCTGTTGCGCCAGGAATTCGGCACCATCCACGACGGGGATTCCTAGCTCCAAGGCCCCGGTGACCGCAGGGGTGGGCGTTGACCCGTAGGGCAGGTCTATGAGTCCCGACGCCGCTTCGAGGACGCCTTCGGGCAGGGTCTCCCCTGCCATTCCCAGCGGGGTGGCGTTGATCAGAACAGCCCCAGGGCGCGGGGTCCCCCAGGGGATCAGCTCTGCGACACCCAGTCGCTCGCCCAGGACCGCCGCCTTTTCCGAATTGCGGGCAGACAAGACCACCTTTCGGGTTCTCAGGGCGGCCAGGGCGGCGGCAGCCGATCCTCCTGCGCCGAGGACGTAGAACTCTTCCACGGCCGAGAAGCGGCCTTCCTTGGCGAGATCGGCAAAGGCCGCGGCGTCGGTGGAATCACCCTCCACACCCCCCTTGGTTCTGGAAAGCGTGTTGACCGAGCCGGCCAGCTCTGCCAGCGGGGTGAGGGTCTCGGCGATCTCGTAGGCAGCACGCTTCAGGGGCATAGTCACGTTGATCCCGTCCACCGCACCGGATCGCAACTGCTCCACCGATTCCGCCAGGATCCGGGCGTCGGCACGCACCGCTACATAGTCCCCCTCAAGCCCGGTCAGCCTCAGGGCGAGATGATGGATGGCCGGGGAGCGCGAATGGGCCACGGGATCCCCGAGGAGGAGGAACCGGTAGAAGTGGGACATGTCCTGGACAAGTGTGGCAGGGAATTGGCAGAGCTCAGAGGCACCGCCGCGTCAAGGCTGGTCCGTCTCCTCCAGCACGAAGCGGGCCATCTCCTTCCCGTTTCGGTTCAAGGCCACGGCGGTGACCGGCAGTTCGGTTTCCGTGCCCCTCATCGGGCCGATCACCTCGAGGAAGAAGCGCACATCGACACCCTCAACAGGTATCAGCTCCGCGACTTCGATCTGGCTCCCATCAGCGAGGGTGATGACCACCGTGGTTGCATCCTTCGTGACCCAGCCATACACGAATGACTGCCCCGCAATGCCCCCGAGGCCGAGGCTCAGAGGATCCGTGAGGTCTCCTCCGCACCCGCCGGCCATCTCCAGCTCGCTTCTGACCTCAACACAGGGAGCGTCGAGGGGACCGCTGATCGTCAGAACCATACCGTTACGTTCAGCGATCTCCAGGGGGTCTTTCTCAAGCGTGCTGAAAGTCTCCGGCGGCGACGATATCTCCAGGCCCAGATCGGACCGACACCTCTCCCAAGGTTGGTGATCGCCATATTCGAAGGCGGCCTCTCGAGTCTGCTGCCCCTGCGGAGTCAGATAATCAAACTCGTCGAAGGTGAGTTCTCCGAAGTCCCTACCAGTCCGGGTCTCGACACACGCAACAATCTCCGTTGTCTCTCGGCGCCATTCTGCGAGGTTGAGCTGCCCCAACGCCGCTGCCCATCCGAGGGAGACATTCTCGGAAAGGTGCAAGTCAATACAACGGCCGAACTCCGTGCGGTATCGCTCCCTCAGATCATCTGCATGGTTCCCGCTGAAGTTGGCGTGGCCGTTGGGGCGATCAAAGCTCACCTCAACATCGAACCCGGCCGCGGCGAGACAAGAGACGACGGCCTCGGCCCCGGCTCGATACTCCTCCTCGGTGACCACCCCATCCTGAAGAATCATCTCGCTGGTGATCAGAGCCTCACCCGCTTGACCCGCCAGGTAGCTGTTGGGCTGATAGACAAGCAACGCGCCTAATCCGGCTATACCCAGCAGGAGGGCCAGGGAAGCCACCAGAGCGAGCCTCCGACGTCCGGTTCGGCGCTTGACCATCGTCGGGGTGGCTTCCGCCGCCTGGACGCTGGCCCGCAGATCGGCCGCAGCCCTCTCCAGAATCTCGTCGAGGCGGTCCACTATGCAACCTCGCGCCCGAGCCGCTTCGCCAGCGTGTTCTTGGCGCGCCTGAGGTGGGTCTTCACGGTGTTTTCCGAACACTCAAGGATGTGTGCGATCTGGGAGATCCCCTGCCCGTCGACGTATCGAAGGACGATCACCTGAGCCTGGCGTTTGGGTAGCCGACGAACCTCTTCCCAGATGAAGGCCGACTCGGAGGGCATTTCAGTTATCTCCGCTTCCGGCCGGCCGAGGCGAAGAATTGCCCTCGCTTCCGCGGTGCGTCGCCTGATAACTGACACGGCTCGGTTGGCTACAACCCTCCGCACCCATGCCCCTGGATCGTCATAGCTCGAGATTCGATCCCACTGGCGGAGCGCGGCCAGGAACCCCTCCTGGGCCAGATCCTCAGCTCCTATCCGACTTCCGGATAATGCATAAGCCAGACCGACCACCGCACTCACCTCCCGCCGGTAGAAACTCTCGAAGCTCTCCCGAAACACTGCCTTCTCGATGGCTGCCGCACCTTCGGCCTCCGCGACCATCAACGCCCCTTCCGGCCGTTGTCAGAGGTAACTCGCATGAACACGCCTAAAGGGTGACATGTTTTCGTTCGGCCCAGTCCCCACAAGGGCGCGTCAAAGCCGGCCCGCTGGCTGGTCTGGAGTGAATTCGGGTAGGTGATCGAGGGGAGACAGAGGGGAATCGTGCCTACCTAGTCGGGGGGGCCGCGTTCTGGGGGTTTGAATCGGATCCTCCCGTGATCAGGATGCCGGTAGGGGGTAAAGCCTTTGTGGTGGACGACGATCTGATGGTGGAACCAACAAAGGGCTATGAGGTTTTCCGGGTCGGTGGG
>JBHHWH010000013.1:0-38646 GCA_046756405.1 Acidimicrobiia bacterium | reverse complement strand
AGGAGCTGGGGATCCCCGCGGACGACATCAAGGTGGTCGAGGGTGACACAGACAACACGCCCTACGGCCTGGGCACCTACGCCTCCCGAAGCACTCCCGTGGCGGGGGCGGCCACCGCTGTGGTCTCCCGCAAAATAAGGGAGAAAGGGCGGAAGATCGCGGCCCATCTCCTCGAAGCCTCTGAGGAGGATCTGGAGTGGGAGACGGGCAAGTTCTTCGTGACCGGCGACCCATCGAGTTCGGTCACGATCCAGGACATTGCCTTCGCCGCCTACACGAATCCCCCACCCGATCTGGAGCCCGGCCTGGAGGGAGTCTACTACTACGACCCGCCCAACATGACCTACCCCTTTGGCAGCTACATAGTCGTGGTGGATGTGGATCCGGACACGGGCAAGTGGTCGGTGCGGCGCATGGTGGCCGTAGACGACTGCGGGGTCCGGATCAACCCGATGATCGTCGAAGGGCAGATCCACGGCGGCCTAGCCGAGGGGTACGCCATGTCGTCGATGCAGTACATCCACTTCGACGAGGCGGGCAACTGCATCGGATCCAACTTCATGGACTACCTGATACCGACGGCGTGGGAAACGCCCCGGTTCGAGTTAGGAGCCACAGTGACTCCCTCACCCCACCATCCCATAGGGGCCAAGGGCGTGGGCGAGTCGGCGACGGTTGGCTCACCTGCCGCCTTTGTCAACGCAGTCATCGATGCGCTCGCCCACCTCGGTGTACGGAACATCGACATGCCCGTGACAGCAGACAGGGTCTGGGAGGCCATCCAGGAAACATCATGAACCCGGAGCTGCTGGAACTGGCGGTCGACCTAAGCCGCCGCCATGAGCCGTTCCTGGTGGCGACCGTTGTATGGGCTCGGGGCCCCTCCTCAGGCAAGCGCGGCTCGACGGCCATCATTCGCCCCGACAGAGATGTGGAGGGATGGATCGGCGGAGCGTGCGCCAAACCTGTGGTCCTGAGGGAGGCGAAGGAAGCCATGGCTGACGGTCGTCCGCGACTGCTGGTGCTGGGGACCGAAGAGGATCTGGCACGCGTCGGCCGCCCCGGGGTCACCACAGTTCCTATCTCGTGCACCTCCGAGGGGTCACTGGAGGTATTCCTCGAGCCGGTGCTTCCGGAACCTCAACTGGTGGTCATAGGCCGGTCCCCGGCCGTATCAACCCTGGTCGAGATGGCAAAGGCGCTGGGGTGGCGCGCCGAGGCAGTAGACGAGGACCTGGCGCTGCCGTCGGTAGGGCCGCACAGCGCCATCGTGGTGGCCACTCAGGGCCACTACGACGAACCGGCCCTCGAAGCGGCTCTCAGGACCGAAGCCGGATACATCGGGCTCGTAGCATCCCGAAAACGGGCAGGGACCGTCCTCGGCTACCTTGCTGATCGGGGTGTCGACGACGAAGGGCTGGCCAGGGTGCATGCGCCCGCAGGAATCGACTTGGGGCACATAGCCCATAGGGAGATCGGGGTTTCGATCCTCGCCGACCTGGTCAGACGCCGGGCGGAAGGAGAGCTGCGGGGCTGGCCGCAACCCTCGGAGGCTCCCCACCTGGAGACCGACCCCGTCTGCGATATGGAGGTGGAAGTAGCCTCGGCCCGCTGGATCTCCGAGCACGAAGGTGAAACCTTCTACTTCTGCTCGCCGGTCTGCAAGACCGCGTTTGAGAGCTCTCCCGCGAATTACGCCAGCGTGTGATAAAACGTTGACTGTGAGAAACCAACTCGCGCTTCGTAATCGTTGGGTGGACGAAGGCAAAAAGGTCGCCGTGGCCACCGTCGTTCGGGTGTACGGCAGCGCGCCCCGCCCCGAGGGGTCCAAGTTCCTGGTCTCCGATACCGGGGACATGGAGGGATCCGTCAGTGGCGGATGTGTCGAGAACGACGTGTTCCTCCATGCCCAAGAGGTCATCGAGACCGGGAGGCCAAAGTTGGTGACCTACGGCATCGCCGACGAGGACGCCTTCGAGGTGGGCATGGCCTGCGGTGGCACCATCGACGTCTACATCGAGACCTGGTGAGCGAAGTCCTCGACGCCATTCAACGGATCCTCGACGCCGAGGAGTTCGGCTCCGTTGTCACCTTCATTGAAGGGCCCGCCCTGGGGAGGAAGGCCGTCCTCGATCAGGACGGCAAGCCCGTCGCGGGCACGCTCCCCGACGAAATGGCAGCAACGGTCAGTGACGACGCCGTGGAGCTGATGCGCTACGAGCAGCACCGTGCCCTCACCTACGGCGAGCACACGGTCTTCTACGAGACCCTGGCGCCGCCACCCGACCTGTTGATCTTTGGGGCCGTCCACATCGCCCAGTCCCTGACCACCATCGCCACCCACATGGGCTACAGGGTGACGGTGGTCGACTCGAGATCGGCCTTCGCCACGCCGGAACGGTTTCCCGAGGCACATCAGGTGCTGGTGGGCTGGCCTGCGGACCTCATGGATCAGCTCCACTTCGACCGACGCACCTGGGTCGTGGTCCTCTCCCACGACACCCGGCATGAGACCCCAGTGCTGGAGGCGGCACTGAAGAACGAGGCCCGCTACATCGGCGCCATGGGAAGCCGTCGCACTCACAAGCTCCGGGTGGAGAGGCTCCAGCGCATGGGCTTTACCGAAGAGGACACCTCCCGGATCTATGGGCCAGTCGGTCTCGACATCGGTGCCGAGTCGCCCCAGGAAGTGGCCGTTTCCATCCTCGCTGAAATGACCCTGGTTCGCTACGGAGCGGGAACCGGGCTCTCCCTTCACGGCGTCGAGGGACGTATCCACAAGCAGCGCCCCGAAGACGCCTGAACGCCAGAGCGTCCGCCCAGAAGTCAGCAACGGAACCTTCGCCTTGGGCATAATCGTTGTTTCACCGTGGCGAAGCACCTCAAACCCTCACCCCTCGGCGCGGGGATACGTTCCCTGATCCTGCCCGGGTGGGGTCAGCTCGCCACTGCCCAGCGGCGGCTCGGTTGGACGTTGATAGCCCTCAGCCTGCTCGTCGTGGGGGTGGGCGCCCTGCTGTTTCTGAAGCTTGGACCGGTGGAACTAGCGGCGCGTCTCTCTGACCCGGACACGCTGATGCTCCTGGTAGTCGCCAATCTGGCTATCGCCCTGGCCAGGGCTGCCTCGAGTGCCCATGCCTGGTGGGCTAAGGGAGGTCAGCGACGACTGGTCCCGCTCCTTCTCGTCTTAGTGGCCGTCGCACCACATGCAGTTGTGGCTTGGGCCGGGTTGACGGCCCGAGGCACCTTGATCGAAGTCTTCGCTGCGGCGCCCCCGGTCACGGCAGAGACCGCTGCTTCCTCAACCACCACCACGACTATGCCCCCGGGCCCGGTCATAGGCGCCATGGCGCCGCTCCCCTTCAGCATTCCCCAGCCCACCTCTGAAGACGCTCTGCCCATGGCGTTTGATGAGCTGACTGCCCCCGTCAGCCCGCGCTCCAACATCCCCTTCGGGGGAAAGCGCACGAACATCCTTCTCCTTGGGGGCGATGCGGGGCCCGGCCGGAGCGGCATCCGCACCGACTCGATCATCGTCGCCTCCATCGATCCCACCTCCGGGACAACGGCGCTGTTCAGCCTTCCCCGCAACTGGGGCGGATTCACCTTCTCCGATGGCACCCCCTACTCGGGCTCTCTCCTCAACACCGTATACGCCTGGGGTCTGAGAAACCCGGAAGCCTTCCGAGGTCCGTACCCGGGCGCGGCTGCGATCGGTGATGTGGTGGAGTACCTCACTGGACTACCCATCGACTACTTCGCTTTGGTGGACCTCACCGGCTTCGCCGATCTCATCGACGTGCTCGGAGGAGTGACGATGAAAGTGGACCGTCATGTATCAGCCCCGATATATGACCCCCACACCGGCACCTACGAGATGATCGAGTTGGACCGAGGGGTTCAGAAGCTCACCGGTGCCGAGGCGTTGGGCTACGTACGCGTCCGTCGCGACTCCTCGGACTATCGCCGCATGGCCCGCCAGCGCTGCTTCCTCGCCGCCCTCGCCAAGGGCGCCGATCCGATACGCCTTCTCACCAATCTCGGTGACATCTTGGAGACCGTCGAACGAAACGTGACCACGGACTTTCCCCTGGACCTGGTTCCGGACTTGATCCGGCTGATCCCGAAGGTGAGCGCCAGCAACATTCGGGTAATCGGCTTCGACGCCTCGTGGACTTCGGGTGTGGCTCCCACGGGCGGGCTCGTTCCCGAAGTCGACCGGGTGCGGGAGGCAGTGCTCAGGACGCTGATCGATCCCGACTCTGCCGACGACCTTGGAGCTACCACAGCCAGCTCGGCCTGCGAATGATTTAGCCTCTCGCCGGTGACTTCGGGAGACATCCAGCTCAGAGCTGACATTCGCCGGCTGGGGAACCAACTCGGCGAAACCCTGGTGCGTCAGCACGGACCCGAGCTCCTCGAGTTGGTCGAGAAGGTCAGAGCGTTGGGCAAGTCCTCCAGAAGGGGGGGAAGTCCCGAGGCGGCCGGTGAGTTGCGCAGCCTGCTGGGCGAGCTGCCCAACGATTGGGTCATCCCTCTGGTACGGGCCTTCACCACCTACTTCCATCTCGCCAATGTGGCGGAACAGGTCCACCGCGTCGACGAATTGGCCCCCGACGACCGATACCTCGAGGCGACCGTGGACCGTATCGCCGCAGCCGATCTCGACGGAGAACTGATCTCCGCTGTCCTAGACCGCCTCGAAGTCAGACCCGTGTTCACCGCTCATCCCACCGAGGCTGCCCGCCGTAGCATCCTCAACAAGCGGGCGGCCATCGCCGAGTTGATCGAGGACCGGATGGCAGCCGGCGACCCCGAGAAGGTGGCCCTGATCGATCGCCGCACCGCCGAGTTGATCGACCAGATCTGGCAGACCGACGAGCTACGGCGGAGACGCCCGACGCCGGTGGATGAGGCCCGCTCCGCCCTCTACTACCTGGTGGCCCTCGCCGAGGAGGTGGTCGGCGACATCGCAGATCTGGTAGCCCTGGAACTTGAGCGCCTGGGCGGAGGACCGGAGACGGTGGCGCTCCGTTTCGGCACATGGGTGGGAGGCGACCGGGACGGCAACCCGGAGGTGACTCCAGAGACAACCCTCGAGGTCCTAGCCCTTCAGCACGATCGGGGCCTCACCCATCTCATCAGGCTGGTGGAGAGGCTCTCCGACGAGCTCTCCATGTCAGAGCGGCTGGTCCCTATAAGCGATGAGCTCGGTGCTTCCCTCGAAAGCGACCGCGAACATCTGCCCGCGGTGTGGCAGCGGGAGCAACGCCGGATCGAAGGCGAGCCCTACCGCCTCAAGTGCTCATACATCCATGCCAAGCTGATCAACACCCGCCGCCGCATCCGCGAATCCACCCCGCATGTCCCGGGATTCGACTACCGCGATCCCGCCGAGATGCTGACGGACCTCGATCTGATGGCGGCGTCTCTACGCCAGGCCCGCGGGGCTCTGATCGCCCAGGGTGCTGTGGCCCGGGTACAGCGGGCAGTAGAGACCTTCGGCTTCCACATGGCCACTCTCGACGTGCGAGAGCACGCCCGCCGCCACCGCCGGGCTGTCGAGGAGATATGCGCGCTAGTGGGTATGGACCTGGCGGCGATGGGAGGCAACCAGCGCCTCCAGGTACTCACCGCTGAGCTAGCAGGGCCACGACCCTTGACCGGACCCACCACTGCCCTCTCCGGAGAGGCAGCCCAGGCCCTGGACACCTTCAAGGCGATCCGGGAGGCCCACCTTCGCTATGGGAAGCAGGTGGTCGAGAGCTACATCATCTCGATGACCGAGAGCGCCACCGACGTGCTCGAAGGCGTGGTCCTGGCCCGTGAGGCAGGGCTCGTGGACCTGGCCAGAGATATAGCCGATATCGGCTTTGTTCCCCTGGTGGAGACCATCGACGATCTGCGCTCGGCAGGATCCCTTCTCGACGATCTCTTCTTCAACCCCCAGTACCGAAAGTTGGTTGAGCTGCGGGGAAACGTTCAGGAGGTAATGCTGGGGTACTCAGACTCCAACAAGGTGGGCGGCATCGCCACCTCCCAGTGGGAAATCTACAAGGCGCAGCGGGCGATGCGCGAGGTGGCCGAGAGCCACGAAGTCCGCCTCCGCCTGTTTCACGGCCGGGGCGGCACCGTTGGCCGCGGGGGTGGCCCAACTCACGCCGCCATCCTCGCCCAGCCCTTCGGAACCGTCGACGGTGACCTCAAGGTCACCGAACAGGGCGAGGTGATCTCCGAGAAGTACGGCAACCCCCACATCGCCGCCCGCAACCTGGAACTCATGGTGGCCTCGGTGCTGGAGAGCTCGCTGCTCCATCGCCGGTCCCGCCGCCCCGAGGAGACCCTGAAGCGCTGGTTCGAAGCCATGGACGTCTTCTCGGAGGCGGCCCATACCGCCTACCGGAGTCTGGTGGAGGACCCGGGCCTTGTCCCCTACTTCCTCTCCTCCACTCCGGTGGAAGAGTTGGGAAAGATGAACATCGGCAGCCGCCCGTCGCGCCGTCCCGGCGGAGCCGGCGGCATCGACGACCTGCGGGCTATCCCCTGGGTGTTCGGCTGGACCCAGACCCGGCAGATCATCCCCGGCTGGTTCGGCGTGGGCTCTGGCCTCGAGGAAGCCCGCCAGGAGGGTTACGAGAGCGTGCTACGGGAGATGATCTCCCAATGGGGCTTCATGGACACCTTCCTCTCCAACGTGGAGATGACATTGTTCAAGACCGACCTCGACATCGCCGCCCACTATGTGGAGGCCCTGGTCGAGCCACAGCATCACCATCTACTGGACATGATCCGGGCCGAGATGGAGCTGACCCGCTCCCAGATCCTCGATCTGAGGGGTCGGAAGGAGCTTCTGGAGGACTCACCGTTACTCCGCCGCACCCTTTCCGTCCGGGACATCTACCTCGACCCCATCAACTACCTCCAAGTGTCGCTGCTGGCCCGCAGCCGCACCGGCGAGGACTCCGACGATCTCGACCGGGCGCTGCTTCTGACCGTCAACGGCATCGCTGCCGGTATGCGTAACACCGGCTAGGACAGGAACTCCTCGAGCACCTCGTTGAAGAGCTGGGGACGTTCCACCGGCACGGCATGGTGGGCGTTTTCGATCACCACCATCCGGGCGGTGGGCATCCGATCGATAAGGGGACGCTTGGACTCCACCGAGGTGTAGTCCTGGTCTGAGGCGACCACCAGGACGGGCTTGTCGAACCGGGTCATCTCGTCCGCTACACCGGGCCAGTCGAGAATGGCTTGAAACGCTGCCCGGTAGGCCTTCTTGTCGTTTTGAGCCCAACGTTCGATCAGCATCTCCCGTTCTTCGGCCATGTCCTCGTCGGGGAAGAGCTTGGGCGCCAGCAACTCCCCCATCTTCTCCATTCCCATGAAACGGGTCACCAGCTTCCGCAGAGCGACTTGGAGCTTCCCCAGCTCTGCGACATCGAAGGCGGGTAGGGCGTTCACCGACATCAGACGGGACACGAGTGCGGGTCTATCGGCGGCAAGCTGGAAGGCGGTCATGCCGCCAAGGGAGATACCAACCACCGGTAGCGGACCGACTCCTAGATGATCGATCACCCCCGCCACATCGCTGGCGAAGTCCGACAGGCTGTAGGGGCCTGGGGGCTTGTCGGAGCTGCCGTGTCCGCGGAGATCCACCGCGATGAAGCGCCAAATCCGGACAAGGGGCCGATCTGACGCTCCCAGTCCCGGGTACTCGACCCCAGACCGTGGATGAGGACCACCGGAGGGCCGGTACCGACATCGTCGTAATGGATCCGAACCCCGTTCACTTCGACTCCAGGCATGCCGGCACCGTAGTCTGGCGACGCTATGGCCATCACGATCCTCGACCACCCTCTCGCCTCCGACCTGCTCACCGTCCTCCGCAACCAGGACACCCAACCTCCAGAGTTCCGCCAGACGGCGGAGCGGCTCGGCTACCTCCTGGTCGCCGAGGCCCTGGCCGACATGGCCATCGAGGAGGTCCCCATCGTCACCCCTCTGGAACCGACGACCGGGATTCGGCTCCAGAGGCCCGTGGTGGCGGTGGCCGTACTCCGGGCGGGCCTGGGGTTGCTCCACTCGGTGCTGACCCTGGTCCCCGACGCCACCATCGGTTTCGCCGGAGTGCAACGCAACGAGGAGACAGCCGAGCCCATGGAGTACTACACCAAGTTCCCCACGCTTGATGCGGCCAGGGTGCTGATCCTGGAGCCGATGCTGGCCACCGGAGGGTCCCTCTCCTGGGCAGTGGACAAGGTGAAGGAGAACGGTGCCCGGGACATCACCGCGGTCTGTGTCGTCGCCGCTCCCGAAGGAGTCAAGGTGATGGAGAACAACCACCCTGAGGTCCGCATCGTCGCCGCCTCACTCGACCGGGAACTCAACCCCAACTTCTACATTGCCCCCGGCCTGGGTGACATGGGAGACCGCCTCTTCGGCACCCTGTGACCGGTTTCGAAGAGGCCGTCATCGAAGTTCTCCGCCGCCTCGAACCCGGCGAGGTCGTCACCTATGGGGAGGTGGCGGCAGAAGCGGGTTTCCCGGGGGCGGCGAGGGCGGTGGGCAACCTGCTTCGAACGACCGGCGAGAGTCTCCCCTGGTGGCGGGTGGTAGGAGCCGGGGGGCAGCTGGTCTCCCCCGACCCGGCCCACCAGGCCCGGCTCCTCGCCAAGGAGGGTGTTCCGGTCCTCGGCCGGAGAGTACATCTCTAGGCGTAGTAGACCTTCGACTCCTCGAAGCGGAACCGGACCGCCGCAACCGCGGTGAAGAACGCTGTGAACAGGATCAACACGCCCGTGTAACCCAGAACGTCTGAGACTCCGGCCCCTTCGAGGATCACCTCCCGGAAGCCCTCCATCGCCCAGAAGGTGGGAACGTAACGGGCCACGCCCTGAACCCAGTCGGGCAGCACCGAGATGGGCACCAGGGCACCTCCTATGCCGGCGAAGGTCACCCCGAACAGGTTGGCGAAGGTGTTGAGCTGGAGCGACGTTCGGCTGAGGGCGGTGATGGCCATGCCGAAGGAAAGCATGGCGAGGGAGAAGGCGGAGGCGATCAGCGCGACCGCTGACCAGGGTCCGGCGATGGTCAGATCGAGGAGAAGGACGCCCAGGGCGAACAGAGCAGCGAACTGGAGCAAGGCAATCATCAACGTCGGGGAAAGCTTTCCCACCATGATGTCCGGGGTGGTGGCACGGCTGGCCCGCAGTCGGTCCCACGTGTGCCAGCCGTGTTCACGGAAAAACGTGAAGCCGGCAAAGCCGGCGGTGAACGTGGCGAACATGGCCGCCATTCCCGGCACCGCCTGCTCGGCCCCGTTGGCACCTCCGAACCCTTCTGCCTGGAGGGACAGGCCGAACAGCGGCTTCATCACTGCCATCATGAGTAGCGGCATAAAGAGGAGGAAGACCAGGCTGCCGGGATCGTCGAACAGAGCCCTCAGCTCGTGGCGGAACAGCGCCCAGCTACGACGCCAGGACATCGCTCTCCTCCCCTGGCTGGTACCGTCGCCCGGTGAGCGCCAGATAGACCGTCTCCAGACTGGGCTCGATCAGCTCCACGCCCCGCAGCCTGACAGCCTCCGGACCGAGTGCTTCCAGGATGGGCCCCAGAGCCTGACCGGGATCGTTGACCTTCACCCGCATCACCTCTCCGATGTACGTGCTGATAAAGCCACCCCCTAGCTCGGGTGGCTGGCCGCGGAAAGTCAGCTCCACCACCCCGCCACCGTTACTCGACACCAACTCCCGCACCGATCCGTTGGCGATCGCCCGGCCCCGATCGAGGATGACCACTCGGGCTTCCAAGGACTCGATCTCTTGGAGATAGTGGGTCGAGTAGACCACCGCAGAGCCTCGGGCGGCGAGATCCTTCACTACGTCCATCAGCGCCGCGCGGCTCTCCACATCGGCTCCGGTGGTGGCCTCGTCGAGGAGGATGAGAGGAGGGTTGCCCAGCAGAGCAACGGCGGTGTGGAGGCGGCGCTTCTGACCTCCCGATAGCTGACCTGCTTTGCGGTCGAGCAGGTCTTCCAACCTCAGGGCGGCGGCCGCCGTCTCCACCTGACCCTCCAACTCCCTGCCCCGGAGACCTGCCATGGCGCCAAACACGCTCAGGTTCTGACGCACGGAGTCGATGGGGTAGATCCCCAACTCCTGGGGTGCAAGACCGATGTACCGCCGTGCCTGCTGGGGATGGGCCAGAGCGTCGACCCCGTTGACCACGACCCGACCGGCGTCGGCCCGCCGCAGCCCACAGATGATCGACACCAGGGTCGTTTTGCCTGCACCATTCGGACCGAGCAGTCCCACGATCTCACCCGGAGCCGCGGTGAAGTCCACACCGTTGAGGGCCAGCACCGGCCCGTAAGCCTTGCGCAGGCCCTCAACAGAAAGGACTGGGGTCATGCGCCAGCCGGAGCCGGTCCGTCCGCCGCCGACAGGTCCTTCACATAGGCGTAGATCCCCCACAACAGTGCCAGACCCATCACCGGAGTTGAAACCCGTTTCAACCACGGTGTCACCGTGATCAGACCTAGGGCGAAACCCAGCAAACCAAGGTTTACACCCCAGATCACCAACCTGTCTCCGAAGTCGAGGGAGCGCCCTTTGAGGCCGAGAGCGATAGCTCCGAACAAGGCGTTGGTGGCCACACCGATGAACATGAAGTGGTCCAACGAGAGGAGCAGCCCCAGGTTCTGGGGGGTGGGATTATCGATGTTGAAGTTACCGCTGACGAGCTGAGAGATCAGGTAGGCGAACAGGAACAGGTTTACCACCAAGAACAAGGTCGTAAGCCTGGGAAAGCCCAGAGCGCCCGAACCCGCCCACGATGAAAGTCGCAGCTCCGGCCACAGGCGAACAACGAAGATGATGATGGCCACAAACTGCAACATATTGGCCGGCCCCAGCAGCTGATCCTCCATGCGGGCAATAAAGGCCACATTGACCAGCATCCCGGCGGCGAACAGGACCCAAACCGCGGCCATGCCCCAGGTGCGGTTTCTCCCGGTGATCTCTTCGTCTCGAAGCGTCCACTCCGCGATACCGAGACCTGCCAGGATCAAGAACCCGATGATCATGGCCGGAGGGTGGGCGAAGGCCAGGCTTGCTGCGGTCTCATCCGAGAGCCCAGGAATGGACCCTTGGGAGCTGAATACCCCCAGCAACACCCCGAGGATGGCGCCCACAAACAGGGAGACCCACGAGAGCAGGAGAGCCATCTTGGGTACTGTGGAGCCACCGCGAATCTGGCGGATCATCCACACCAGTGTCCAAACGATGATGATGAACAGCAGCGTCCCGACGATGGGGCGTTGAATCCGGTTGCCGCCGATGCTGTCACCCAACCAAAACGCGGCGACATAGAGGGCGATCCCGATGATCATCGCCCAGGCCATGCGGTTCACACCGCGGGTCTCGGCCGCCCCGGGACTCTGGCCCCTGGTAAAGGCCAGAAGGGCGGCACCGAAGACAGCCAGAGTGATCCAGCCGAGGGTCCCGGCGTGGACATGGGTGAGCAGTGTGTCTCGCGGGGGGTCATAGATATCGAGCCCGTTGAGGATCCCAATCACGATGGTTATCACAAACAGGATCAGGGCCGCACTCCACACTTGAGTGGCGCTTCGCCACGCGGGCCCGCGACGGTCGTAGACAGTCATGGTTTCTCCTCCCTCTGCCGGGTCCTACACCGGCTCGTATGCTGACACGCGGCGGTAGAGCTGCACACTCATGACGGCAACCCAGAGCACGCCGACGCCGATCACTGCCCAACCTACCGGAGAGATCAGGCCCAAGGCGATGAGAATGCTGATCCAGTTCCCGGTCCGACCCGACTCATCCCTCAACCGACTCAGGCCGTAGGCGCCTATCAGTGCTCCCAGTCCCAGGGCGCCTCCAGTACCGACAGCCAAGCCCGATAGGTCGAAGAGCGCCGCAGCCGCTCCCGGATCGATGGGTGGCTGGAGACCCGCTCGTTCGGCTCCACCGATCATGGTCAGGTAGCCGAGGGCCATCATCGCCGAGGCAAAGACGCTCCCGCCGACCGCAAGGAGGGCCAACCGCCTGTCGGATCCATCAAGAAACGCGTAGACAGAACCCCCGAACCAGAGGAAGAAGAAAGCGGCCAGAAGCCCGACGTAGCCGGCAGTCATGATCCGCGCCGAGCCCGAGGTGTAGTAGGCGGCCACGTCCTGGGCCGGTGGCATGAACTCGTAGTTGTTGGCGATCAGAGCCGAGACCACAAGCAGAACCACTGCTGCCAGGCCCGACAACGGAGCCGCCTTCGACTCCCACACAATCTCCTCCTCGTTCGACTGGTGTCAACGTAAGGGCATGAGGAGGCCGGTGGAACCACATACTCCTCCAACCCGGGGTGAGGCCAGCCTCAGTTCAGATGGCTTCGGGGTTGAAGCCGATGCTATGGACGACTCGCGGTTCGACGGGCAGAATCAGGGTGTGGTGAAGAGGCTCCTGTGGCCGGTGATGGCAGTGACTTCTGGCGCCTATGCCTTCATGGCGCTGTGGGCGCTCGGACAAGGTTTGGCCGACCCTGCGGCGCTGCTGTGGCTCCTCTTCGTGGTGCCCTTGGTGGCGGCGGTTGGTGTGATTCCGCTGTGGAAGCGACCCCAACATCCCATCGGGCGACTCCTCATCGGCGTGGTGATCGCAATGTTCATGATTCCCTCGCTGGTCGAGACCCCAACAGTGATCAGGTTCCGTGCGTTCGGAATCGAGCCGTGGATGTGGGCTCCCATCTGGATCAGCATGACCTTCACCATGGTCGCTGCGGTGCTCCTCAGCACGCTGATCGTTTTGCTTCCCGACGGCCACATCAGGTACGCCAGGGAAAGATGGTTCCTCTGGACGGCGTGGGTGTTGGTTCTGGCACCGGCGCTCTCGCTGGTATCGAACCAAGTGATCCTCAAATACGAGCAGACCTTCCCCGGCCTCGACGATGTCGCCAGCCCTTACACAATCGAGGCCCTCGTCCCCTACGGGGCAGCCGTCAATCAGGCCGGCTTGATGCTCGCTGGCCTTGTCTTCACCGGGGCGATGCTTCTTCAGATACTCCGCTATCGAAGAGCCCCCGTCCGGGAAAGAAAGCAGGTCCGCTGGGTCATCTTCGCTACGAGTCTCGCTGTCGTCATCGGCTTGATCCCGACGATCCTCGTGTCTGTGGATGTCATGGATCCCCTCGGACACTCCCTTGCCGCAGGACTCTGGTCCGCCATCCCGATCATCTTGATCCCGTCTTCCGTCGTTGTGGCGGTCTTGGAGCCCCCTTGGGTGGACGTGGACATCGTGATCCGCAAGTCCTTCGTATACGGAGCCCTCTCCTTCGTGATACTCCTCCTCTACGTTGGGGTAGCCGCCGCCCTAGGAGTGGCCGCGGGGAGCAGGTTGAGCATCGAACTGGCCGTTGTGCTCACCGTGGTTGTCGCCGTCCTCTTCCAGCCGGCTAGACAGCGGCTCCAGCTCGTTGCCGACCGCTGGGTCTTCGGTGTTCGCCCCACCCGCTTCGAAGCAGTGTCCGAGCTCAGCGAGAGCATCGAACAGGCCGGCGACCCCACCGCCTTGCTGCCGCAACTCGTCGAGACCGTGCGCAAGGCTCTGCGGGTGGAGTGGGTGATCGCAGAACTGGACGACGGATCCCGGGCGGATACAGGCCCGGCCACGGGACAAGCGGTGATAAGCGTTCCCATCGAAGCCGGGGACGAGGAAATCGGGCACATCGACTGCGGCCCGAAGATCGAGGGCAGCCTCGGAGAAGACGAGATTCAGCTTCTCAACACTCTCGCCCGTCAGGTCGGTCTGGCGGTAACGAATGCCCGGCTGGCAGGACGCATCGTGACCGCCGCCGAGGCGGAACGGCGGCGCATCGAAAGGAACATCCACGACGGGGCTCAGCAGGAGCTGGTCGCCCTGGTGGCCCGTTTGGGCATGGCCCGATCCTCGGCGGCAGAGGGGCAACTGTCCCCGGCCGAGCTAGACGAGCTTCAGTACGAAGCCCGGCGGATTCTCACCGATTTGAGGGAGCTCGCCCAGGGGATACACCCTTCGGTTTTGACCGATGGCGGTCTGCTGGAGGCGGTAGAGGAGCGATGTAGCCGGCTGCCCCTGGAAGTGACTGTGGATGCGTCTCCCGGCCTTCGTGAGGAACGGTTCGGAGACGACATCGAAGGCGCCGCCTACTTCTTCGTCACCGAGGCCCTCACCAACGTCCTCAAACACGCCGAAGCCTCGAACGCTTCGGTGTCAATCCACCGTCAAGGCGGCAGGCTGCGGGTCGAGGTCACCGACGACGGAGGTGGATTCGAACCGGACTCGGTTAGGCGCAACGGTCTCGACGGGCTTCGTGACCGCATCCGAGCTTTGGGTGGGACCATGACTATCCGCAGCCGACCGGCCGGTGGGACCACGGTCACCGCCGCCCTACCCGCCACCTCATGATGAGGGTCGTCATCGCCGAAGACCACTACCTGGTTCGGGAGGGAACACGGAGGCTGCTCGAGTCCAGCGGGGAGGCAGAGGTGGTGGCCGCGGTGGAAGACTTCTCCTCGCTTCTCGAAGCGGTAGATCAGCTTCTCCCCGACGCGGTGGTCACCGACATTCGCATGCCTCCAGATCACCAGACCGAAGGCATCGAGGCAGCTCACGAGATCCGTTCGCGGCATCCTGAGATGGGGGTGGTGGTCCTCTCCCAGTATGTGAACTCGCTGTATGCCTTCGAGCTGTTCCGGGAAGGCACCTCCGGTTTCGCCTACCTGTTGAAGGACCGCATAGGTGAGTTGGGCGAGCTGCTTCGAGCCCTGCGCGAGGTGATCAGGGGCGGATCAGTGATCGATCCGCTGGTGGTGGAGGGGCTTCTGGCACGAAGGCAGCAGCTCGCCGGCTCGCTGCTCGACACCCTCACCAAGAGGGAGCGAGAGGTCCTCGCTGAAATGGCCCAGGGGAAATCCAACGCAGCCATCTCCGAGGCGCTGTTCGTCTCCCAGTCGGCGGTGGAGAAGCACATCAACTCCATCTTCGCCAAACTCGCCCTCAGCCCCGACGACGGCGAGCAGCATCGCAGGGTGGCCGCGGTCCTAACGTTTCTCCGCAACTACGAGGTTGGGGGAACCCCAGGCAACTCGTAGCGGGAACCGCTTCACCTCTCCCGGCGTCCAAACGGCGACAACTTCTAAGGAGGACACCAATGCGCCGTTCGATGATCGCTCTGATAGCAATAGCCGGACTGACACTTTCGGCCTGCGCCGCGGAAACCGCTGTGGGGAGCAACCCGCCACTTGCGGCCCAGCCCAACATCACCGTCAACAACCCGGGGGCCAACCAGTCGGGGATCTCGGTCTCCGGCACCGGCGAAGTCACCGGCACCCCCGACACGCTGTCGGTGGACATCGGGGTGTCTGTGCTCGGTAAGACGGTCGCCGACGCCGTGGCCGAGGCCGCGAACAAGGCCGACGCTCTCATCAATGTTCTGAAGGACCAGGGGGTCGACGAGAGGGACATCACCACCGCCAACTACTCCATCTACCCCGAATACGACTACCGAAACAACTCAGAGCGTCTCGTCGGCTATCGGGTCAACAACACGGTCCGGGTCAAGATCCGCGACCTCGACAGCGCCGGTGATCTGATCGACGCTGCCGTGGCGACCGCGGGCAACGACGCCCGGGTCAACGGGCTCCGTTTCGATATCGAAGATGACGCCGACCTGGTGGCTGCGGCTCGGGAAGCCGCCTGGAACGACGCCCTGGCCAAGGCGCAGCAGCTCGCAGAGCTGAGCGGCCAGCCGCTGGGCCCGGTCATCTCCATAACGGAGACGGTGAGCCGTCCACCCACTCCGGTCTTCTTCGAGGAGGGTGACTACGCCGCCACCCGTGTCACCAGCACTCCGATAGAGCCAGGCACGTCCACCGTCACCATCAGCCTCCAGGTCCACTTCGCCCTCGGCGGGTAGACCCCTCAAAGCGTGTGCAGGAGAGCCGCCGGTGGCGGCTCTCCTGCACACGCTTGCTTAAACTCACCCCGATCAGGCACTTCCTCAACACCTACGACTACACGCGAGATGAGCTCCAGGCGCTGATCGACGAGGCCCGAGCCTTCAAGGCCTCGCCCTACGGTGACGCCCTCGAGGGCAAGACGATCGCCCTCCTCTTCCTCAACAACTCCCTACGCACCCGCACCTCCTTCGACATCGGCGCCCGCCAACTCGGCGGCCATGCCGTCGTCCTCTCCCCGTCCGGTGGCATGTGGCCCCTGGAGTTCGATGAGGGTGTCGTGATGATGGGCGACGCCGAGGAACACGCCAAAGAGGCTGCCAAGGTGCTCTCCCGCTACTGCGACCTGATCGGCATCCGCGCCTTCCCCAAGTTCCAGGACTGGGAGGAGGACCGCAAGGACCTGATCCTCAACGCCTTCGCTCGCTACGCCGACGTGCCGGTGATCAACATGGAGACGATCACCCACCCCTGCCAGGAGCTGGCCCATGTGATGACCCTCGAAGAACGGCTCGGTGACCTCGATGGGAAGAAGTTCCTGCTCACCTGGAGCTACCACCCCAAGCCTCTCAACACCGCCGTCGCCAATTCTGCGCTGCTGATCGCCGCCAAGTTCGGCATGGAGGTGACCCTCCTCTGTCCCACCGAGGAGTACGTCCTCGACCCCCGCTACATGGACATCGCCACCGCCGACGCCGAGGCACAGGGCCGCTCGGTCACCGTCACCCACGACATCGAAGAGGCTTATTCGGGCGCCGAGGTGGTCTACGCCAAGAGTTGGGGAGCCCTCCCCTTCTTCGGCCGCTGGGAGGAAGAAGAGCCCATCCGTGACCGGTACCGGCATTTCATCGTCGACTCCGAGAAGATGGCCCTCACCGCCAACGCCCTGGTCAGCCATTGCCTGCCGATGCGACGCAACGTGATCATGACCGATGAGGTCTTCGATTCCCCCTCCTGTGTCGCCTACGACGAGGCGGAGAACCGCCTCCACGTCCAGAAGGCGATCATGCAGTCCCTGGTCCGGAGCTAGGAATGCCTGCCCGACGCGAAGTCCGCCAGACCATCGTCCAGCTCCTCTCCACGATGAGCGACGGACGGGAGATCCGCACCTATCTACAGCGGTTCTCCCAGGTGGACAAGAGCCGCTTCGCGGTGATCAAGATCGGCGGTGCCATCCTCCGCGACCAGCTCGAGGAGACCGCTGCCTCCCTGGCCTTCCTCCACACGGTGGGCCTCACCCCGATCGTCATCCACGGCGGCGGCCCTCAGCTCGACGAGGAGCTGCGGCAACGCGGTATCGAGACCACCAAGATCGACGGACTGCGGGTCACCACCCCTGAGGTCCTCGACGCCGCCCGGGAGGCCTTCACCAACCTCAACATTGAGCTGGTAGAAGCCATCAGATCCCAGGACGTGGCCGCCCATGGCCTCACCCAGGGAGCCTTCGACGCCCGCATCCTCGATGAAGGAAAGTACGGCCTCGTAGGGGAGCCCACCGAGGTGCACCTCGACCTGCTTCGCTCCATCGTCCGCTCAGGAGCGATCCCCATCCTCACCTGCCTCGGCGTCGCCACTGGAGGCCAGCTGGTGAACATGAACGCCGACGCTGCCACCCGTCTCCTGGTTCACGCCGTCCAGCCGATGAAGATCGTCTTCCTGGTGGACGCCGGGGGCCTCCGTGGGGAAGACGGGGAGATCATCGAATCTATCAACCTGGCGACCGACTACGACCACCTTATGACCCAGGACTGGGTCCACTCTGGGATGAGACTCAAGCTCGCCGAGATCAAGGCCCTCCTCGACGACCTTCCCCCCGAGGCTTCGGTCTCCATAACTTCTCCCTCTGCCCTGGCTCGGGAGCTGTTCACCCACAGTGGAGCCGGGACCCTGGTGCGCAAAGGGGAGCGCATCCTCAAACTGACCGAAAAGTCGGCCCTTGACCGGGGTAAGACGATCCAACTCCTCAAGGAGTCCTTCGCCATGAATCTCCGAACAGGATGGTGGGAAGACCTGGACCTCACCGCCGCCTTCGTCTCCGAGAGTCACCGTGCCGTGGCCCTGGTGACCACCCGGGACGGCGTCGCCTACCTGGACAAGTTCGCCATCCACGAGAGTGCTCGCGGTGAGGGGCTGGCCCGAACCCTGTGGGACCACCTGATCGGCGATTTCTCCACTCTCTTCTGGCGCTCGAGGATCGACAACAGCTTCAACGCCTTCTACCACCGTGAGGCGGAAGGCTCGGTGAAGAGGGGGCCGTGGACCATCTTCTGGATCGGCGAGTCCGACTTCGACCGGATCGGGCGGGTAATAGACCGGCTTGCTTCCCTCCCTGCCGACTTCGAGGGAAACGATGTCTGATCCCTATTCGGTGGGTGTGGTGGGAGCCAGGGGCCACACCGGCGCCGAGCTGCTCCGGCTCCTGGCGAACCACCCCAGCGTCGAGGTGGCCTTCGCCGCCTCCCGCAGTCTGGCCGGACAGCCCGTACCAGGTATCTCCGGACTCACCTTGTCTCCTCCCGATCCCGAGACCGTGGCAGGATTGGACCTCGACGTGGTCTTCCTCGCTCTCCCCGACGGTGTAGGTGGCCCCTACACGGAGGCCCTGGACCCTGGAACCGTGGTGGTGGACATCTCCGCCGATCACCGCTTCGACGACGACTGGGTTTACGGGCTCCCCGAACTGAACCGGGACAAGATCGCCGGGGCCCGACGGATCGCCAACCCGGGGTGCTACGCCACTGTCATGCAGCTCGCCTTAGCTCCCTTCCTCCATCGTCTCGACGGAGTTCCCGCCGTCTTCGGCGTCTCCGGATACTCGGGGGCTGGCACCACCCCTTCCCCCCGCAACAACCCAGAACGCCTCACCGACAATCTGATGCCCTACAAGCTGGTGGGCCACAACCATGAGCGGGAGGCCACCCGGTTCCTGGGCCGCCCCGTCCGGTTCATGCCCCACGTCCATCCCGCCTTCCGGGGGCTGCTCGTCACCGCCCACATCCCGGTGGACTCCCCGATGACCGCCGACGAGGCCCGGACGGTCCTCGCCGGCCGCTACATCGACGAGCCCCTGGTGGAGGTCATCGGAGGAATCCCCGAGCTACGGGACGGCGCCGGGCTGACGGGGGTCATCCTGGGCGGAGTGCGCGTCAGCGACGATGGGCGCAACGTGGTGGTGGTGGGGGTCGAGGACAACCTGCTCAAAGGGGCGGCAGTCCAGGCCCTCCAAAACCTGAACCTGGCCCTGGGCCTTCCCGAACTGGCGGGCACAACGGACACCGCCGTTTAGCTTGACGCCCATGTCCTTTACCGCCGTAGATCTGATTGCCATCAAACGCGACGGAGGTGTCCTCCCTGCGGAGGGGATCCGCTGGCTCATCGCCGCATACACCGAGGGCACGGTCCCCGATTACCAGATGGCAGCCATGGCTATGGCCATTCTCCTCAACGGGATGAACGACGAAGAACTGGCGGCCTGGACCGAGGCGATGCTCCACTCCGGCGAAGTCCTGGACTTCTCCGACCTTCCCAAACCCAAGGTGGACAAGCACTCCACCGGGGGGGTGGGAGACAAGATCTCCCTCCCCCTCGCTCCCCTGGTGGCGGCCTGTGGAGTTGCGGTGCCGATGATGTCAGGAAGGGGCTTGGGCCACACCGGCGGCACACTGGACAAGCTGGAGTCGATCCCCGGCTTCAGGACCCAGCTCACCCCGAAGCGGTTTCGGGAGGTCCTCTACGAGAACGGGCTCGTCCTGGCCGGCCAGTCCGAGACCATGGTGCCCGCCGACCGAAAGCTCTACGCCCTCCGCGACGCCACCGCCACAGTGCCCTCCATTCCGCTCATAGCCAGCTCGATCATGTCGAAGAAGCTGGCCGAGGGTCTCGACGCACTGGTCCTGGACGTCAAAACCGGATCAGGGGCCTTCATGTCGGATCCGGACCGCGCCCGGGAGCTGGCCCGGACCATGGTCGGAATCGGAATCGGCCACGGAGTAGAGACGGTGGCCCTCGTCACCTCAATGGATCAGCCCCTGGGCCGCGAAGTGGGCAACGCCAACGAGGTCCGCGAGTCTATTGAGGTGCTCCGCGGCGAAGGGCCAGGCGACGTCACCGAGCTCACCCTCACCCTGGGCGAAGCCATGTTGGAGCTGGGCGGGGTCGACGGGGGACGGGACAGGCTGGTAGCGGCCCTCCACACCGGGGCTGCCCTGAGGAAGTTCGTCGACGTGGTCAAGGCCCACGGAGGTGACCCCGAGGCGGTGGTCGACCCCGACCGGCTCCCCCTAGCCCCCTACGAGGCGACGATCACTGCCCCGGCCAGCGGTTATGTGGCCCGCTGCGACGCCCTCACGGTGGGCATCGCTGCCACCCGTCTGGGGGCAGGAAGAGAGCGCAAGGAGGACAGCATCGATCCCGGCGTCGGGATAACCATCGAGGCCAAGATCGGCGACCTGGTCAACCAGGGGGATGCTCTGGCCACCGTCCGCTACTCCGATCCCGCCCGCTGGGAGGCGCAACGGGAGCATCTCGCTACAGCCTGGGAGATCGTCGACGATCCCACAGATCCGCCTGAGCTGGTGCGGGAACGGATCGACGCCGCCTCAATTTGAGCAAATACTCAATTCATCCTCGAACCGTTACCATCGCCGCACCCCAGAACAAAGGAGTAACCCGGCATGAAGGTGGTCGTCTGCGCCAAGCAGATCCCCGACCCGGCAACCCCCTACGAGCTCGAGGAGGGAACCGGCTGGCTGATCCGCCCCGCCGACCAGATCCTCGACGACACCGACCGTTACGGGGTGGAGATGGGTCTACAACTCGCCCAGGCCAACGAGGGCTCCGTCACCCTGGTGAGCATGGGCCCCACGGGCAGCGCCCAGGGAATCCGCCAGGCCCTGGCCATGGGCGCCGATAAGGCGGTCATCGTCGACGATGAGAGCCTGCGCGGCTCCGATGCCCTCACCACGGCGCGCATCCTCGCCGCCGCCATCGCCAGGGAGGGCTTCGACCTGGTCATCACCGGGACCGAGTCCACCGACGGCTACACCGGGGTGGTCCCCCAGATGGTGGCCGAACTGCTGGGAGTCCCCGCTCTCACCTACGCCACGAAGGTGGAGACCGGCGACGGGTCGGTGACGATTCATCAGCAGACCGCCGACGGCTACGACGTCGTTACCGCTTCCCTGCCGGCCGTGGTCGCCGTGACGGCCGGAGTAGTTGAGCCCCGCTACCCCACCTTCAAGGGGATCATGGACGCCAAGAAGAAACCGGTGGAGACCCTCACCGCCGCCGACCTCGGGGTCGAGCCCCAGGCCAGCCAACAGGTGGTCTCCATCGTCGATGCTCCGGAGCGGGGCGGAGGACGCAAGATCGAAGACGAGGGCGAGGCCTACCAGGAGATCGTCGCCCTGCTCGAAGAGAGGAAGGTGATCTGAGATGGCCTCGGTATGGGTTTTCCTCGAGGACACCGGTGGCACTCCCTCGGAGCTGGGCCTGGAGCTGCTCACCAAGGCCCGCGACCTCGGTGACGTCACCTCCATCTACCTGGGTGCCGCATCCGATGCTGCCTTCGCCACCCTCGGTGAGTACGGGGCGGCCCGGGTCCTCCACGCCGACGCCGGAGACCGGCTCCCCTCGGGACCGGTCGCCGCGGCGCTTGCGGAGCGAGTCGGGGCCGACTCTCCCGATCTGATCCTCTTCGGTCAGGCCTACACCGACCGGGACATCGCCGGCCGGCTCGCCGCCCGGCTAGGCGTGGGCTTGCTCTCCAACGCCTCCGATGTTCGACTCGAAGACGGCAAGGTCCAGACCGACCACGAGATCCTCGGTGGCGCCAAGAACGCCACCGCCGAGATGACCGGCTCCCCCCTCATCGTGTTGATACGCCCCAAGTCCTTCGAAGCCGCACCCGCCGGTGGCAGCGCACCCCAGGTTGAGACCCTGGAACTTCCCGAGGTGGGCACCGCCGAAGCCAAGGTGGTGGAGTCCCACGTCGAGGAGCGGGAGGGCCCCCAGCTCACCGACGCCAAGATCGTGGTCTCGGGCGGGCGCGGTCTCGGCTCACCGGAAGGATTCGAACAGGTGGAGAAGCTGGCCAAGCTGTTGGGAGCTGCCACTGGGGCCACCCGGGCGATCGTCGACGCCGGATGGGTCCCCTACTCGAAACAGGTGGGCCAAACCGGGGTCACCGTCAAACCCGACGTGTACATCGCCTGCGGCATCTCCGGAGCCATGCAGCACCTGGTGGGTATGAAGGACTCGGGAGCCATCATCGCCATCAACAAGGACCCCGATGCCCCCATCTTCTCCATCGCCGACCTCGGCGTGGTGGGTGACGTCCACAAAGTGCTGCCGAAGCTGATCGAAGCCCTGGAGAGCCGCTAACGGAGAAGGAGGCGCCGGCGAGGTGAGGGCCCGATGATAAAACCCCCGTTCATCGACCTCCCCTTCGCCCCGGCCCACGTCGAAGTGATGCGCCGGCCCGACGGCGGGTTGATCCTGTCATCGCCGATGCCCCTGAAAACCCCTCCGAGGAGCCTCGGCGGCGTACTCGACCACTGGGCTGAGACGGCGCCGTCCCACCCGTTTCTCGCCGAGCGGTCACCCGACGGATCCTGGAGGACGATCAGCTACTCCCAAGCCCGCGCCGCGGTTCGCTCCCTAGGACAGGCCCTCCTCGACCGTGGCCTCGACGCCGAACACCCGGTGATGCTCCTCTCCGGGAACTCGATCGACCACGCTCTCCTCCAGTTAGCAGCCATGGAGGTGGGGGTCCCTGCCGCCCCGGTCTCGCCCGCCTACTCCCTCGCCTCCCGAGACCTGGCCAAGGTCCGCTACATCCACGATCTTCTCAGCCCTGGCCTGGTGTACGCCCAGGACGGTGACGCCTTCGGACAGGCACTGGAGGCCCTGGCCCCCAGTGCCGTGGTCGTCTCCACCAACCCGCGGGACGGTGACGAGTCTCTCGAGGACCTCATCACCACCACCCCGACCGCTGCCGTCGAGGAGGCAGCCTCTGCGGTCGGTCCCGACACCGTCGCCAAAGTGCTGTTCACCTCAGGATCCACCGGGATGCCCAAGGGGGTGATCAACACCCAGCGCATGCTGTGCTCCAACCAGCAGGCCATCCGCCAGCTGTGGCCGTTCCTCACCGAGCGTCCTCCGGTCGTCGTCGACTGGCTGCCCTGGAGCCACACCTTCGGCGGCAACCACAACTTCAACATGATCCTGTTCAACGGAGGAACCCTCTACATCGACGGAGGGAAGCCGGCCCCGGGCCTCTTCGAGACCTCCGTGGAGAACCTGCGCAGTGTCTCCTCCAGCCTCTACTTCAACGTCCCGGCGGGATATGCCCTCCTCATACCGCGTCTCCGAGAAGACCCAAAGCTGCGGGAGGTGTTCTTCAGGGACTTGGACGTCCTGTTCTACGCCGCAGCCGCCCTTCCCCAGGATCTCTGGGAGGCCCTGGAGGATCTGTCGATCGCCGCTCGAGGGGAGAGGGTGCGCATGCTCTCGGCATGGGGATCCACCGAGACCGCCCCCATGGCCACCACGGTGCACTTCACCATCGAACGCGCCGGGGTGATCGGCCTGCCCGCGCCGGGCACCCAGATCAAACTGGCCCCGGTCAGTGCGAAGATGGAGCTGCGGGTGAAGGGACCCAACGTCACCCCGGGGTACTGGCGCCGCCCTGACCTCACCGAGGAGGCCTTCGACGAGGAAGGGTTCTTCAGGATGGGCGACGCCGGGAAGCTGGCCGATCCCGACGATCCCGCCCAGGGTCTGGTGTTCGACGGCAGGCTCGCCGAGAACTTCAAGCTCATGTCCGGCACCTGGGTTCATGTAGGGGACCTGCGCGTGGCCGTTGTCGCCGCCTGCGCCCCGTTGGTTCAGGACGCGGTCATCACAGGGCACGACCGGGATGAGATCGGCCTGCTGGTCTTTCCCAACGTGGCGGCCTGTCGAAGGCTGGTCTCAGAGGCCACCGAAGAGACTCCCTTGGGCGAACTGGTCGTCCACCCGGAGGTGGTGGCAGCGATACGGGTAGGGATAGAGAGACACAACGCCGACAGTCCCTCCAGCAGCCGACGAATCGGGAGGGCACTGATCATGGCCAATCCGCCCGACATCGACGCCAACGAGATCACCGACAAGGGCTACCTCAACCAGCGCGCCGTACTCGAAAACCGAGCCAGCCTCGTCGAACGGCTCTATACCGGACAAGGGCCCGAGGTGATCCTCCTGTGACGGGAAGGTCTCGTCCCGCTATCTTCCCGCCGGTGCCACAGGCAACCCTGCGGAGGTTGATTCCGATCAAACCCTGATCCTCGCCGACGTGTCCCGCAAGGCCCTGGCTCAGGTGCGTGACTTCGTCTACGACATGCTGGAGGAGCGTCTAGGAGCGGAGAAGGCCGCCGAGGTGGCGGAAACCCTCAGCCCGGGCGACGGAGGCCGGCCACCACGGGGGCGTCGCGGCCGCATGGACAGGGACGCTTAGGGCGCTCTCGGCGAGCTACCGCTCCCGGTAGCAGTGTGAGGCCAACCACCAACGGGTGGCGCCGGTGAGAAAAACAACCTATCGGCACCAACCCGCCCAGATGCGGGGGTGTAACGATGACCTCTCCAGGCGGGCTCTACCGCGATCCCCTTTTGGAACTGAATGAGCCGAAAGTCATACTCGCGCGATGCCACCCCTTGACTCGATCATCAGCTTCTCAGCTCTGGCCTTCGTCCTGATCGTCGCCCCTGGCCCAAGCGTGATGTTCGTCGTGAGCCGTGCCGTGGCCCTCGGTAGACGTGCCGCCCTGATGACCGTCATCGGTAACGCTGTCGGGGTCTACGCCCAGGTCGTGCTGGTCGCCCTCGGCCTGGCTGTGATCATCGAGCGTTCCATAGTGATCTTCACCACCGTAAAACTGATCGGCGCGGCTTACCTGGTCTGGCTCGGCCTTCAAGCAATCCGGCACCGAAGGCAACTGGGTCCGGCTCTCGAAGGGGGAAGCCGAGCGCGGCCGTCACGCTCGGTCCTCAGAGACGGCTTCGTCGTCGGCTTCGCCAACCCGAAGTCAATTGTCTTCTTCGCCGCGATTCTCCCTCAGTTTGTCGACGCTGGCGGAGCTCCACTCTCGCTCCAGTTCCTCGGAATGATCTTCGTCGTGCTCGCCCTCCTGTCGGACAGTGCATGGGGTTTAGCGGCAGGAGCCGCCCGGCAGTGGTTCTCTCGGTCGCCCAAACGCCCGGAGCGGCTTCGCGTTGGCGGTGGCCTCACCATGATCGGTCTTGGTGTTCAGCTAGCCCTCACCGGTAGAAACAACTAGCACCCCCGGTTCACACCTTGGTGAGCGAGTCGAGCCAACCTTTGAACCCCTCGGGTGCGTAGGGACCCCGGGAACGCAACCTGGCGGTGACCTTCGCTCCCCGGGCCTCCAGTGCCTCAGCCATCTTGTCCAGCATCTTGCCCGGAGACGTCTTGTAGGTGCAGAAGACGGCTGAAGGCGCCCCGTCCAACTCCAGGGAGTCGATGAACTCCATCGTTGCTTTGGTGGCGTGCTGGAGGATGAAAAACAGCCCTTCGGTCCAGCTTCCGACGCAAACCGCGTCGGCGGAAGAGACCTCCGCCGCCGAGGCAGCTTGGACAGCCACCACCGACACCTCGTGGCCGGCGGCGGTGGCGAGCTGTGCCATTTCCTCGGCTGCGGCCTTCGTCGTGCCAGTGCGACTGTCGTAGACAATGGTGATTCTCACGATTCCTCCCTCGTGGGCCAATCAACCTGGACTGCCGGTGAGCCCTGGCAGTCGGCCTCCAAGGCTATACCTTTCACCGCACGTCTGATTCCGAACCGGTCGCCGGGGCTGGGCGGCATGGAGAACGGACCCCCTCAGACGAGGGCAACCTCACGGAACCCGGCCTCGCGGACGATCTCGCCAAGGGCTGCAAGGATCGAAGGATCGGCGTCGCTCAGGTGTGCCCACTGGGGCCGGACACCGTGGGAGCGGAAGCCGATCACCTTGATCCTCATGTTCGGGTCTACCTCACGCAGCCATCCCACGGTCTCGACCATCGTGGCCGTGTCGTCGTTGTAACCGGGCACGATGAGGAGGCGCACCTCGTAGAGCTTTCCCAGCTCGGTCAGGTAGCAGATCGAGTCCAACACCAGGTCGTTGTCCGTGCCCGTCAACCGCCGGTGAGTCTCCGGGTCCAGGGCTTTCAGGTCGATCATCGCTCCGTCCATGACCGGCGCCAGCAGATCCCACACTTCTCCTGGGGCTGCTCCGTTGGAGTCGACGAAGGTGGAAAGCCGCGACAGTTCGGGATCGACTTTGATGGCCGCGAAGAGCCCAGCGACGAACTCTGCCTGGAGGGTTGCCTCGCCGCCGGAGACGGTGATGCCGGACAGGAAGGGAGCCGTCTCCCGGATCTGGTCGAGAACCTCTTTCACCGTCACCTCGGTGGCCAGGGGTGTCGAGTCGTAGGGGCAGATCTCGATGCACACCTCGCAGAGGGTGCAGAGGGCCCAGTCGACGGTCACGCTCAGATCGCCGTTTATGGACAGCGCCCCCTCCGGGCAGGGCTCGACGCAGATACCGCAGGAGTTGCAGACGGAGATGGTGTAGGGGTTATGGCAGTTGATGCAGTTGAAGTTGCAGCCCTGAAGAAAGAGGACGAACCGGTTGCCCGGGCCGTCCACCCCAGAAAAGCGGAGGGCCTTATTGACCAGGCCTAGGTGTGAGTTCACTGGCGATCACCCGCTTCACCTTCCGCTCGGTGACATGGGAGTTCTTCACCGATCCGGCGGCGAAGGCAGAGGAGCCGTGTCGGGCGCCGTGCTCGTCGAAGCCTTCGATATCCGACTTTCGCACCAGGTACCCGGTGATCCGGATGAAACCGTTCGTAGCCAGGTTGAAGGTGAAGTCCCGCATCCCTCCACCGAGGGCGCCGCGGATGATGTCCACCATCGCCTGGGGATTGCGGCGGACGGTGTCCTCGACATGGAAGATGTCGGAGACCCCAGCATCGAATAGGTCATGGTGTGGGGTGATAGCGGCGATGTGATCGAACATCTCCGGCTCGTCGCCGATGGGGACTCTGGTCCCGGCGGTGACCTCGATGTCGGTGTCGATGCCCGACTGGGAGTGGAAGAAGCAGCGGCCGCCGTTGCCTTCGCAGTAAGGCATGGGCCGAGAGAGTACGAAGTCCTTGAGGGCCCGTGTGATCCGGTAGGAAAGCTCGTTGGCCTCGGCGTCGTGACCGTACCGCCCGTCTTTGCCCTGTTGTTCCATGAGGATGTCCACCGCCTCGGCCAACCCGTAGACCCCGTACATGGCGGAGAACCGGTCGAGGGAGATGAGCCCCTCCGCGGCGAGGAAGTGGTGGTCGTAGAAGCGGGCTTCCTCGACGAGGTAGCGGATTCGGGACTCGATGACCTCGGCGGTCAGTTCGGCGTAGTGGGGCAGAGTCTCGCCGAAGAATGACTCCAGGTGGCCCTGGTGTCGCAGAGCTAGTTCCCGAAGGTTGAGCCGGACCAGGGTGTGCGACCCTCCCCCGATCTTCAACGAGTTGTAACAGCTCACCGCGGCGTACTCCTCCCCGAGGTCGCGGACCATGAGGGGATGGTTGACGAAGTGGGGTTTGCCGGTCTCGAAGACGGTCTCCACGGCGTCGCGGATCAGGCTGTCGGAGGTCAGTTCGGGATGGATCTTGAGGGTGAGGTTGGGAACGATCTGTTTCAGTTCCCGCTCGATACGGAAGATGGCCCGGATAAGTCTGCCGTCGTCGGGGCCGAGGTCCATATGGGCGAAGGCGTCGGGGAACATCCGATCCAGGGCAATCCAGAAGCGTCGTAACGCGCGGTAGAGGTGATCGTCGGAAACGTCCTCGGCATAAGGGGCGAGGATCTTGTCCAGGTCCCCGAAATAGACGGGGTAAGAGGTGATAGAAGGAACGTGGGTATAGAGGATGAGGAGGAAGTTCAGGGCGTCGTCGAAGTCCTGGGGTGGGTCCAGCTCGAGGAAATCTGACCCCTGACGGAGGGCTTTGGCGTAGTCGGGGAGGATGTAGCGAGCCCGGTAGGGAGCGTGGCCTTCGTAGAGGTCACAGAGGATCCGCTTGTTCAGGGCTTCAGCGGCCGCTTGTGACAATGCCGGATAGTCGAGGGCGTTCTCGGCGAGGTAGGCCAGCTGGTGGCGGCGCTGCTGAAAGGTGAGGGTGGGGTCCTCGATGATGCCGCGGGCTTGGTCGCGGAGTTCAGGCATCTCCATGGTCGATCCCTCCGATAACGTTATGGTTCCATTATGCAAGGGACCTCACCCTGCGTCTATTGAAGATACGTCTGTAACCAATAACCTGATGGCATGGATCTGGATCTGAGGTTGGTGGCCGCATTCCTCGCCGTGGCCGAGGAGGAGCACATGGGGAGAGCGGCCGACCGGCTCGCCATCTCCCAACCCGGCCTCAGCAAGCAGATACGTCGTCTGGAGGGGTTCCTCGGCGTCCCTCTGGCGGAACGGGCCGGCCGGGGCATCCGCCTGACCGAAGCGGGAAGGGCCTTCGCCGCCGAGGGCCGGGCTCTCCTCCAGCGGGCCGAACGAGCCGCGGTAGTGACCCGCCAGGCAGCCCGGGCCGAAGCTGGTCTGGTGCGCATCGGCTTCGTCCCTCCCATGCCTGCGGTGCTCTCCGAGAGGCTGGGGGCGTTCGACAACCCCGTAGAGCTGCGGCGTGTCGACTGGGTGACCCGATCGGAGCTGCTCCTCAGCGGTGAGATCGATCTCTGTCTTCTGCCACTGCCCATTGAGGCCGCCAACCTCGAGTACCGGGTCGTCCATCGCGAGTCCCGTGTGGCCGGCTTCGCCGCTGACCACCCGCTGGCAGCTCGGGAAGAGGTGTCGATCCTCGAACTGGGTGACGAGCCAATCGTCGACCTGCCCACCCACCGAGAGTTCTGGTGCGTAGATCCCCGACCCGATGGACGCTCGCCGGTGTGGGGCCCCATGGTCCACAGCGTCGAGGAGATGCTGGAGATTGTCGCCCAGGGTCGGGCGATGTGCATCACCTCCGCGTCGGTCGCCGAGTTCTATCACCGACCTGGAGTGGCCTTCGTCCCCGTCGACGATATCCCGGAGGCGGAAGTGGCGGTCGCTTGGAATCCCACCCACATAACCCGCACCTCAGAGGAGGTGCGGCACATCCTGTTGGGGAGTCGAGCAGTGGCCGAGCCCGGCCCCCTCACCCCTGACCCACCTCCCAACAGGTTCCGACACCGCGTTCTAAGTGCGCGCATTGTGGACCGAAGCCTCTAGCGGCAGGACCCGGCAAGAAGCGACCCTGGGGTTGTGTTGGCGGTATTGAGCCGCTTCCTTGCCGCTGGAAACAGCCAACACCTTGAGATATAGGAGGGAAGCATGAGAGGCTCGAACAACACGGCAACTTGGCTCGTGTTCGCTGCCGTGGTGGTCCTGGCCGTGGTAGTCGGTCTGGCAACGGAATCCATAGGCTGGGGTGCCTTGGTGCTCGTCGGGCTCGTTGCCACGGCGTCGCCGCGCGTGGTCAAAGAGTGGGAGGTCGGCATACTTTTGCGACTGGGCAAGTTCAAGGGCACGCTCACCCGTGGCCTCGCATGGATCGTGCCCGGCATCGACACCGTAGTGACCCTGGTTGACATGCGCGTCCGCTCGACGGCGTTCAAGGCTGAGGACACACTGACCAAGGACACTGTTCCGGTAAACGTGGATGCGGTCCTGTTCTGGGCCGTCGCCGATGCCCAAAGCGCGGTGCTGGGTGTCGAGGACTTCCAGTCGACAATCGGCTGGGTCGCTCAGACAACCCTCCGGGATGTGATCGGTAGAACGGAGTTGAGCCGGATGATCTCCGACCGAGAGGCCTTGGACGAGGAGTTGCAGGTCACCATCGGCCAGAGGACCGCAGACTGGGGCATCACCGTGTACGGAGTCGAGATTCGTGACGTCATGATCCCCAAGACACTCGAAGACGCCATGAGCCGGCGGGCTCAGGCCGAGCGGGAGAGAGAGTCGAGGATCATCCTCGCCGGCAGCGAGCCGCTCGTGGCGGAACGCATGAGGGAGGCGGCGATGATCTACAAGAACGATCCGGAGGCGATGCGCCTGAGGGCGATGAACATCACCTATGAGTCCATCAAGGAGAGCGGCGGCCTCATCGTGGTCCCGTCGGGCATGGCGGACTCGATCAACCCCGGAGTTCTGGGAATGGTCGCCGCCGATCTGACGGGTGCCCCCATCGCAAACGGCGACAAGACAGGCGTCGGCGTCGAGGCCTCACAGGTCGATCAGCTGCTCGAGCGTCTTCGAGCAATGCTGACCTAGTGCCCGCTCTCCTGATCTGACGAGGCCCCGAGAGGGTTCGGAGCTTCTGAGTCGAGGCCCTACCGGCTCAGCGTTCGGCAAGTTCGCGGAATGCGTCGGGGACTGACCGGTCGCCGCTAAGCGCCACCGAGGCATAGCCCACCGCGTTGCGACCGAACCTCTCCCGAACCTCATCCACGGCCCTGTCGAGGGCCCAGCGCTCGGCTCCCTCCTCGGTCCCCGGCCGTAGTCCCTGGTCGCCAAGGTCGAGGGGCAGTTCTAGCTGTAACGCCTCCTCGTACACAAGGTTGGAGACTGCCACCGACACCAGCGTGATAACCCTACGGTTGGGGTGATCCGCCAATGCCGACTGAACCAGGTCCTCGGCAACCGCGGCGATGATGGGTGTCACCGCCACCGCTGCGGGCAACGTCACAGATCGTGTCACCGCCGAAAGGTCCTCGAACCTGACCCGCACTGTGATCGTCCTCCCTGCCCGCTGTTTGGCCCGCAGCCTCGGCGCCACACGGTCGCTCAGATGCCGAACGGTCCCCCTGATCACGTCATCGGACGCCACCCGGCGGCCCAGGGCCGACTGGGCGCTGACGGAGGAGGCACGGCGGTGGGTCTCCACACGGCGTGGATCCTCATTCCAGGCCAGGGCCCCGAGCTTGCCACCCACCGCCCGGCCGAGGAGCCGCTCCAGAGATCCGCCCGGGGTTTCGGCTAGATCCCCGATCGTCACTATCCCCCTACCGACCAGACGGTGCTTGGTCACCGGACCGACCCCCCACAGGAGGTCCACGGGCAACGGGTGGAGAAACTCGGTTTCCCGCTCCGGCTCGACTACCACTAGACCGTCGGGTTTAGCCACCTGCGAGGCGATCTTGGCGAGGTGTTTGGTCCGGGCCACGCCTACCGAGATGGACAGACCCACCTCATCCCTCACCCGATGGCGGATCGCGGCGCCTATCTGGGCGGGTGGCCCAAACAGGTGGACCGAGCCTGAGACGTCGAGGAAAGCCTCGTCGATGGAGATGCGCTCGATAACCGGCGTATAGCTGCGCAGTATCTCCATGACCTCGTCTCCAAGCCGCACGTACTCCTTGAAGTTCCCGCCCACGAACCGGATCTGCGGGCAAAGCTGACGCGCCTGCCTCCCCGACATACCGCCGTGCACCCCGAAGGCCTTGGCCTCGTAGGAGGCGGCGAGGACGACACCACCTCCTACAGCGATCGGCTTCCCCCGTAACGAGGGGTCGAGGAGCTGCTCCACCGAGGCGTAAAAGGCGTCGAGATCGGCATGAAGGATGGTGGCTACACCCGCCATGCGCTCATACTAATCGAACGTCTGTTCCCTCCAATTACGGCTCAGCCTAAGCGACCACCTGTCGCCCGCAACCTCCGCAGACAGCTCTTCGATCTGACCGGTGAGGAACCGCTGCTCTGTCTCAGTGGGGGCAAGGTCGATGGCACGCTCGTAGGCATCCCTGGCGGCGTCCTTCTGTCCGAGCCGGCGCAACATGGAGGCACGAGCAGCATGCATCAGGTGGTAGGCATCCAGATCCCCGGCAATGGCATCGAGGGCGACCAGGGCTGCATCCGGGCCGTGGGCCTCCCCGATGGCGATGGTCCGATTGAGAGCCACCATTGAGGTGGGCATGAGCCGGTACAGGTGATTGTAGAGGGTGACGATCTGGTGCCAGTCGGTGGCTGGGTAAGAGGGGGCTGAGCAGTGCACCGCCTGAAGGGCCCTGCGCCCAGCTACGTGTCCTCCCTGGACGGGCCAAGCCGGGAGAGACTGAGGTTCCTTGTCGATGCGGCTCTCCCCCGCCGACGGGACGGCAGCATAGAGCTGATCGCCAAGGCCTGGACGATCACCGGCAAAAGCTGAGCCCTACCCTGGGTCGATCATGCCGCACCGTCTTCATCACAGGCGGAGAAAGGGGGCCCTAGGGCTTGCTGAACTGATTGCCATCGGCGTCGGCGGCATGATCGGGGGAGGGATCTTCTCCATCCTGGGTCTCGGCGCCAAGATCGCCGGGGAAGGGGTCGTTGCCGCCCTGGCCCTCGGTGGGGTGGTGGCGTTTTTCGCCGGCTACTCCTATGTAAAACTCGCCGCGTCGTTCCCCACCGACGGAGCCAGCTACACCTATGTCTCCCGCGCCTGGCCGGAGCGTCTCGGCCTGGGTGCCATCACCGGATGGACGGTGATCTTGGGATATGTGGGAACCCTCGGCTTGTACGCTTTCACCTTCGGCGCCTACGGATCCGAGCTGGTGGGCTTCGCCGGCTCCTATGGGATGCGTCTGGTGCTCTCGGCAGCAGTGCTGTTGCTTTTCCTGGCTATCAACCTTGCTGGAGCTCGTATGACCGGCACGGCGGAAGATCTGGTGGTGTACGCCAAGATCCTGATCCTCGCCATCTTCGCCATCGCCGGCCTGGTCGCCACCCGTGGTACCGGCGGGATCCAGGCCCTGGGAGAGGGAGCGGGGAGCATTCTGATGGCGGGAGCTCTGATCTTCGTCGCCTACGAGGGCTTCCAGCTCATCACCAACGCGGTCCAGGAGACCGACGATCCACAGCGGAACGTGCCCCGGGGCGTATACGGCTCGATCGCCGTAGTGACGGTGATCTACGTGGCCCTCGCCTACGTAGCAGTGACCGCGTTCTCGGTGAACGATCTCGTCGCCGCCGAGGAGTACGCCTTAGCCGCCGTGGCCCAGCCTGTTCTGGGAGCCGCGGGGGGAATCCTGGTCTCCCTAGCCGCGCTTCTCGCCACCTCGTCGGCGGTCAACAGCACAGTCTTCGGAGCCTCCCGGATGATGGCTGAGATGGGAGAGGAGGGGACCATGCCCCAGAAACTCGCCCTTCGCAACCAAAACCATGTTCCGTGGATCGCCGTGGTGTCGATGATCGCCCTCGGCTTGGCTCTGACCCTGCTCGGTTCTCTGGAGGTGATCGCCTCGTTCTCCAGCATGACCTTCCTTCTAGTCTCCTTCGCTGTCTCCGCGGCCAACCTGCGACTGCGGCACCGGACCGAGGCGAAGGCCTGGGTGGTGGCGATCGGAATGATGTTGATGGCGGCAACGATCGCCCTTCTGGTCACCTACCTGGCCACGAACGACCCCACGACCCTCGCCTGGGTCGGCGCCATGTATCTGTTCAGCTTCGTAGCTCAACGCGTCTACGCCGCCTTCAGCACCCCCAGGGTCCGGCAGGTCACCTGAGACTCCCGATCCCTCAGGTGATCGAACTGATCTTCCGATGTTCCTGGAGAGCATGCCTGCCCAACAAACAGAACCCGAGGCAGTGAACGCCGAAGCTGTCTCCGTTAGCCAAACATCGGTGCACAGCTTCGAGCTCCCCGGGTCCCAGCCCGGCCCTGCTCCCTCGACCCCGTTTCGGCGTCTGGTCTGGCTAAGCCTGACAGGCCCCGTCATCATGATCGTCACCATCTTGGTGGCGGCCGGCTTCGACCCCGCATACAGCCACCGCGAACCCGTCAGCCAGCTCAGCGCCGAAGGCGCCCCGATGGCAGCCCTGGTCGCTTTCGGACTCTTCGCCGCCGGGGCAGGACTGATGCTGCTCACGGCAATCCTGTGGCGGCTCAGGACACCCCTGGGAAGGATCGTTGTCGTGGTCGGTTTCGCCAGCGGGTTGCTCATTGCCATCTCGAGCTTCTTCCCCTGCAGTCCGGGATGTCCCGCCCCGTGGACCAAGGAAGCCGCAGCTCAGGACGTCATCCACTTTGTGTTGGTGCTCGCGGGGTTCATCGGATTTGGAACCGCACCGGCGGTTGCTTGGCTGAGGCTTCGACTCCTACCAGGACAGAGGAGCTACAGACGGGTCACCGGCGTCCTCGCGTTCGTCATCATCGCCACAAGCTTCCTCACCTTCACCGCTGAGGCGCTTCCGTCTTCTCTCCTCACGAACACCACCGGCATCTGGCAACGGATCTCCATTGGCATGTCAGTGGTCTGGTTCGTCATCACCGGCTTCGCGTCCCTGAGCCACCGACAACACCCCTAACCGTGCTGGGAGTGGGCCACATGGTCGGGGGACATGGCAGCAACCGCCGCCCAGGTGAGCACTTCGGCACCGAGGCCGTCGGCAATGACCTGAGCCCGCGCCTGATCGGCAAACGCAATAATCCCATAGGCCATCGGAGTGCGCCCGTCGCCTGTCATCACGTAGAAGGCCTCTTCGGCCCGGAGCCACTCCTCGGTCTCCACGTCGTGGACCCAGACCTCAGCAGACCCCAGATCTCCGCTCTCGTGACCGTGGATCAGCAGTCCCCCGAGGTCGTCGAACCTCTTCTCCGTTCCGTCGGGGAGGCGGTAGGCGGCGGCGTAGCGGGCCTCACTGATGATCATCCCGCATTGGAAGCAGATGTCGCGTCCGTAGTTGATCTCTGGAGGACCTTCGGACACATCGGCAGAAGTGCAGCTTCCCACCAGGAGGCCAACAACGGCCAGGACTACGTACCAGGATCTCATCACAGGTCCCTCCTGTTGCGGAAACGAGTCCAGGCCCCGACCAGAGGGAGGGCGATCCATGCCAGCAGGCTCCCGACAATCGTCGGGACCAGCGCCGCCTCCAGGGCGTCGACGGCATAGCTGCCCGCAGGACCGAGGATGTCGAGGGAGTCGGCAAAGGACGCCAGGGAGGCGAGACGGAAGGCCTCCACCGGGTTGGCGATGGTGGAGAAGAACAGCGCGGAGACGGGCAAGCGGGTAGCTATCGCGCTGCCCATCAGCCCCAGGTCTCCTAAGAACACCAACACCAACCAGACGAACACTGCAGAGCCCAGGGCCGCCGAGGCACTGGCGGCAAAGGTGCTGATCAGCATCCCCACCCCCAGCATGGCGAGGAGCAGAGCCCAGGCGAGGAAAGCGATGCGGAGGAACGATCCGGCCTGACCGCCGCCGCTGCGGAGGGCCGTCACCACACCTGCCGAGCCGAAGCCGGCGGCCACGGCAGCGGTGAGGGCGGAGGCCGTCCCTAGATAGATCCCCCAGAACGCTTCGGTCCGGTTCACCGGATGGGCGAGGAGAAACCGCATCGCTCCGCTCTCCCGCTGGGCGGCTATCGTCTGGGCTCCTAGAGTGAGCCCCATGAGGGGGACAATGATCTGGGTCAGCGCTACCAGGGAGGCCGCGGTACGCCCGTAACTGGCAGCGCCGGCGATTCGGGAGCCGGGCAGGGCGACGACAGCGAGCGCCGCCGCCAGTACAGCGAAGGCCAGAGTCCACATCCAGAACCAGCGGCTCCGCACCGCATCACCGAGTTCCTTGCGAGCGATGGCCAGGATGGCCCGCCCCTCCGCTCGTTCTGGAACGTCTCCAACACGCTCCTTGTATCTCGCTGTGGCAGCAGTCATGACCACACCTCCAAGTCTCTTATCTCAAATCCGGCCCGATGCAGCGTGTTGAGCGCATCGCCCTTCCTCTGAGCTACGACCTCGACGATGATCCCCGCCGAATTCACCCGGACGTTGAAGCCGCTTCCCTTCAGGATCTCGAGAGCTCGCGGCGTGTCCTGTTCCGCCAGGATGACGTGGAGCCAGACCCGGAGGCCGAGACGCTCCGCAAGTTCACCGGGGGCGCACTCGGTGACTATCTGTCCTTCCTCCATGGCCACCACCCGGTCAACCAGCATCCCCATCTCCTCCATGTGGTGCGTGGTGAGGAGGATCGTCCGTCCTTGCTCTCGGAGCTTCTCGAATAGCTCGATGGTTTCCTCACGACTGTGAGCGTCGAGGTTCGATGTGGGTTCGTCCAAGAGCAGCACCGGTGGGTCAGGCAGTAGTGCCGTGGCCAGAGCCAGGCGTTGTTTGAGACCTCCAGAGAGCTCTGCCACCCGTTTCGTCCGGTGTTCCCCGAGCCGGAACATCTCCAGCATCTCGTCCACCCGTCGCGGCCCCAGTCCCCGCAGAGTCGCCGAGTAGTCCATCACGTCGACAACCGCCATATCGTCATAGAAGGAGAGTTCCTGGGCTACATATCCGAGGCGAGAGCGAACCGCCTTACCCCTGCTGCGGGAGTCGAGTCCGTCGACTTCGATGCGGCCGTCGTAGTCGACCAATCCCAGGATGCAACGGACGACGGTGGTCTTCCCGGCGCCGTTGGGCCCCCACAGGGCCACCGCCTCGCCCCGCGTCACGTCGAGGGAGAAGCCGTCGAGCACCGTCGTCTTTCCGTATCGTTTGCTCAGGTCCTGGATGTCAATCATCACGATGTTCTCCTAGCTCGGGTCGAGAAGACGATTCCCCCGGCCAGTGCCAGCATCACCAGCGAGTAGGCCAGCAACCGTGGACTCGTCCGCACCCCCAGATCGAAGGGCGGATCAGGGAAGGCGGGTGGCGTGATCAGAGGACGTGGATCCTCCACCTTTGGTCGGGGTTTGACCACAGGAAAAGCTCTCGCAGCCAGGTCGAGCGCCTTGGCGGCGGGCGTGTCGGCAAAGATCATAACTTCGGGATTGCGGTCGACGAGATAGTCGTACAGGTCGTCGAGTCGGTACGGGACGTCTCCGAACCCATCGCCATCGGCGTCGTAGCCGGCGTAGTCGGACCAGTAGTTTCCGATCCCGTCCCGGGTCCAGATGTTCCCCTCGAACCTCCCCCCTCCCTGGACGCTCACCTGGACGGTGTTGTCGACGAAGGAGTTCCCCCAAAACACGTTCCCCCGCACCGAGGGCAGAAAGAGCACTCCGATCTGGTTGTAGGCGAACAGGTTGCCGCTGAAGTGCTGCGTCTCCGTGAAGATTGCAGGTGAGTTATCGAAGAAGACACCGGCCCTGTTCCCCACCAGCAGGTTGTCCTCCAACCGAGACCCGTCCATGTCCTTCAGCCCGACCCCGTATCCGCTGGGACCGTTGTTGCCGGAGATGAGATTGCGTCGCAGGACCAGATCCCGGCTGTACATGAGGAAGGACCCGACGCTGTTGTCAATGAGGGCATTCTCCTCTACGAGGGCCCCGTCGCTATACATGAAATGGAGCCCGTAGCGTCCGTTGGATATCCTGTTGCCGCGGATGACGATATCGTCACAGAACCAGAAGACAGTGTCTCGGGCACCATCCACGACGTTGCCTTCGACCACGCTGCGGTGCGACTCCCAGAGGCGTATGGCGTCCCCGCGACGGGCAATAAAGAGATCCTTGCCGACGACCGTGTTGCCCTTCACCACCGCATCGGGAGCCTGGTAGAGAAAAATCCCGAAGAGCACGTCTTCGAGGCGGTTATTCAGCACCCGCAACCGAGGAGCGCCATCGGCATAGATACCTGCGTCCTCCCGATCCAGCGAGTCACCCGAGCCACGAACGACGAGTCCCTCCAAAGTCACGTCAGGAGCGGTCACTGTGATGACCCTGCCCTCGCCTCCCCCGTCGATGGTCACCTCCCCCTCCCCCCGGAGTGTCAGCGGCTTGTCGATGGTGATCCCGCCTGTGTAGACACCGGGCGGAAGGTCGATGACCGCTCCGGAAGGCGCCGCGTCGACGAAGGCCTGGAGGTCGATTGTGGTATCTGCGGTTGCGGCGAGCCCGCCCGCTAGGAGAGCAACCACGCCCAGGGCCACAAAGAAAGCTCTCACGTTCTTCCTTCCCGCGTCGGTTGGTCGATCGCCTCCAGGAGGGGCTTGTAGGCCTCACGGTGGTACCAGAGCCCGAGGGCGACCAGCACAGAGGCGACGGCTGCCAGGATGAGGCCGGGCCCCGGGAGGGCCAGGGTCTCGAACTGGGCGATGCGGGCCGGTCCGAACACCGGGGGGGTGAACTCACCCACGGCGCCGGAGAGCGGCGCGCTGGGATCGAGACTGTGCCCGTACCTCCACAGCCAGTACTGGAGGTCGGCTACGAAGATCAGCGGGTACAGAAGGGCGGGGACGGTGAACACGATGACCCAGCGGTTGTTAAAGAAGAGAGCGGCAACAAGGAGCCCGGCGAGCACCGTGATGGCGATGATCGACAGCTCTCGCTCTAGAACCGCGCCATGGGAGAAGGAGGGCATGCCCACGTAGTGGTTCAGGCCTTCGAGGATCTCAACATCACCTTCGAGACGATTGACATAGGCCCGCACCACGAGGCCGTCGGGAAACTGCGGTGCTACGAGGCGGAGAATCCAGTAGGGAAGAAACAAGGAGACCACGAGAAGGAAGGCCGCGCCGACGAAGAAAAGAGTCGGCTTGCGGTAGCGCTCCGCGTGGGCGGCCCGCTCCTCCTCGGGAACCCTCGGGCCCAGGATCCTGTCCCTAAGGGTCGCCATCGTCTTTGTCCCTTCTCATCCCTACCTTTCGGGGCGGGTGCCGCCCGGCCTGACCGGGCGG
>JBHHWH010000012.1:0-39022 GCA_046756405.1 Acidimicrobiia bacterium | reverse complement strand
ACACACCACCGCCAGTTCCAGGCCCTCGAGATCCGCGCCGTGGGCCTGGGAGATGAAGGCCTGGAACGGTTTGGCCGCCGACCGCAGGTAGAAGGGACGGTCGACTTCGCCGGAGGAGGCCACCAGGGTTCCATCAGCCCGACAGACGGCCACTACGCCATCGTGAGCTGTCTCGACGAGGCCGGAGCGGATCTGAGCGGCGAGCCGGGTCAGTTGGGAACCGTCGCCTCGTCCTGCTGGCTCCGATAACGGGCCACTATCTCATCCTGGAGAACGTCGATGACGTTGTGGAGCTGTCTTCGCTGATTGGACAGCTCATGTTCTATTTGGCTCAGTCTGTCGAGGGCTTCGACGATCTCTGCCTCACTTAGCTCTGGGAGTTGGGTGAGAACCCCGTCGTCCATGATCTTGTCGATCAGGCGTCGCCCGGTCTTCGAGGGCAGAGGAGGGAGGGTTTCGAGGTGTTTCAGGTTGGGCTCAGAGCCGAGGATCATGCCGCTGGCGAGAATCTCAGGGAGGGCTTCGATGAGGCTCCGCTCCTCCTCCCCCCGACGCCGGCGAAGCTCGAAGTCCAGCAGATCCATCCGTCCCTGAAGCAGTCGGCGGTAGTAGGAGATCTGGGCTTCCACGTCTTCCGCGGTGTCGCGGCGGCGGCGCAGCTCGTCGAGGTCAACGCTGGCGAGGTTCTCGATGTAGTCGGCCTCGAGGACGATGTCGATGCGGCGGCGCTTGGCGGTCACGGCATCAGGTTACTTGCACGCACCCACCAGGGTGGGATAGGGGTTCACGGCCGGACTTCCCCTCCCGCCGGGGTGGAGCTGAAAGTGGACGTGGGGTGGCCCGCCCATGGCGTTGCCGCTGTTGCCGTTGAAGCCGATCGTCTTACCCTGGCTGACCCGCTGGCCCGACTTGATGTTGAAGCTGGCCAGGTGGGCGTAGTAATAGGCGATGCCGTTGTCGGCGATGAGCCATATGGCGTAGCCACCCAGACCCCCGACGCGGGTGTAGGCCCTTCCCGAGGTGACCGCGTACACCGGCTCATTCCAGGCGGCGAACATGTCGGTGCCCTTGTGAGTCCTTCCTCCGGAACGCGGGGCGCCCCAAGTGTCGATGAAGGAGGTCCGGCCGCGAGTGAAGGGGCAGATAAAGGGTCCGGTCTCGACCGAGCCTGCCGCCCGTCTCGCCAGCGCGGCCCTGGCTTCGGCGAGCTGCTTCTGGTATTGAGCGTTGAGCTCACGGCACTTGCCGCTCAGCTTGGAGTATGCCTCCCGCTCCCGCTCCATGGCCTGCTCCTGAAGAGCCAGCAGGTCGGCGGCCTGACCCTGGGCGACGGTGAGCTGGCCACGGGCATCCTCCAGTTCCTCCTGGAAGCGGGCCAGTTCATTGCGGGCAGCAACGAAGGAGTCGATGGACTCCTTTCCTCCCAGGGCAACCGAGGACAGCAACTCCGAGGAAGCCATGAACTCGTCGACGGACGAGGCACTGAGGATGATCCCCGGGTTGGAGAATCCGCCCATCATGTAGAGCTGGACAGCCTGCTCCTCAACCTGGGCTCTGAGGGCCTCTAACTCCTGGGAGCGGTTCTCCATCGAGCCCAGGATCCTCTGCTGTTTCTGTTCCAGCTCATCGATTTCATGAAGCACCTCTTCCAAGGCCAGCGCCGCCTCTTTGAACGACGCCTGGGCCTCCCGGTACTCGGCGAGCTGGGCCCGCGACTCTCGGCAGGCCTCATCTACCTGGGACTTGGTGACTGCCACGATGGGCTGAGGAAAGAGGGAGGCGGCCATGGTCATCGCGACGGCAACGACCATGATGCGCATTAGGGGCTTGGGGACGGCCATTGGCAAAAAATGCTAACCAGGAGGAAACCCTTTGTGGTAGCGGGCTTAAAAGACAATCCTCAGTAGCGGGTAGTACAGGGCCGCCGCCAGCACCACCCCATCCAGGGAGGCCAGTACCCCAGGGGACAGCTCGGTGAGGGAGACAACTCCGCGACGAAGTATCGAGGACAGACCACGGCCGGCCACGAGAGTCACCGCGACGACCAGACCGACCAGCAGGTAGCCAACGACGTCCAGCTCCCAGAAAGCGGCAGCGCCCACGGCCGCGCCCACCGCGGCCAGGGCAGTCACCGACATTGGGTCCAGGAAGGGCATGGCAGGTATGCGTGCCACCAACGAACCCAGGGCCACGGCAACGGTGACCGACACCAGAAACACGTCCACTCCCCGATCGACGGGGGCGAAGGGGGAGCGGGTGAGGAGCAATGAGGCAGTTCCCAACCCGACGAGGAGAGCAGCCAGGAGAGTCGGGCCGGCCACATCCATCGGACGGTAGGCGGCCAAGGCCACAGCCCATCCGAGTATGACCGCAGCGGCGAGGGCGGAGGTAAGCCCATACCCCAACCCTCCCAGGGTATGGCTGGCGATGACGGCGGCAACCGAGGACACGACAACGGCCACAGGAGCGAAGAGACGGCCCCGGGAGGAGAACGTCGAGCCGAGATCCAGCGCCCAGAGGGCCGCGGTCGCTACCAGAGCCGCCGCCCAGACCTCCAAGCCCAGGGAGTTCGCCGCCACAACGAGCACGAGCACTATGACCGGAAGGAAGGCGATCAGGTCGGCCGGCTGGAGAGTGGCAGGTCGGGCCCCTCCCGACACGGGGGGCAGAACCACGACCTCGTCGGTCTCGGAGACGGGATCGTCCATACTTGCTTCCTCGCCGTTCAGCCACACCCGGGAGGTCTCCACTCCCCGCACGAAGCCGGGACCGAACTTCTCCCCGGCGGCGGCCACCACCTCGCCCACGGTGCTCCCAGGGATCTCCACCCTGGCAGTACCCGCTATCTCTCGAAGGCTGGCGAACAGACGGAGTTGGGCCATGCGGAGAAGGGTAGAGCCTCTCTCCTCCTCGCGGCTCCAATTGCCTACCCTCAGAGCATGGAAGAGAGGGTTCTGGCGGCAGTAGAAGTCCCGCTGGTGGGCGACGAGCGCCTCAAGAACTGGGCCAAGGTGGTGGATTCAGTGGACTCCGACCGGTCCACGGGTTGGGCCTACGAAGGGTCCTTCGTAGCCCCTGGGGGAACACAGGATCTCCCGGCTCCTTCGGTCTTGCTGGTCTACGGGGAGAGGGGATCACGGACCAATCCGAAGATCGCAGCCCGGGTCTACACGGTGAACACCGACGGAACCCTCAGCCTGGAGGCAGAGGCGAAAGGACGGGCCTGGGCCCGGACCCTGCGGGACACGGTGGAGCGCTGTCTCGGGGGCGAATCTAACCGGCTCGACCTCTCCGGAGTCTCCGACCAGACCCTGGCCGACGAGCTGCGAGCGAGAGGATGGATTGTGGAGCGACCATGAGAGCTGTGATCGTCGAAGGGTTGGGCGGGCCCGAGGTGATGTCCGTCGCAGAGGTAGATGCTCCCCGGCCCGGACCCGGCGAGATCCTCGTCCATGTGGAGGCCGCCGGAGTGAACTTCATCGATACTTATCACCGCACTGGCCTCTACCCGATGGACCTTCCCTTCACCCCCGGGTTGGAGGGGGCCGGGGTGGTGGTGGAGGTCGGAGAAGGTGTCGAGGGGTTTGCTCCGGGAGACCGGGTGGGGTGGGTGTCGGTTCTGGGCAGCTACGCCGAGCACCATGTCATCCCCGCCGACAGGGCGATTCCGATACCCGACGAAGTCGAGACCGAGGAGGTGGCGGCGGTGCTGCTTCAAGGCATCACCGCCCACTATCTGGCCCTCGACACCTTCCCCCTAGAAGACGGGGACCGGTGTCTGATCCACGCCGGAGCCGGCGGGGTGGGGCTCCTCCTCACCCAGATCGCCAAGATGCGGGGCGCCGAGGTCACGACGACCGTGGGCACCGCCGAAAAGGCCGAGCTGAGCCGCGATACCGGCGCCGACCGAGTGATCATCTACACCGAAGAGGACTTCGTCGAAGCCTCAGTACGAGACATGGGACCCCGTCCCTTCGACGTTATCTACGACGGAGTGGGTGCGGCCACCTTCGCCAAGGGCCTGGATCTGCTCCGGCTCCGGGGGATGATGGTGACCTTCGGCAACGCTTCCGGCCCCCCGCCGGAGATCTCCCCGCTTGTGCTCTCCCAGAAGGGCTCGCTGTTCCTCACCCGACCCACCATGTTCCACTACATCGCCACCCGGGAGGAGCTGCTGGCCCGCACCGTCGACCTGTTCGACTGGATCGCCGAGGGAGCTCTCACGCTGCGGATCTGGGATCGTTTTCCCCTGGAGGAGGCAGACCAGGCCCACCGTGCCCTAGAAGGAAGGCGCACCTCGGGCAAAGTGCTGATCGTCCCCTGACCGCGGCCCGGCTACCCGACGCCGACCGCGGCTAGGACTGCCCCCGTGCCGACCACGGCCAGCAAGGCCAGGCCAGCAAAGACCAGACGGTGGTCCTTTTCCTGGGACCAGCGGAGGATGAGCCAGACCACCCGGAGGAGTGGAGTGGCGATGATCAGACCGACCGCCATCAGGCCGGCCGGCTCCCATTCCTGGACGATGACGCTCGCCAGAGCGAGCAGCCATGCCACCACCACGACGCCGCGAAGGGCCGGAGCCTGATAGCGGCCCTGAACCCGGCTCACCTCCTCACGACGGTCGTCATGACTGCTGCTCATCGTGTCACCACCAGGACCACGCCTATCACGGCGAGGATGAAGCTAAGGCCCCGTCTCACACCTACAGGTGACAGCCGCGACTGCACCGCGGCGCCGATCAAACCTCCGGCGAGGCTTCCCACGATCACCGCCGAGACGGATTCGACTTCGATCCGTCCCATGATGCCCATGACGATCAGCGCCGCCGAAGCGGTGATCCCTACGGTGAAGGTGGTGGTCGCCGCGGCCACCTTGGTAGGGACATGCATTACCTCGCTGGCCGTCGGGGTCTTCAGGAAACCGCCGCTGGTTCCGGTCAGTCCGGCGATCAAGCCCGCCAGGGTCATCAGCGTCAGGCCCAACGGAGGACGCCGAACCTGGTAGGGAGCGACGCCCGCTCCCACCGGATAGGCTCCGGCCAGGGAGCCGACCCGCTCGCCTATCGACTCGGGTCCATACCCTTCGACTACCGGGTTGCGCAACCCGGATCTTCTCGCTCCGAAGACGGCGGCAGCGACGGCAGCCACGGCGAGGACATAGACGAGGAAGTCCTCCGAGGCGAAACCAGAGGCTAGGGCTCCCGCCACCGCACCCCCCGACGCTGCGATCTCCACCGTCACCCCGAGGCGGTGATTGACGGTGCGGTCCCGGAGCTGGCGGGGAGCGGCGGCTATGGAGCCGGCGGCCACGGACACCAGTCCCAGGGGTGCCGCCACCAAGGCAGGCCAGCCCAATAGCACCAGGGTCGGCACCAGGATGATGGCGCCGCCGAGGCCCCCGAGCACCCCTATTCCGGCGGTGGCGGCGGCGATCAGAATCAATTCCAGGACCTGGGGCATGTGGCGACATTAGAGCCGGTAAGGTCGGCCTCCGTGCAGGGAGATACAGGTGTTTCGGCGGTGATGGACCATGCCCGCCGTAACCTGTGGGTCAAGGTCATCGACCAGACCCTCTGTATCGGGTGCCATGCCTGCACTACGGCCTGCAAGTCGGAGAACCAAGTACCCCTGGGGGTGACTCGGACCTACGTCAAATACGTGGACGTGGGCACCTGGCCCCAGGCCCGCCGCAGCTATCAGGTGACCCGCTGCAACCAGTGTGAGGACGCACCTTGTGTGGCTGCCTGCCCCACCGCCGCCATGTACCGCCGCGAGGACGGCATCGTCGACTTCGACAAGGCGATCTGCATCGGGTGCAAGGCCTGCATGGCGGCCTGCCCTTACGACGCCATCTTCATCAACCCCGAGGATCATTCGGCGGAGAAGTGCAACTTCTGTGCTCATCGCCTTGACGTCGGTCTCGAACCGGCCTGTGTGGTGGTCTGCCCCACCGATGCCATCCTGGTCGGGGGCCTCAATGACCCCGCCTCCAAGGTGGCAGGCATCATCCAGCGTCAGCCGGTGGCGGTGCGGCGTCCGGAGAAGGAGACCAGGCCCAAGCTCTTCTACCGGGGTGCCCACCAGGCCACCCTGGACCCCCTGGCGGCCCGCCGCCCCGAGGCCGGCCTCTACATGTGGAGTGAGCAAGGCGACGGCGTGGCCAGCGGCCACCCCGACGGATGGTCGAACTCGTCGGCGGCCGCGATGCTCTCCTACGACGTACCCCACACAGCACCCTGGGACTGGCGGGTGAGCCTCTACACCTGGACCAAATCGATAGCAGCCGGCTCCTACCTGGTGGCCCTTCTCCTGGTTCTCGCCGGAGTCCTCGACTGGTCCTCTCCTCTATTCGTGTGGGCCGCGCCCCTCCTGGCCCTGGCCTTCCTGGGCGTCACCGGGGTGATCCTCATCGCCGACCTGGAACACCCGGAGCGCTTCTACTACCTGTTCACCAGGGGCCGCTGGAAGAGCTGGCTGGTGAAGGGCGCGGTGATCATCCTCGGTTATGGGGCGGCGCTCGCCGCTCAGATCCTCTCCGGGCTCGTCGACTCCGAAGCCCTACGGAAGTTCCTTGCTATCCCCGGCCTTCCCCTGGCGGTGATGTCAGCGGTCTACACCGCCTTCCTCTTCGCCCAGTCCAAGGCCCGGGATCTTTGGCAGTCTCCCCTGCTGCCGCCCCACATCGCAGTCCAGGCGATCCTGGCCGGTGCCTCGGCGTTGCTCGTCGTCGACGGCATGGTCGGCGGAGAGGCCGCCGGCGCCCTGGCTGCCACCGTGGCCGGCGCTGCCCTGGTGCACCTGTTGATGATCTGGGGAGAGGTGACCCTCCCCCACGGCACCGCCCACGCCCACCTGGCGGTATGGGAGATGACCTCCGGCCGCTACCGGGCCTTCTTCTGGTGGGGTGTGGCGCTGGCAGCCGTGGCGCTGGCCGCTCCCTGGCTGGAAGCCGCCGCGCCTTTGGGTGCGCTGGCGGCCCTTGCCGGGCTGGCGGCGTATGAGCATGCCTACGTCCAGTCGGCCCAGTCGGTGCCCCTGTCGTGAGAGGGTGGAGATGAGCGACCACATCGAAGAGCTGGGAAAACGGGTTACGGCGGCCCGGGCCGAGGTGGAGGCTCGGGGCGAGACCTACTACCCGGGGGCCAGCCGCATCCACTTGGCTTCCTTCCCTCCCCGGGAACGGTGGGGAGACTGGGTGGAGCTGGACTCCCGCTCCTGGCCGGAGCGAGTAGAGAAACGCTACGCCCTGGTGCCCACTACCTGTTTCAACTGTGAATCCGCCTGCGGTCTCCTCGCCTACGTCGACCGTGACACCCTCCAGGTGCGCAAGTTCGAGGGCAACCCCGAGCACCCGGGATCGAGGGGACGCAACTGTGCCAAGGGCCCGGCCACTATCAATCAGGTCACCGACCCTGACCGGATCCTCTACCCCCTGAAGCGGGCCGGTGACAGGGGGGACGGCAGGTGGGTTCAGGTGGACTGGGACGAGGCCCTCGACGACATCGCCTCCCGGATCAGAAAAGCTATCACCGAGGAACGCCACAACCAGATCATGTACCACGTCGGCCGCCCCGGCGAGGACGGCTTCACCGAACGGGTCATCGCCTCCTGGGGTGTGGACGGCCACAACTCCCACACCAACGTCTGCTCCTCGGGCGCCAGGGTGGGCTACCAGCTCTGGATGGGTATGGACCGCCCCAGCCCTGACCATGCCAACGCAGAGGTCATCTACCTGATCTCCGCCCACCTGGAGACCGGCCATTATTTCAACCCCCACGCTCAGCGGATCACCGAGGCCCGCCAGCGTGGCGCCAAGCTGGTGGTGCTGGACACCCGTCTTTCCAACACCGCCACCCATGCCGACCACTGGCTCTCCCCCTATCCGGGCTCCGAAGCGGCCATCAACCTGGCCATCGCCAACCACATCATCCAGACCGGTACCTACAACCGCGAGTTCATACGCCGGTGGTGGAATTGGGAGCAGTACCTGGCGGCCGAGCATCCCGGCAGGCCGAGGCTCTTCGAGACCTTTGAGGAAGTCCTGGCCGAGCTGTACGCCGAATACACCTTCGAGTACGCCGAAGCCGAATCAGGGGTCTCCGCGGATGTTCTCCGCCAGGTGGCGGAGCTGGTGGCCGGAGCCGGGACCCGGCTCTCCACCCACAACTGGCGCTCGGCAGCGGCGGGGAACCTGGGCGGCTGGCAGGTCTCCCGCACCCTGTTCCTGCTCAACGCTCTCCTCGGGGCGGTGGCCACGCCTGGGGGCACCCACCCCAACGCCTGGAACAAGTTCGTAGCCAAGCCCATCCACTCCCCTCCCCATCCTCCCCGGTGGAACGAGCTGACCTGGCCGGTGGAGTACCCCCTGGCCATGCACGAGCTGTCCTATCTGCTGCCCCACTTCATCGAGGAGGGCCGGGGCACCGTGGACGTCTACTTCACCCGGGTCTACAACCCGGTGTGGACCAACCCCGACGGGTTCTCCTGGATCGAGGCCCTCACCGACCCTTCGAAGATCGGACTCCATGTCGCCCTCACCCCCACCTGGAACGAAACCGCCTACTTCGCCGACTACGTCCTCCCCATGGGGCTCTCCTCGGAGCGCCACGACATCACCTCCTACGAGCAGTACGACGGGCAGTGGATCGGCTTCCGCCAGCCGGTACTGCGAGCGGCTCGCTCCCTGGCCGGAGAAGAGGTCACCGACACCCGTCAGGTCAACCCGGGAGAGGTGTGGGAGGAGAACGAATTCTGGATCGAGCTGAGTTGGAGGATCGACCCCGACGGCTCTTTGGGGATTCGCCAGTTCTACGAGTCGAAGGAGCACCCAGGGGAGAAGCTCACGGTCGACGAGTACTACGGGTGGATGTTCGCCAACTCGGTCCCCGGCCTTCCTGAGGCCGCGGAGAAGGAGGGGATCACACCCCTGGAGTACATGCGACGCTACGGGGCCTTCGAGGTGATGAAAGGGGTAGGCCAGGTCCATGAGCAACTAGTGCCCTCCGAGGAGTTGGAGGATGTGTCCGAAGATCCCTTCGGCCGGGTGTACACCAGGGCCCCCAAACCGGCGGTGGCCAACATGTCACCGACGTCGAGTCCCGACCCCGATCCCCAGGGGCGGCGCCCCGTCGGAGTGAGGGTGGACGGGGACATACTGAGGGGATTCCCCACCCCCTCGGGGAAGCTGGAGTTCTACTCCACCACCATGGCCGACTGGGGATGGAAGGAGTACGCCCTCCCCGGTTACATCAAGAGCCACATCCACCCCTCCAACCTGAACGAAGATCAGCTGCCCCTGATCTCCACCTTCCGCCTCCCGGTCCAGATCCACACCCGCTCCGCCAACGCCAAGTGGCTGGATGAGATCGCCCACACCAACCCCCTGTGGATCCACCCCTCCGACGCGGCTCGTCTGGGTGTCTCCACCGGTGGCCTGGTGCGGGTGGAGACGGAAATCGGCTACTTCGTCGTCAAAGCCTGGGTGACCGAGGGTATCCGCCCCGGGGTGGTGGCGTGCTCGCACCACATGGGACGCTGGAAACTCGACGGCCACGGCCAGCGCCAGGCCATGGCCACCGTGGCCCTGGACCACGAGGACTCAGAGTGGGGGTTGAGGCGGCAAAAGGGCGTCGAGGCGTACCCGTCGGCTGACCCCGACACCCTGCGCATCTGGTGGTCCGACGCCGGGGTGCACCAGAACTTGACTTTCCCGGTCCAGCCCGATCCCATCTCCGGACAGCACTGCTGGCATCAGGCGGTGCGGGTGCGTAGAGCCGAGCCGGGTGATTCCTACGGGGATATCTTCGTGGACACCGCCAAGTCCGCCGCCGCGTACCAGCGCTGGCTGGGGCTCACCCGCTCTGCGGACCGTGTCTCCCCCGACGGAACCCGGCGCCCCTTCTGGTTCCTCCGCCCTCTGAAGCCTCCCCGTGACGTCTTCGTCCTCCCCCGGGGCTGACCCCCAATTCGTCCCTGGACCTTCCCGAGCCGAAGCACAACTTGGAAGTCCCCGGCCTCTTGGTCTCCATGAAGAGAGCCAGCCTACGTCGGTTCGAAGCCCAGTCGTCCTTGACATCAGTCGTACTTGACACATCGAGCTGGGGGGGGGCTAGGTTAACAACCATTACGGCAATGTCATCGGGGAAGGAGATGACTATGAGGGCGAAGTACCGAGACCGAGTACGGGTCGTGGTCGCCATGGGTCTCGTGGCAGGTGCGATTGGAGCAGCCATCCCAGCCTTCGGGCATACATGCTCTATCACCGCCTTTCAGCCGTCGCTTCACTCGGATGGGTCTCACATCCACGCTCACGGGCACACGGACTGCACCTGGGAACGCAGCGAGGATAGGCATGAGGTTCGCCTGTACAGGGTGATCTCGCTTTGGCCAGACGACCTCTGGGCAACCTCTGTGGATCTGCCGCCAGGAAATCACGGAACTGGCAAGTACAACGGATATCCCGGTGCATGTGAAGATCCCGGAGTCGAGTACACGATGCAGAGTTGGGCGGAGTTCACCAGCGTTCATTCCACGCTCAGCGCCAAGGAGAACTCAGCCAGCAAGTTGAAGTGCGAATAGCCGGATCAGGGAAGAGAGTCTCCGCAACCGCGGGCCATTAGGCTTGTTATATGGCATTCAGCCTCCAGGGGGTGTCGTTCTCCTACGGTCGCGTGCCGGTTTTGAGCGCCTTTAACCTAAGTGTCGAAGGCTCTGGGGTAGTGGGGCTCCTGGGACCAAACGGAGCGGGAAAGTCCACGGTCCTACGGCTCCTTGCTACCTCAGCGGTTCCTGACAAAGGGAGCGTGGAACTCTTCGGACTGGATCCGACCGACCCGGCACAGCGGCAGCGGATTCGTGCCCGGTTGGGTTACGCCCCGCAAGGCCGCTGCTCCATCGGCAGCGTTCGGGTGATCGACTACCTGGAGTACATCGCCTGGCTCAAGAAGATCCCGAGAGAGGAGATCCCTACGCGGGTCAAGGCTATGGCGAAGAAGCTAGAAGTCGCTCCTTTGCTCTCCCGTAGACTCTCCAAGCTTTCCGGCGGCCAGCGGCGAAGAGTGGAGGTAGCCCAAGCCTTCCTCAACCATCCTGACCTCGTACTCCTCGATGAGCCGACGGCGGGCCTCGACCCCGAACACCGGATCCTCTTCAGGAAGTGGATGCGCACCCACTCCGAGGCGGCGACAGTGGTACTGGCGACCCATCTGGTGGACGATGTAGCGACGGTGTGCGATCGGGTGCTCATCATGTTGGGGGGTCGGGTGATGTTTGATGGCTCCCCCGACGAGCTGGCTGGCCTCGCTGGACGACCAACAGCTGGGATCACTCCGATGGAAGCTGGATATCGAGCCGCTATGGCCGGAGCGAGAGGAGACTATGAGGGCCGACCTTGATCAGGCCTAACGTGCTCGGCCCGGGGTGGAGAACGCTGCTGGCGGGGTTGCCCCCTGTGAGCGCGGTTTACATCTTCGTCTCGGTCTTGGGCACAGCTCCGCCCGTTCTCTGGAACGACTGGGGATACGCCCTCGAATACTCCACGTTCTTGGTGATGCCGGTAACTGCTGGGATAGCTGCCTGGGCGACGGCTCAGCAGCAGGTCGCAGACGTGGGCGACCTCCTGTCGGCAACCCCGCGACCGATCCTCCACCGTCTGGCTCAAACCGTGTGGACAGTCGCCGGGTGGGCACTCCTCGGATACCTCGGCGCGGCGTTGACCCTGGGAATGTGGATCGGTATCTCGGCTTCTTGGGGCAGACCGCAGGTCGAGGTGTTGGTGGCCTCGGTGGCCGCAGTGGCCCTGGCCGCTGCTCTGGGAGCAGCCTCTGGGGCGATAGCGAAAACCACAGCGGCAGCCCCAGTGGCCGCCGTCGGCACCTGGGCACTAACAGGCATGGCCGCCGGCTCCCCGATAGGGGACCTCGCCCCAATCACCTTCGGGGAGCCGGGTGTGTTCGCGACGCTCCATCCGGGCCTGGCGTTAGGGCGGACGGTCTGGCTTGGGTCTCTCGCCGTTCTCACTGTGATCTTCGCGGCCCGCTGGTTAAGCCAGCTTCGGCCAACCCGGCGCGAATGGCTGGTCACCTGGCTCTCGGCTGGAGCAGCAGCGGCGGCCGGAGTCGCTTTGGTCGTTGTCCCGATACCTCGTATCGGGGTGGCGCTGCCTGAACGGTACGTCTGCAAAGGGGACCCGGTGGAAGTATGCGTCCACCCGGCCTGGGAGGGGTTGGAGGAGCGCGTGGCGGCGACGGTGAATACCATGGTGGTACCTCTCCGAAGCCAGCTTGGTACCCCGGAGAGGGTGCTTCACAGCCCATCGGTCGGAGACGCTTCGCTGGACCCCCTTCCTCTGGCCTACTCACCCGGCGCGAAGGGATATAGCGATGATGGTCTTGCCCTCTGGTTAGCAGGGCTACTTACTGGGTCCTACTGCGATCGCCTTCACATCGACCCCGATCCGGTGGTGTTGGCGGCAGAATGGATGCTGATCCAGGCTGGTTTCGAAGTGGTCTTCTCCGACGTGTATGGGGGGAACTCGTCCGGCCAAAGGATCAGCGCGGCGGAAGCCCAGGAGTATCTGGCCGAGCTGTGGCGATCCGGCGAGCTGGATTGCGCCGTCGCGAAGAGGTTCAGCGAAGAGATGGTGTCCCCTTGAGGGGACCAGGTTGGACCTTTCTCAAGGCACGACGTATTCCGCTGGCTCTGACGGTTCTGATGGGCGGTGCTCTTGTGGGCCCAGCAGCTGCTCTCCTGCTGGGAGACGAGACCACTCTGGTACGAATGGTGGCCTTCTATCCGGTGCTGGCTGGTGCGATGACCAGTATCGTCGGCGGTTCGGGGCTCGCCGAGATGGAGGCCACGGCGAGACGCAACATCCGAGTCTTGTCAGTGGTCTCCGTAATCGCCTTCATCATTGTCGGTGTGGAAGCTGGCGTAGCCGGCCTGTGGCCGCTTCGGGGCGTGGTACCGGTCACAGCGGTCGAGGTGGCGGCGCTGACCGCGGGTGCGTCGGGACTAGGCCTCATCGGAGCCCGGTCGCTGGGACCAGACAGAGGGTGGATCCTTCCCGTAGCGGGTGTCATTCCCCTGGTCATGGTCCGCACCCTCCGCCCGATCTCCCCGGTGGAAGCAGAGATGTCGGGCGCCCCAGCGGACGCCGTCGTCACTCTGGTTGGCCTAGCACTCGTCGTCGTCGGAGTCGTCGTCTACGCAACAGCTCCCCTTCTCGAAGCCGAGATGGACTGATTCCCGACCGCTGGCCCGAGGCACCAGGACAAGTAGCCCAAGTCGTTCGTAGACTGGCCGGAACTCGCCCGAGCCAGGGGGTAGCCGTGGATGAAGGACGCCAACAAAACGACGCTCCGGCCAGCACTGCCGGCGCCAAGTGGGGAGGGTGGTCGCCCGTGACGTCTTCGACCTCCCCCGGGACTGAGCGCGCCGAACTGATCCGGGCCCTCGCCGTCCTCAGTGAGCGTCCAGACTCTTCCCACCCGGCCGTAGCCCAGGCTCTGGGCTTGGAAGGCCCTACCCCGGTGGACCACACCGAGCTCTTCGTCCACCAACTACCTCCCTATGCCTCCATTTACCTGGACCCCCAGGGCAAGATCGGTGGGGAGGCCCGGGACCGCATCGCCGGATTCTGGCGGGCCGTGGGGCTCACCCCACCCGCGGAGCCCGATCACCTGGCGTCCCTTCTGGGACTATGGGCAGGCCTTGCTGAAGGGAGAGATTCCGAAGATGAAGCGGGACAGTCCCTGGTGGACCATGCCATAGGGGTGCTGGTGTGGGAGCATCTGGCTGCTTGGCTCTGCCCCTATCTGGCCGCCTTCGCCGGGCTGGCGCCCTCCCCCTTCGACCGCTGGGCTCAGCTACTGACCGAGGTGGTCCTTGCTGCCCTTCCCGAAGCTCCCGACTACCTCCCCCACGGCCTCGGAGAAGAGCCGACAACGCCCGAAGGGCCAGAGGAGCTGATCGGCTATCTGCTGGCACCGGTCCGCAGCGGCCTGGTGCTCACCCGGGCAGATCTGGGCCGGTGTGCCCGGGAGCTGGGGCTGGGGATCCGCCTCGGAGAGCGGGCCTTCGCCCTGCGCTCTCTCGTTAACCAGGACGCCGGGTCGGTGTTGAAGTGGTTGACAGCCGAGGCCACCCGTCAGGCAAGCCGATTCGACACTTCCCCCTTTCCTCGACTCCTGACCAAATCGTGGCGCAGCCGCCTCTGCGCCACGATTCAGGAGCTAAAGCCCCACACGGGACTCCCTCGGCTGAAGAGCACCTGACCAGCACCTGCGCAAAAAGCGGCCCGTCGTCCTGCCTCCCGGGTTGGGCCCAACCCCGATCCGGAGACCGTGTAGCGTGCGAGGAACATGCCCCCCACAGGTGTGTAACCCGAGGAGGTTGAAGCATGCCCGACGAGTTCTACACGCTGGGCGTCTGGCGAGTGAAGGCCGGCAAGGAGGGCGAGTTCGTGGAGGCGTGGACGCGGCTCGGCCATCACTTCAGAGACCTTCCCCATCCCCCCGGCAAAGGCACGCTGTTACAAAGCCTCGACGATCCGCGACAGTTCTACTCCTTCGGTCCCTGGCGGACCCTCGACGACATCCAAGAGATGCGAGACCATCCGGATTCGCCGGGAGAGATCAAGGCCCTGATGGACCTCTGTGATGAGGGCCGTCCAGGCGCGTTTCGGGTCGTCGCCAACGCGTAACGCGACGCATCTCACGCCCTGACGTTGGCGCCGTTCGGAGCGGTCATCGCCCGACTCGCCTAGGGGGCCTGGGCCAGGACGGCGGCGGTGACGTCGGTGGCGTCGAGACCCGGAGTGTCCACCATCTCCAAGAAGCCCTTCACCACGCGCTGGACGTCCTCTTCGACATAGCGGGCACCCACCAACGACTCCTGAAGGTCCCATAGGGCCTCGGCGGGCTCGATGAAGAAATCCCCAGAGATGAGGATCCCGTCGATCCGGTCGTCGCGAACCGCCACCGTGGCTCTCACCAGGCCCCCGGGGGCCTTATGCATCCCCTCGTAGACGTGGACACCTTCGGAGACCTTGACTCCCGACCCGGAGGCGGGAAGTCCTTCTAGGTGGAGCCACTCCTCGGAGGCGAGACGCTCCTCCTGGACGGCGATCGCCTCTAGCTCGTCGGTCCTCGGCTCGTCAAAGACCAACTCCTCGCCGAGGGTCTCGGCGAAACACTCCACCAAGATCCTCTCCGCCTCCTTCCGGGGTGGCGCCGCCTCCCCCAGCTCCCGGCCGATGGTGCTCAGATACTCCCTCATGGTGTCGTAGAGCTTGTCCCGGAACTTCTCCGACGGGACCCGCAACACCTTCACCATCAGCTCGTAGTTGAAGTCGAAGAGCAGGCTGCCCGCCACCACCATGGCCTCACCGATCGTGGCCGCGCCCGTGCCTCCGATCTTGCGGCCCTCCACCTGGATGTCGTTCACCGGGCGGTGCACCGCCGGGATCCCCATCCGGTTTAGGGCCAGGACCGGGCCGGCAAGGAACCTCTGGTAGATCTCCTCGAGACGGCTCGGCACCCGGCTCTGATGGAAGATGGTGTGCCAGAAGGTCTGGCCCCCGTCGAGGTAGACCGCGCCTCCGCCCACCTCGCGGCGGTAGACGGGAATCCCTGCTTCGGTGCAGTAGTCCACATCGACTTCGGTCTTGGCGTCCTGGTGGTGACCGATGCTGACAAAGGGGTCCAGGGGCCGGGTCAGCGTGATCACGTCGGGATGTTCCTCCCGGAGGGCGTAGGCGACGCCATGGAAGATGGCCAGGGACCGAAGCGACCCCACCTTGCCGAAGTCGAGTATCCGGATGGTCATGGTTGGTCTCCTTGCAGGTCCGATGCTCGATGACCGTAAACCTCCCACAAACGCAGCTCCCCGCGGATCTGGGACAGGTCCTCCTCGGTGGGTAGCCAGGGGTAGTCGCGCACCGGCTCCGATGGGCGGTAGGAGCCGAAGGGCCTGGTGCATCCCGGCTCTCCCGTGGGACCGGGACAGCCGTTGGTCATGAAGGGAATACCGCTGCCGACGGCCCTCTCCACCAGATCCTCGTCGGAGGAGTCGACCCCGAGGATGCGACCCAGGTTTCCCTCCCCGTCGAACTCGAAACGGTCACGCCCGAAGCCCTCGTCCTCGATCAGATACCGGGCCAGCTGGATCCTCCGCCAGCGATGCAGTGGTGCTTTGGGGTGGTCGCCCATCCTGGAGTCTGGTTCGGGGTTGAAACAGAAGAGGTAGGAGAAGACCTCCCGCTCGGTGAGCCGGACGAACAGGTCGATCATCTCCTCGTCGGTCTCCCCTAGGCCCACCAGCGTGTGGCAGTTGACCTTCCAGGGCCCGAACAGGTCACGGGCGTCGTTGACCACCTCCCAATACTTCTCCCAGCTCAAGCCACCCCCTGAGGGAACATCGGTGCGGTGACGGCGGAAGAGTTCCTCGGTCACCGCGTCGAGGCCGATCCCGATCATGTCCACCCGGGCGGCCTTGAAGGTCTCCAGGCGTTCCCGACTGAGGGTCGGGGGAGCGACGAGGATGGAGAGTGGAGTGGACACCTTGGCGCGGATCCGCTCGGTGATGTCGACGGTGTCCGGGAAAGCCCGACCGTGGGTGACCATGGAGATGCACAGGCGAGTCAGCTTGTCCTCGTAACGCGCCATCCGCTCCACCAGCTCGTCGGTGGGCACCAGGGGCCACTCGACACGGATGAACGACTTGTCCTCGTAGTCGCCCGGCCTGGTACGAGCCAGGCCGCAGTAGGAGCAGTCGGAGCGGCAGCCGGAGGTGTAGTTGAGCAACAGGTTTATGCCTCCGAAATCGAATTTGCGGCTGAACCTGCCCGACTTCATGCGGAGGGCGAAGGCGCTCGCCATGGAGATCCTCACCCAATCCGGGCTGACCCGCTTCTCCTCGGGCTCGACCAGCGGCAGAAGCCGTCGCTTGTCGGTGGTGGGGTTCTCCAGGATGGTCATGGGCTGTTCACTCCTTCGGTTGTCTCGGGGAAATAGCAGGAGCCAGAACGGGAAGGAGCGGCGAGTCCGATCGCTTGGGCTCGCCGCGCCGCGCTCATAATCAACTCGACGATCTCGTCGTTGGTCACACCGAGGGTGGAACCGCCGGTCAGGCACTCCCCGACTATGCGGCTCAGCGTTGCCCTGTCCGTCGCCGACCACTTGAGTCGTGACTCCAGATCGGCGAGGTCAGGGGGCAGCTCGTTGAAGTCGCCGGTGAACAGGGCGCTCTTGATCGTCTCACCCGTCATAGCCAGGTACAGCCTCACCAGCCCCCCTGGGGTCTTGATCATCGACGTTCCCGTGGCGTCGAGTTGGGGGCTTCTCTGGAACCGCCACTCATCGGTGCCGTACTTGGATTCCAATAGGCCTTTTGCCAGCGCCTCCTCGCCCGCGGTAGAAGTGGACACATCCAGATCCACCCCCATTGCTTCGGACACACCGTCGGCGATCACCTCTCGCAGGGCCTTTCCGTCCCAAGAGCGGCCGGTTTCCCGGCTGACGGTGGTGACCCGGCGTTCCACCGCCTCCACGGCGGCGCCCCCCAGCTTGGCTACGGGGATCCGTAGGACGTCGAGCATGAAGGCAACATCCAGGTCGGCGAGGATGCTGGCGTGGAAGAGCAGCCCGCCGCTTCCGTTCAGGTAAAGGCCCAGGCCGGCGATCTTCCGTCCCCCCACTTTGAGGTCGTTCTTCCCCCCGAAGGAGGCCTCCATTCCCAACGTCGCCAGCCCGGCCACAATCCCCTCCGAGAAGCGGAGCAGAATCGACTTGGGGCTCTCCGCCACCGGGGCCGGAGCGCAGACCGCTACCCCGAGCTGGGTCTCGCCCATAATGATCGCCCCCCCTCCTGTGGGCCTCCGATTGAATTCGGTGCCGGTCCGCTGGCAGGCATCGAGGTCGACCTCCGCCTCCAGGTGCTGGAAGCGGCCACAGAGAGCGGCGTGGTCGCGGTAGGTGTAGAGCCTGAGAGTGGTCGGGGATTCGCGGTCGTCGCGCCCGTAAGCGGCGCACAGCGCCTCATCGAGGGCCAGCCCTTCAGCTCCACCTACGGAATCGTTGGTGATGTACCGCCACGTCTTCATGCGATGGAGACCTCCTGATAACCCTCGCCCGCCCAGGTGAGCGAGCAGCAGAACTCGTAGAGCTTCGGGTCGAGTCCCCGCTCCCGGGCATAGGTGATGGCACCCTCGGCGGGGTAGGCGATGCCGTTGAGGCCCACATCGATGGCCCCCCAGTCCAGTTCCCGCTTCATCTCGCCCATGGGCCGCCCGCACCCCAGGTTGATCTTGGTGTCGGGCATGGTGGTGCGGGCCAGAGCGAAGAAGTCGACAACTTCCTCCACCGGGGGAGGGTCGATCCCCGCCATCGGAGTGCCTGTCAGCGGCATCAACACCACCAGGATCAGGGTGGAGACCGGGTACCGGGCGATCATCTCCAGGGCGTTGTGCTCACCGAGGAAGCGGCCGTAATGGAGACCGATGACGATGTGGGGGATGATCCGCAGGTCCTGGGCGGCCAGCAGGGCGAGGGACCTCTCGAAGTCGGTGGTGGTCAAGTCGAGGTGGTAGACATCGCCAATGGTCTCGTTGGCGCCGATAATGTCGAGCATCACCCCGTCCACCCCGGCGTCGGCCAACCCTTCGGCTATATGGGGGGCCACCACCCCGGAGTGGACAACGACTCTCATGGGGAGCTCGGCCTTGATCCGGGCGATGGCGTCCATGTGCTTGTCCAGCGGCACCCCACCGGACCTGGTGGAACCCCCTGAAATGAGCAGGCCGTCGGTGCCCTGGCTCCAAAGCCGCTGCGCAAGCTCATAGAGGTCCTTTCCCGCCTTCGCCGAGATCATTCCCTTGAGGACATTGGCCTGGCAGTGGTCGCACTGAAGAGCACAGGCACCTCCAGTGACCGAGATGGGAAGAAACCGCCGGGCGTTGGCCGGCTTCCACTCCGCGGTCTCCCACCGCTTCAAGCCGGGAGCGTAGAACTCGATGGTGTTCCTAAAGTTGCGCTGCCTCAGCGCGAAGGTCTCTTTGGAGATGGGGAGGGTCATTCGGCGATCACACCTTCAAGTCGGTATTCGACGACCTTCTCGGCGAACCTCTGCTTGACCTCGTCTTCCCCAGTGACCAGGTTGGAGCGCTCCTCGGCGAGGTTGGTGGCCTCCAGCTCGATCAACCAACCGGCGCGGTAGGGCCCCGACTGGACTGCGGCCGGGTTGGAGAGCACCGCGCCGTTAACAGCCACCACCCTCCCCGATAGGGGAGCCACCAGAGGGCCGACGTACTTCTCTGCCTCGAGGGAGCCGAAGGGCTCACCGCGAGCTACTTCGGTTCCAGGCTCCACCATCATCAGATGGGCCAGGGTTCCCGAGGTCTCAACACCCAGGGAGTCCATGCCGATCCGCACCCGGGTGCCGCCCAGCTCCTCCACCCACATGTGGTGCTCGAAGTCGTAGGAGAGGTCCGGCCGGACCTCGAACCCCTTGATCGTCGCCATTTCTGCTCCTTTCTCAGGCCGGAGGCCTGGACGCAATCTCCTCCAGGAGCGCCGCCAGCCCGGAGTCCCGTTGCTGAAGAATCCGCAGAGCGTCCTCTATCTGAAGTACCGCATGGCCGTTCAGGGCCCACAGGGGCTCTCCCCGATCCGAGCCGACCCTCAGGGAGCGAACCCGGTCCCCTTCGATGGCGACGGTGAGCCGGGTTCCGTTCCATCCGCCCTGGGCCACCCACACCCCCGACTTGACCTTTGCCCGCCACCACCGTTGCGGGGGACGGTCGACACCGTGGATCCACTCCGGATCCGTGAAGAGCTGGTCAAGGCGCGCCAGGTGCGCTCCCTCCTCGGAGGTGAGGTCACCCTCCACCGCGGGGAGATCCAACGCTTCGGAGTACCGGTCCCGGGCCGCGACGGCAAACGCAGCAAAGTCGGTGGGGGTCGGGACAACAAAGCGCCTCATCTGGGCGAGGAACTCGTTGCGAGCCTCACAAGAGGGCGCCTTCACGATGGAGGCCGCGGCGGTGTGGTCGAAGGAGTCGATGACGTTTCCCACCACCACCACCGCTTTTCCGATCTGACCTGCAGCATGGCCACAGATCTTGCGATCCCCCACCACGACTTCGTTGCTCCCGTCGAGCGTGGCGCAAATCCCCACATCGTTGAAGGCAGCGACCGCCGGCTCGAGAAGTCTCCGTATGGCATCGGCCCGCCTGGCCTCGACCGACTCGGCAGGGACGATCACCTGGAAGAAGAGCTGACCCCGGTCGATGTACACCGGGCCGCCCCCGACCATTCGTCGATACACCGGGAAGCCTCGAGCACCACATACTTCAGGGTCGAGTTCGTCGGGGCTGCGGTGATACCCGATGGAGACATACGGCTCGGTGGGCTGCATGAAGGAGAGGGTCGGAGGTGAGTCCTCCGAAACCCCGTAGGCGAGGGCATGCCACAGGGTTTGGGAGCGCAGCCCGCTCACCTCCCCGAAGTCGATGATACGGAGCTGGCTGGCCATGATCAGTCCTCGCAACGGAAACAGCTCACGTCGAGCTCGTCGATCCGGGCGATATAGGCCTCTAAGGCTTCGGGGCCTTCCAGTAGGGGTCTCTTGGGTGCGCTGGGGTCGTCGGGACGGATCACCGAGATCCAACCCTCCCCGTAGGGGTCCCGGTTGGCGATGAGGATGTCCCGACTGAAGGTGGCTTCGTTGACCTCGACAACCTCCCCGGCGAAGGGGGTGTGGATCGGGCCCACCCATTTGGCGCTCTCCACCGTCGCCACCGATCCCCCCGCCTTCACCCGGCGACCGGGTTTTTTGAAGACGATGGAGACCGCCTTGCCCATCCGGGTCTGGGCCACATCGGTCATCCCGATCCGGGCCAGGGCACCCTCGAACCGCACCCATAGGTCCCCCTCCACGTCGTAGAGCCGATCGGGGGGAACATGACAACCCCGGTAGCTCTCCATCAGTTACGACTCACAGGTGATCCCCTCCGACTCCAGGAAGGCCTCGTAGGCCGCCACACCATCGGCTCCGGTGACCAGATCCGCCGACTCGCCCTCCCAGTCGGCCGGGCTGATACGCACGAACCAGCCCTCCTCGTAGGGATCGCGGTTTATGACGGACGGGTCGCTGGACAGGGTCGGGTTGGTCTCGGCGATCTCCCCGGTCAGCGGCGAGGTCACCGGCCCCACCCACTTTCCGCTCTCGATGGTTCCCAGGCTCCGACCCTTCTTAGTGGACTTTCCGGCGGCCTTCGGCAGGGCCGAGATGATGGTCTTCGCCATGTGCTGGGCGACATCGGTCACCCCCACTTTGACGCTTCCGTCCTCCTGGGGAGAGGCCCAGACGTGCTTCTCCGGCCAGTAGTAGAGGTCTTCGGGAATGTTGCAGCCTCGAACTTCAGCCACTTGCGTTCTCCTTTTCGTGCGCTATCTGGCGGTGATACAGAAACTGGTCGAAGGCCACGATCCTGATCTCCCGAGCGTATTCCTCCAGGAAATTCGGATCCCGGGAACGTGGCTTCACCTGATGACGGAACGAATCGTCACAGTCGGGACAGGCCAGTTCGAAGTAGCGGCGTCCAGTGCCTGGGCTCTCCCAGGTACGGACCTGGTCCGGGTGGGTGTCGGTGAGGTGGGCATGCAGTTCCGGTCGTGGACCTTCGAACTCGCAGAAGGCACACCGCATCAGCCCTCCCTCCCCAGATCACGTGCCGCCGTCGCCGCAGCGCTACTTACGAGTTCCACAAGGGCTGCTCCGGCGGGCACTCCGGCCACCTGGTTGGCCTCGGGGATCTTGGTGGCCAGGCCGGCGGAAGTGAGGTCGCCGAGCCTCTCGGCCAGCTCGAGCCGGCCCAGCCCGGTGACGTCGCAGAGATGGTCGACGGGCGTCCCCACCCCGTCGGTGAGGGCCTTGAGGATGGAGAAGTTTGTGGCGTCGGCTGCCATGCGGAGGGCCCGCAGCACCGCCGCTTCGGCGGCTTCGGCCCGGGCCTCGGCGTCGGCGAGGACCCCCGCCTTCCACCCACCGGTCCCCGACTCGAGGCGGTCTTCGCGATCGATCACGGCCATGTGGAGACGGAGGATGTCGGCGGCAGCCTGGCCCAGGACCGAAGCCAGCCCATCGCCGGTGGAGGGCTTCCCGATCGAAACCGGGGTGGGAGCCTCAGCCAACTGCCACCCCCATGAGGGCCCGTTCCAGGAGCTGAACGATGTCCACCACCTCAAGGCGGCCCTCATGCCCGGTGGTCTTGACCGCGTCGGAGTACATGACCATGTCCTTGGGGCAGGCAACGACGAAGAACCGCACCTCGTCGCCCAGGGCCACGGCCTCCCGAATCCGGTTCTCCGAGGGCCGTTCGTCGAGCCCGGAGTCGTCCATCCAGATCCGGCCTCCGCCGGCACCGCAACAGAAGCTGTTCTCCCGGCAGCGCCCCATCTCCACCAGCTCCAGGCCGGTAGCGCGGATCAGTCGTCTCGGCGCCTCGTACTCCTCCTGGTAGCGACCCAGGTAGCAGGGATCGTGATAGGTGGCGGTGCCGCTGAGCCCCCTGGGATCGAGGCTTCCCGCGGCTACCAGCTCATCGAGAAGTTCGGTGTAGTGGACCACCTGACCGTCGAGGCTGTACTCGTAGCGGAGGGTGTTGAGGGAGTGGGGATCGGTGGTCATTATCCGCCGGTATTCGGCAGCCTCCAGGGCCTCCAGGTTCTGCTCCCGCAGCATCTCGAAGAGGCCCTCCTCTCCAGCTCGCCGGACGTCGTTGCCGCTGTTCCGCTCCGCTTCGTAGAGGAGCCCGAAGTCGACCCCGGCGCTGTGCAACAGCCTGGCCACCGCGGCCGACACCTCGGCGGCCCGAGGGTCGAAGGAGGCGTGGTCGCCCACGAACCACAGGTACTCCACGGGCTCTCTGCGGGCGTCTTTGATTTCGAAGTCGAGACTCCGGGTCCACCGGGCCCGTTGCTTGGCAGACTTGCCGAAGCTGTTCCCCGCCCTAGCGAGGGACTGGAAGGCGCTCTGGAGGCCCGGCTCGACGTCGCCTGCCTCGACGAGCTGGCGACGCATGTCCACGATCGTGGGCACATGTTCGATCCCCACCGGGCAGACTTCCATGCAGGCCATGCAGGTGGTGCAGGCCCACAGGGTCTCGGTGGCTATGTAGCCGCCGGCCAGCGGCCCGACGCCCTCCCTGGGCTCCGCGCCCGGCCCGTACCAGAGGTTCAATCCCACCTGAGCGTCGGCCAGCTCCCGCAGGTCGAGGATCAGATCCCGGGGCGAAAGGGGACCTCCGGTGGTCCTCGCCGGACAGACCTCATGGCAGCGTCCGCATTTGGTGCAGGCGTCGAAGTCCAGCAGCTCCTTCCAGGTGAACATCCCCAGGAAGTCCTCGTCGCGGACCTGGGCCGGCCCTGGCAGCGCCCGGGCCGAGTGACGGTCGGCGACCAGCAGATCCACCACGTCGGTGACCATGTGCATCGCCTTGGAATAGGGGATGAAGGCGATGAAGGTCAGGGCCGCCAGGCTGTGGATCCACCAGGTGGCCAGCCGGGCCACTTCGGCGCCTCCAGGGCCGAGGAAGGTCGATGCCCTGGCGATGGCCCAACCGGCGACGGAGTAAACCTCGAAGTCGGGAAAGTCGGTGGCGACGATACGGAAGCCCTCGAGGAGGAATCCGCTGATCCCGAGGAAGAGGAGGATCCAAAGGAAGGCGCGGTCGTCGATGGTGTAGCCGGTACGGTCGAAGGAGCCCGGCTGGCGGTCCACCCGGTCGTAGGCGAGCCTCTCCGGTGGATGGCGGCGCCGCCAGCCGAGGTAGACCAAACCGGCTACGAGACCCACGGAGAACAGGTCCACCACCAGGGAGTAACCCTGATAGAAGGCGCCCCTCCAGAACTGGAGGTCGGGTCTCCCCAGGAGGAACCCGATGATGTCCTCGTCGACGGCGATGATGCCGGTGGCAATGGTGAGCACAACGAAACCCCAGAAGACCAAGAAGTGGGCCAGTCCCACCAGCCGATCCCGCTTGGCCACGGTCCGCTGCGAGGCGATCTCCGCCACCGCCGGCCCCAGCCGTCTCCAGTCGATGCGCCGCCCTCGACCCCGGGCATACTTCTTGGCACGGAAGAAGAACCCGGTCACGAAGATCAGGGTGGCCATCAGGGCGAGGAGGTAGAAGGCCAGGATCGCTCCGTTTCCCTGGTTGAGGAAGACTTCGCGACCGGCCACTCCCTCTCCGACGGCGGCCAGCAGGGCTCCCGGAGTCATGCTCAGTCCGACTCGACGAGGTCTATGAGTTCGGGGAGCAGATCGAAGAGGTCACCGACCCATCCGTAGTCGGCCACCCCAAAGATGGGGGCCTGAGGGTCGGTGTTCACCGCGATGATGGTCCCGGCGTCCTTCATCCCCTCCACGTGCTCCGGGGCACCGCTCACCCCGAGGGTCAGGTAGACCCTGGGCTTGACGGTCAGCCCAGACTTGCCCACCTGCCGGGTCTTGGGAAGCCAACCCTGGTCGACGATGGGCCGGGAAGCGGCCAGGGCCCCACCCAGGGCATCGGCCAGCTCCTGAGCCTCTTCGATGTTGTCCTCGGATTCGATGCCCCGGCCGACTACCACCAGGACGTCCTGGGCGGTGATGTCCACATCGCCCGCCTCAGGCTCCGCCACTCCCAGGCACTCCACCGCCAGATCGGAGAGGTCCGCCGGGTTCTCTACCACCTCGACGTTGCCGGCTCCGCCGGAGCGTCCGGCGGCGGCGTCCCCCGAGCCGGAGAGGACGGCGAAGATGGCCTGGGTGCCGTCGACGACCACGTCGGCTTCGATTTTGCCGGCGTAGAGCTGACAGGTAGCCCCCAGCCTGCCACCGGCGGAGACCGCGGTGCAGAAGGAGACCAGGGGTCGTCCGGAACGAACCGCCATGTCGGAGGCCACGTCCATGCCCACAGACGTGTAGGGGACCACCACGATGTCGTGACCCTCGGCCAGGGCGGTGAACACCCGGGCGTGGCCGTCGGGGTTGAAGACCTCCAGGGCTGGATCGTCGACGACCAGGATCCTGTCGGCACCTCCGAGCTGGGAGGCCATATCGGCGACGCCGGAGCCCACCACCGCGACCACTACCTGGCCTCCGGTGTCGGATGCCAGGGATCGGGCCGTGCCCACCGCTTCGAAGCTGGCGTCGGTTAGCTCTCCCTGGAGGTGCTCGGTAACAACGAAAACATCACCCATCGGCTGCCTCCTCAAACCCCGGCGGCGCGAACGATCTCGAGGATCTTCTCCGCCGCTTCCGTCTCGTCGCCTTCGATGATCTCCGCTCCGGCACCGGTCTCGGGGATCCGCATCGCCACCACCTCGACCCCGGAGGTGTCTGCCGGTGCGCTCACGTCTGACTGGCTCAGGTTGCCCTCCTGCTGGGCCTGGCGGATCAGGCTCACTGCCACGTAGCGGGGGGCCTGGCGCGCCGCCTGGATTCCCAGAACCGCGGGGAGGCGCACTCGGTAGTCGGCGGTGATACCGCCCCAGAACTCCTTGGTCACCCGTACCGCGCCGTCGGTCGCCTCCGCTCCAACGACCACTGACACGTGGGGAAGGCCAAGCCGGGAAGCCACCCTGACTCCGAGCTGACCATCGAGTTCGTCGGCGGCCTGCACCCCGGTGAGGACCAGGTCGTAGGAACGACCCTCTAAGGCTGAGACGAAGACCTCAGCCTGGGAGGTAACGCTGAGTTGACTCAGGTCTTCGCCGAGCTGTACCGCCTCGTCGGCGCCTTTGGCCAGGGCAGTGAACAGGACCTGTTCCATCTCGTCGGCGGTGCCCAGTCCTAGGACGGTAAGCGTTCCTCCGCTCTCCTCCTTGAGGAGCAGGCCCTCCTCGAGGGCGTGATCGTCGAACTCGTTGAGCACATAGCCCAAGTAGTCACGGTCGAGATCGGTGCCGTCGTCGTTCAGTTCCAGTTCCTCCACCGGGTCGGGGACCGGGCGGAGGAGGACTACGATATCCATGACCCTCCCTTGTCCCTTCTCGCTCTGTCTTGTCTTCTCAGCGTCCCAGGTCAGTCTCTGGGCAGGCCCATGGCCTGGGCCAGAAGCTCGGCGATGTCGAGCACCTGGAGGGCGCCGTCGTTGTTGGTCGATTTGACCGCATCCTCGAAGCGGGAGACCTCATAGGGACAGACCACACAGAGGGTGTCTGCACCCGTCTCGACGGCCTCCAGCACTCGCTTCTCGGACAAACGCATTCGCTGGTTCTCGGCGGCGTGGCCGTCCAACCACATGCCGCCGCCGCCCCCACCGCAGCAGTAGCCGTTCTCCCGGGTCCGCCACATCTCGGTGAATTCGGCCCCGGGTAGGGCTTCGATCAGTTCACGGGGAGCCTCGTACTCGCCGTTGTGCCGCCCCAGGTAGCAGGGGTCGTGGAAGGTGACGTTGAGGCCCAACTCTTCGGTGAGACCCATATCTTCGATCCGCTGGGCGAGGAACTGGGTGTAGTGGACCACGTTGTAGCTGCCGCCCCGCTCCGGGTACTCGTGGAGGAAGGCGTTGTAGGCATGGGGGTCGGTGGTGAGGAGGACGTCGAAGTCATACTTGTTCAGGGTCTCGATGTTCTGCTCCGCAAGCATCTCGAACAGTCCGGCCTCACCGGCCCGGAGCATGGAATCGCCGTCGTGGCGCTCCTCGGCACCGAGGATGGCGAAGTCGACACCGAGGTGGTCCAGCACCCGGGCCAGGGCGCGGGAGGCGTCGATGCCGCGGGGGTGGTAGGAGGGGTAGTCGCTGACCCACCACAGCACCTCGACCTTGCGGCCCAGCTCGGAGACGACCGGTACTTCCACTTCCAGACCTCGGGTCCAAGCGGCCCGCCGCTTGGGGTTCTTCCCCAGGGGGTTTCCGTAGCGGGCCGTCTTCTCGAAGACATCCTGGAGTTCGGCGGGAACACCACCGGTGAGGACCGCCTCCTTGCGGACCGCGGGCATGATCTGCATCATGTCCACTTCCTTGGGGCAGACCCGGAGACAGTTGGCGCAGGTGGTGCACAGCCACAGGTCGGGGTCGGTGAAGAGGTCCACGCCGAGCTGGAGCTTGCGGTAGATCTTGCGGGGGCCGTAGCTCCCGACGTGGTCGACAGGGCAGACACCGATGCACTGGGCGCACTGGTAGCACCATCCCATGGACTCTCCCCCGGGAAGGGCGGTGACCTTGTCCAACTGGGTGATGTCGTAGTCGAAGATGGTGCGCTGTTCGAACATCCGGTTCCAGTGACCGGAGATGTCCATCCCTTCGAGGGTGAGCTCCTCCTTTTCCAGGACGGCGCTGGGCTCGACCTTGGGGCTGATGTCCTTACCCACTACTGCATCCTCTCGATCCGGTGGACCCCGAGGAGGCGGCTCACCAGCTCGGCCAGCTCGGGGATGATCCTGTTGAACTCCTGGGTCATCCGCATCCGCAGGGTGGTGTACATGTAGACGGCGTAAACGGAGGCCAAAAAGACGTCGGTTCCGAAGACCCCGTGGCCGGGGGTCCGGAACCCGGCGGCGGCCCCTACTTCGTCGACGAAGGCCATGGCGAGGCCGATTCGCTCGTAGGTGTTGGCGATGGAATCCCCGTCGATGTCCACCTCCTCCATGACCACCAGGGGCAGGGCTCCTGTCTCTGAGTGCGGGTTCCAGATCCAGCGGGTCCACAGCCAGTAGCGGTCGGGACCGGCGAAGTGCATCAGCTCCGAGCCGAGGTCGTAGCCGAGGGTCTCAGGAAGGCCCCTACCGATACCGGTAATGGTCTCGTGGAACCTCTCCAGCCGGTCCCCGGCAGGACCTGGGCCCCAGACCAGCCGGTTCACCGCGGCGGCGAAGCCTTCCAGGCCTAGGGAGCTGAGGATCAGCGGGGCTTTGCGGCGGGCGGAAAAGACCCAACGCAGAGTGGTGGTGGCGTCCTCCTCGCTCCAGACGGCGAGACGGTCAGGAGCGACCAGGTCGGCAATGCGCTCCGCTTTGAACTCCACCTTGGCGGCCACGGTCTCGAGCTCCGCCTCGCTCACCTTCTGCAGGGCGAGACGGGTGAACTCCCTGGCGGTGGGGGTGTCCACCACTTGGCCGGTGAGCACTTCCCGGGAGGTCAGACCGGTACCCCCGCGTTGAGGTAGGCAACGGCCTTCGCTGCAGCGGCGCCGGCAGTGGCGATGGAGTCGTCGAGGTCGGCGGGGCCCCGGGCTGCACCCACCACGAACACTCCGGGCACCTCGGTGGCCACGGTGTCCAGGCTGTTGTGGTCCTGGGCGATGAAGCCGTACTTGTTTGTGCCCAGCCCCAGTACCTCAGCCATCTCCCGGGTGCCCTGACTGGGCTCCATGCCCACGGCGAGAACCACGATGTCCATCGGCACCTCCATGGGGCGGCCCATGGTGGTGTCCTCTCCGCGGACCACCAGCTTGTCGCCCTTTTGAAGGATTTCGGTGACGATGCCCTTCACATAGTTGACCTTGTACTGCTCCTGAGCAGGCCAGTAGATCTCATTCTCCCAGTACCCGTACATCCTCATGTCGATGTAGAAGATGAAGACTCGAGCGTCGGGGACCTGCTGGCGAACTTCAATGGCCTGCTTCGAGGAGATGCCGCAGCACACCTTGGAGCAGAACTCGTTGCCGATCTGGCGATCACGAGAACCGACGCACTGGATGAAGGCCACCCTCTCCGGAACCTCGCCGTTGGAGGGACGGACGAAGTTGTTCGCCTTGAGCATGGCCTCGGCGTCGGCAAGGGTGATCACATCGGGAAACTCGTAATAGCCGTACTGCTGAGTCTCCCGACCCGGGTCGAAGTGACGGAAACCGGTGGCCACGATGACCGCGCCCGCCGAGACCTCCTCGGAGGCTTCGCCGTTGGCGATCGTCAGAGCGAAGTCCGGTGCTGCACCCGACAGGTTGGTGACCTGCGAGGAGGTGCGGACCTCGACGTTGGGGTGGTCTATCACCGCGGCGATCATCTCCCCCATGGCCTCGCCGGCGTCCTGGAAGCCGTGGGTCAGCGCGGCGTAGTTGGCGGCGATGGGCATGCCCCCGAGGGCGTCCTTCTTCTCCACCAGGGTGACCTGCGCCCCCAGGTCGGCAGCGAGACGGGCGGCCTCCAGGCCCGCCGGTCCGGCGCCGATTATCACTACTCGCCCATCAGCCATCCACGTCCTCCCAGGTCAGATACTCGATCTCGTGAGCCTCCAGGCGCTTGAGATCCTTCTCGAACTCCACCCACTTCTGCTCCCAGTCGATGCCCATCTTCTCCAGCAGCGGCCGGTAGTCGGTGGAGTGCCAGTGGAGCTGGCACACCTTGTAGGGGTGGGCGCCCATCGCCAGAGCGGCGAACTGGGCGTCGGACATCACCGGCACCCCGACGTTCTTGTTGTGGGCCTGGGCGGCGAACTGGCTTTTGTCCAGGGTGGTGACACAGCCGGTGTCGTGGGTGATTGTCACATCGGGATTGGCCTCCTCCTTCATCACCTCGATCTTGCGCTGGGTGGCGAAAGAGCGGGAGAAGTCCCGCTGCACCAGGATGTGGCGGAACCCGAACCCACAGCAGTCGAAGAAGGTGGAGTAGTCGCCGACGTTGGCGCCGAGCGCCTCGATCAGCCCGGTCACGGTGGCGGTGCGCTGACCCCCGTAAATGTCGGGGTCGTAGATAGCGTCCTCCTTGACCAGCTTGTAGTAGTGGCATGCAGGGTGCACCGACGCGGTGATGTTGGATAGGTCAAGTACCTGACGCTCGGCGATCCGGTCCCGCATGGCGTGCACCCACTCGGAGTAGTGGACGATCTCCTCCGGCATCACCAGGGGCTTGCCCAGCTTTTCCATGATCTGACGCACCTGGTCACGCAGGTCCTTGTGGTGGACTATCTCCTCCCGCACCTCCTTGTAGTGGCCATACGAGGTGCCGCAGTGGATGATGGGGAAGTAGCCGGTCTCGTAGGCGGCGGCAAAGTTACGCATTGCCACTCCCCCCTGGGCCACCGGGTTGGATGTCGCCGAGGCGTAGTAGTTCCACGCCGTGCAGGAGGTCTGGTCGATGGGGTCGATGTAGTCCATACCCAACTGGCGGTTGAGCCAGAAGATGGAGGTGGAATACCCGGGTATGTGTCCGCACTGTCCACAGGACTTGTGATGCCAGGTCAGCGACTCGGGAATCTTTTTGATACGCCCGTACTTGGTGGTCACCTCCACATAGGGCTCGGGCACCCTCTGGACGATCAACTCGCCGGCTGCTTCGAGGGTGAAGAGCACCTCTCGGATGTCTTCGGTGGGAGGTGGCTCCTCGTCGAGACGGTAGGGCGCTCTCTTTATCGAGTCGAGGGGAATGATGCTCTCTATTCCGGTGGGATTGGTGGTGGTCATATCTCGTACCCTGCTTCTTCCAGGGCCTCCTCCATGACATCGAGGATGATCATGTGGAGGCCTTCGTCGACCTCTTCGATCATGTCCATCACGTCGCTGTAGTACCAGATGAGGTACAGCTCGATGAGGGTCTGCTCCGAGACCTCCCAGCTAGTGGACGTGGTATGCAGCGTCTCCGGGGGGAGGGCTCGACGCCACAGGTCCAGGTTCTCGGAGACATCACGGACATCCGGGCCCCAGTCAGGGAAGGCATCGGGCTGGAGCATGTCGGGGGAGACCTGAGTGCCGGTGGTCATGATCTTGTACACCACCCGCCCGTATCCCTCCAGAGCCTCCCGGGAGGAGGCCAGCCCATTGCGCACCGCCACCTCGCGGAGGATGGTGATCAGCCCTCCTGGGGAGTTCTGGCGGGGGCAGCGGTCACAGGAGAAGCACTGCGAGCATTGCCAGACGTCGTCGTTCATCTGCTCGTAGAGCAGCTCCACGTCCTCCCGAGCCGCCGCCTGGGCGATTTTGCGAGGGGAGAAGTCGTAGAAGCGGGCCGAGGGGCAGGCCGCCACGCAGATGCCGCACTCATAGCAACCGTAGAGGTAGTCGGGGAAGCGGGGATCGGCCCGCACCTCCTCCCACAGCCGGAGCTTCTCCTCGTAGGGGACGTCGGTGTAGGTGTTGGGGGAGATGGTCGCCCCGGGGGTTTTGGTGAAGGAAACGGGAGCGAGGGTGGCGGTCATCAGAAGCTGATCACCGCGTCGGCGTTGGCAGCCATGTCGTTGAAGGCGGCCCCACCGATCATCTCCACACCTTCTATCAGGTCTTCCATCTGGAGGTCGACGAGGTCGAGGGAGGGCTGGCAGACGAGGAACCGGACCCCCACAGATTGTGCCTGGGCGATGAAGCTAGCCAGCGGAGCACCACCATCTTTGACCGTAAGCGTGTCCCCGGTGCCCTTGCGAAGCAGGGTCGGTCCATGCATCGTGAAGTAGATGCTGACGTCCATGTCCATGGCTGCGGCTGCCGTGGCCAGATAGAAGGGTGTCGCCGCCTTGGACGGCTCATCGACCCCATGGGTTTGCACGTACACGACCACGGCCTCGTCGTCCAAGGCCACCTCCTCCTCCTAGGTTGGGCTTCTCTTGGTTGTTCGATTAGTGGGCTAGACGAACAGGGATACGTCGGCTTCGGCAGCAAAGTCGAGGAAGGCTGTAGCGCCAAGGCACTCGGCGTTGTCGACGATGTCGTCCTGGGTGACGTTCATCACACCCATCGTCGTGGCGCAGGCGTAGAACTTGACGCCGAGGTCCGCGCACGTCTGGTAGAGGTCCTCGAGGTCGGGGATGTTCGAGTCCTTCATCCACTTCTTCATCATCCATGTCGCCACCGTGTTCATCCCGGGAAGGATCCCGAGGATCGTGGGAACCCTGACCTCGACTCCACTGAGCGGTGGTGGCGAGGCGGCGTTGCCCACCGCCGACACCTTCATCTTCTGACGCCGCTTCTTGTTGACCAGGTCGAGGCCATAGAAGGTGCAGAAGACACGAGCGTCCCATCCCAGGGCCCCCGCGGTTGAGGCCATGATCAGGATCGGATACAGCTCGTCGAGGCCTCCCTTCGAGGCCACCAGCGCTAGCTTCTTCTGCTTGGTGGCCCCCTCGGCTTCGGGAATCTCCTGGGGTGACAGGCTGATGCCTGCGTCTTGGGCTGCTGTGGTCATGTGGGTGCCTCCTAGTGGGTCCTCTTGAACCAGAACAGGTACTTTCCGTCCTCTTCGGTTTTGCCGACCATTTCGTGTCCGGTCTGACGGACCCAGGCCTCCATGTCGGGGGGTGCTCCAGGGTCCGTGGCGACCATGTGGAGGATCTGGCCGACCTCGATCTCCTTGATCGCCTTGGAGGTCTTAACGACGGGAATCGGACAGAGGAGGCCTGTGCAATCAAGCACCTTGTCCGCTTCGATCTGGGTGGTCAACTCTGCTCCTTTCCCAGTTTCTCGGCCACAATGTACCGGCAAACCCGCCGGCGCGTCCCGAAAACTCACAACAAATATGCAGATACGCAGATACCCGCATATGCCTGCTTCGAGTATGGAGAAGAGACGGCAAGGCGTCAACCCTTTTTTGTCTGGTTTGTCGCCTTCCGTCCAATGTTTCGCTCCGTGAGAGGCCGTTTCGCCTTTCCCCGGCCACCACTTTCTGGCATATTGGGGGTATGGACTCCGTGAGGCAGGAGCTCGACCGGCTCCACGCCAGCGTCTGCAAGGGCCTCGCCGACCCGAAACGGCTGCTGATCATCAACGCCCTCCGTGACGGCCCAATGTCGGTGTCGGACATCTGTGACGAGCTGCGGCTCCCCCAGTCGAACGTCTCCCAACACCTGGGGATCCTGCGGGACAAGGGCCTGGTACGACGACAGAGGAACGGCCAGTTCGTCTACTACTCCCTGACCTCGCCGAAGATCATCGAGGCCCTGGACTTGCTCCGCGAGGTGATGGCCGACCAACTCGCACCTCCTGCCGCTGCGACCACCAAAACGGCTGCCGGCTGAGCTCCGACCCGCCGGAGCGGTGTGGCAATGATCCTGCCCTCACCTCTGACCCCCTGATCCTCCGCAAGCTAACGAAGGTCGCCGAGGAGATGGGCCTCGACCTTGTGCAGGCCGACGGAGTCCCCTTCCACCCGGAGACGCCGCCGGTTGCTGTCGTGGTCGAGTTGACCACTGGGGACTGGTTAGAAGCAGCCACAGAGACCAAAGGCCGCTGGCCTTTGACCATGCTGGTAGGGGTGCTTCATTGGTCCAGCTCCTTTGTCTGACCTCGCTCTCCTGGGGAGCACACCAACATCGTCGGGTATGCGAGCCCACGGGCACCAGAGGACAAGGACCGAAGAACCGCGGGACTTTCACCAGGGCAGCAGGGACTTTCAGCCTCCCACCAGGTCCGATCGGACTCAGCCCATCAGAACGATGTGGAGGTGGCGGGGACCATGAACTCCCAGGTTGAGCTGGAGTTCGATGTCCCCGGTGCGGCTGGGCCCGGTGACGACCACCAGGTTGGTGGTGTCTCTGACCGCCTCGGGATGTTTCTCCGCCCAGTGGGCCAGCGTCCTCTCCATGGTCTCCACCTCCACCAGCGCCACGTGTATCTCCGGAACCAGGCTCGCCATCCGGGGGCGCCCCGCGCCGTGGGTGAGGGCCACGCTCCCGCTTTCGGCCAGCCCGGCCAACGAACCGGTGACGCCCAGGTCGAGCCGGCGGTAGGAGCTGTGATGGGCCACCCGGCCATCTTCAGGCACCTGGTGGTCGACCCGTTTCAGGCCGGCTTCGATCAACGCCGGCACCACTCCCGAGGCCGGTAGATCGTCCCAGGCCATGAAAGAGACAGCTCCATGGCCGGCGGCGATCCCCACCACCGCCCGGGCTGCTCCGGAACGGGACACGGGCCCGTGCACCACGGCGTCCACTTCGACGGCCCGGCGCCGGAACAGGGCCAGGAGGTCTTCCCCGTCGTCGATCTCGGGTAGGGGGCCAGGCTGTTCGGCTGGGAGGGGAAGCTTCGATCCCATGGCCGCCTGACCGACCCGGGCGAGAAAGGTGTCACGGTCCACGGTTCTCCTCCCACCACTCACCGAAAGACTGGGGCGCCGGTGCCGGCAGGTCCCGGTAGCGGGTCCATTCCCTCCCCCTACCGGGAAGCCGGCGAATCCATCCCCTACGGGCCAGGGGTCGAGCCAGGACTGCTGCCCACCTCTTGGCCCGGCGCCAGCGACGCGACTCAACAGCGGCCCTCGTATACCGGCTGATCCCCCGGTTGAGCCAGCCGGGGAGTCTCCCCTCGGCGGCAGCCCGTGCCCGAAGTTCGAGGAGGAGAGAAGGGATCCTGATCCGTACCGGGCAAACCTCCTCGCAGGCACCACACAGGGTGGAGGCGAAGGGCAGGTCCCACCAGGGGTCCATCCCGGCCAGCCCCGGGGTAACCACCGACCCCACGGGACCCGAGTAGACGGTTCCGTAGGCGTGGCCGCCCACAGTGCGGAAGACAGGACAGACGTTCAGGCAGGCGCCGCAGCGAATACAGGCAAGGATCTCGGCGGTGGGCCCGCCGAGGATCTCGGAGCGACCGTTGTCGATGATGACGACGTGAAGCTCATCGGGGCCGTCCGCGTCACCGGGCCTGCGGGGTCCGGTGATCACATTGGTGTAGACGGAGAGTCTTTGGCCGGTGGCGGACCTGGCGAGGATCTCGAGGATGACCGCGGCATCCTTCCAGGAAGCAACCATGCGCTCCATGCCCATCAGGGCGATGTGCACCCGGGGGGCGGTGGTAACCAGCCTTCCGTTGCCCTCGTTGGTGACCACGACGATCGATCCGGACTCGGCCATGGCGAGGTTCACCCCGGAGATGCCGGCGTCGGCGCGGAGGAAGATATCCCGCAGGTGGTTTCGGGCTATCTGGTTCAGCTCTGCCGGGTCGTCGGTGTAGTCCACTTCCAGCTTCTCGGCGAAGAGCCGGCCCACATCCTGGCGGGTCATGTGGAGCACAGGGGCGATGATGTGGCTGGGGGTGTCCCCGGCGAGCTGGGCGATGAACTCGCCCAGGTCGGTCTCTACCACCTCCACTCCCTCTGCTTCGAGATGTTGGTTCAGCTCGATCTCCTCGGAGACCATCGACTTCGACTTCACTACCAGCTTTGCTCCGGCGCGTTCGAGGATGCCGGCGACGATCCTGTTCGCCTCGTCGGGGTCGGCAGCGAAGTGGACGTTGCCGCCGCGGACGGTCACCTCGTCGGCGAACCGGCCCAGGAGACGGTCGAGGTGGGCGAGGGGATGAAGGCGGATACTGCGGGCCCGGTCCCGCAGATCCTCCATGAGGGGGAACTCTGCGGCTACACGGTCCCTCATCGAAGTCATATGCCGCATCCCCCGGTCGACGGCGGCCGCTTCGTGACTTCCCAGGAGGCGCTCAGCGCGCTCGACAAAACGGACAGGCTGACTCATTCCTCTCCTCCGGCGAGCAGCTCGGCGATGTGCCTGACCTTGATCTCGGAGCCGCGTCGGCGGAGCCCTCCCTCCATGTGGATCAGGCAGGAGATGTCGCCACCTACGAGCACATCGGCCCCCGACGCCTCGACCCGTTCCAGCTTCTCGTCCATGATCGCCGCCGAGAGCGGTCCCATCTCCACCGAAAACAGCCCACCGAAGCCACAGCACTCCCTGTCGCCCTCCAGATCGACCCGGTCCACCTGCTGGAGCAGGTGGTCAGCCTGGCCGGCCAGGCCCAGGCCGCGAAGCCCGTGACAGGAGTAGTGGTAGGCGACGGAGCAGCCGGAACAAAACGCGGTGACATCGGCGTTGAGGTCGTCGACGAGGAATTGCGTCAGCTCCCGGGTCCTCGCCGCCACCCGGCTGGCCTGCTCCTCCCTGGCAGTCCCGGCGACCAGTTCCGGGTAGTGGTGGACGATCATCTCGGTACACGAGCCTGAGGGCAGGACGATGGAGCCCTCCGTCGCGTCGAGCACATCCAGGGTGTGGGCTGCCATCTCCGTCGCTTCGTCGAGGAGTCCCACGTTGAAGGCGGGCTGACCGCAGCAGGTCTGGCCGGGGGGAAACTCGACCTGGCAGCCGGCCTTCTCCAGGACCGATAGCGTGGCCCGGCCCACTTGGGGCGCCAAGGCATCCACCAGGCAGGTGACCACTAGTTGGACCTTGGGACCCTCCATGGGCGCCACGTTACGTCCTGCGGTCCTCCACTGCCGACAATGCCTCGCGGTATCGGGCAACCATCTGGCCGTAGGCCTTCGCGTCCTCAGAGAACTCCTTGCTGATGTCGCGGTGCCTCTGCCTGAGGGCATAGACGGCAAGGCCGGCCCCGGTGAAGTAGGGCGATAGTCCTTCAAGGGGGTATGCCTTCTTCCCCGGCTTGGCCTCGCCCACCACTGGAGGTTCCTGGGTTGTGGGCGGCAAGTCGAGGGCGGCGACGGCTTCCAGGAGGCGGTCCTCATCGGGGCGATCAGCGAAGTCCCTGCCCACGAACCGGAACACCTCCTCGCCATCGGGATCGACAATAAGCACCGACGGGCGCGCTATCTGGCGGGGGTCCTTCTCGTCGGCGAAACCCAGGGGAGTGATCGCCCGGGACCGGTCAGGGTCGGAGAGGACGGGGAAGGTGAGAGCCAGCTTCTCCATCACCGCCGAGTTCTGTCCGGCAGTGTCCGCGCTCATCGCGAACACCCGCGCCCCTTTCCCCAGGAACTCGTGGTGCTTCAGTGCCATGACGGCCAACTGGCCGTGACAGTACGTTCAGAAGTCGCCGCGGTGAAAGGTGATCACCGCCGCGGCCTGGAGGTGATCCGACAGCGTCCACAGGTTTCCAGCCCCGTCGTAAACGGTGAAGTCGATGGCCAAGGTACCTCCTCTGGTAACGGGTCCCCACGGTTAGCGTTCAGCGACCCATGTTCATTCCCGTGCGAGGCGAGAAGATACCGCGTCGTCTGATCCAGCTCGTCGCAGGGTTGGTGGCTTTTGGAGCCGGTATCGGTCTGATGCTCCAAGCCAATTTGGGCTACCCCCTTGGGTGCCTGAGGCGGGGAATCTAGCGGCGGCCACAACCCTGCTGGTCGGTGGCGTTCTCCTCACCGGAGTGGTTCCGGTCTCTGCATAGGTGCCAACCGCCGAAGGCTGGACAACGCCGAGGTCGCCGGGTTGCGGGGCATCAGCCTGCACGCCGCCAAACAGAGACTGCGCCGTGGCCGGATGGCCCTGGCCACCGCCCTCGCTGAAGGGTATGAGCGACGCAAGGAACTCAAAGGAGTGCCGTGGAGATGCTGGGATGCCCGAAAGCACATCTCCGAGTACCTCGATGGTGCCCTCAACGACCCCACTGCCCACCTCGTGGAGGCGCACCTGAAGACCTGCCCCACCTGTCCGCCCCTCTACGCCACCTTGGTCGACGCCCAGACGAGTCTTTCTGACCTGCGAGATCCCGACAGCGTGGTACCTCCTGAAGTGGAGAAGAAGATCAGAGCCATCCTGGAGACTGGAAGAGAGGCCTTTTAGAGGTCAGGCGTCGTTGGGTCGAGCCTCAAGGATCAACCGCTCCCGATCACCCTGGTCACCACTATCCGGTCGAGGTCCGAGAAGTTGAGAGACGAGGCTCCGGTGACCACGACCGAGTAGTTGGGCGTGGGACCCCAGGTGGCGACCTGGTGCCAGTTGCCCGCCTCGTCGATCGCCCAGGCGGAATAGGAGCCAGCCGGGGGAAGCCCGTCGAGCTCCAGGACCACCTCGGTACCCCAGGCTCGCTGGTCAACCACTATCTCACCACTAGCAAGCGGAATGTCCACCGCGTTGTCCGGCGGCATGAACGTGTACTCGCCGTCGCCGTCCATGTCGATGCGGACCATCGGGAAGACCAGACCGGTCGCCTCCAACGGTTGATCGAGGGTGATCACAACATCAGTCGACGTTCCCACAGGCAGCAGCTCGGAGTGGCCGATCACCGGACCGGGCTTGCCGTCGGAGTTGGAGCGAACGGCGACAAACCCCGAGGCCGGCAGAGTCACCGACGCCACCACGATCGTGGAACCGTCCGAAGTCTGCGCCTCGAATACCACCTCAGCAGGGAAGGTGGCAGGACGTTGGGTCATCTGCTCGGTGGTGGTCGCCTGAGGGGGCGCCTCGGTGGTGGTGGCTGCCTCCGGCTCCGATGATGTAGTGCACGCCGCTGCCACCAGGGCCAGGCCGGCAAGAGCTACCGATGTCCGTTTCATTGCTGGTTCACCTCTCCGATGGTTGGAGGTCCGGATTCGGACTGACTCCCACCAATACGCTCCCAACCGTCGTTTGGTTCATAGCGTCAGCCGGAGACGGTGACTGTTTCCATCATCGAAGGGTGGATCGAACAGAAGAAGGCGTACTCCCCCGGCTGGTCGATGGTGAACTGAAAGCTCTCCCCCGAGCCGAGAGCCCCTGAGTCGAAATCGCCGTCGACGGCGGTCCAGGTATGGGCGACCCCATCTCTGTTCATTGGTGCATCTTGGGTGGGGTTGGACCATTCTTGGTCTGATGGTCGGTGACCGCCGGGAGACGGCCGACTCTCTGCCGCCGGTGTAACGGCTGGTACCAGTCCTGCCGCTCCCGACGGTCGAGGCCCTCTGACGGCCCTCAGGGATTTGCCCGACCATTGTCACCGAAGACGAGGCGACAGCACCCACCGGCCCCATTCCACGGGAACCGCCGTCTGCCTTGGGGCTATGGGCCCGATCAGGGAGCCTTGACACATTCTTGAGGTTCTTCTGAGACGCGCCTAAGGCAGCTCGAAGGATACTTGCAGGAACAGATCCAATCCGACTTAGGAGGATTACATGAACAAGAAGATCTCGGGCTTGTCCATCCCGAAGAAGGTCCTGAGCGTGACCGTCGCGGCGATGACAGCCCTCTCCTTGGTGGGCGTCGCCTGGGCCTCTGGCTCCACGCCCGATTCCTCGGGCTCCACCTCAGGGGGAACGACAGACGCCCCGACAGCGGCGATCCTGGGTATCCCGACCCCCACGTTCGGCTCCTCATCCAGTTCGGATGGCTCGTCGAACAGCGACAGCGACAGCGACAGCGACAGCGACAGCGACAGCGACAGCGACAGCGACAGCGA